>DASQLD010000032.1:0-9104 GCA_035630195.1 Bryobacteraceae bacterium
TCAGACAACGATTCGCATCGTGAACATAAGAGCGAACGCAAGTGGACTTGGTGTCTCCGGCAGCCTCGTACCTTCTCAGGTAATCGCATTCCTCGCAGCATCGCCAAGCCAGTCGCTCCCATTAAGCTTCCCGCAGCAGACTGTTGGCTACGTTCAACCCGGACTGTCCTTCGACCTCAGAAACTGCAACAACACGGCGTCAGCTTCAACATCGTTTGCCCAGTGCGTCGGCGAGAATTCGTCAGGTGATCGCAATCTCATCAACGGAACCAACGGAACGATGCAGTTCGCAGTCCGCTTCACAGAAGGATTCCAGACTGCGTTCAAACCGCAGTTGGCCTCGGGTCAAAATCCGAGCGTCCCTGGCGTCACCTATCACTCTGAAAGCGGATTCCTCAAGACTCCTCAGATTCCGAATTCCGTCGGTGGAGCCGATTCGGCCACCCGCCTTGTAGCCCGATTTACCAACGTACCCACGGGAGCCCGCGTGTTCGTCACAACAGGTCCGAGCATCGGCAGTTCCACCGGCTTCCATGCCGTGTTGACGCGCAGCCCGGATGCAGTTCCGGCAACAGCAACCCTGTTCTGTCCGCTCACTGCTTCTTCCGGTCTAGCCTCCGCCGAGATCCCGGTAGTCAACGGTACGGCAATAGCGGTCTGGGAAGTCACCGAGACCAACGCTGCGGCGCTCGAAGCAGCGGTGTTCGGGGTTGCCATCGCTTATACACCGGATGCGCCGAATCGCCTGCCGGGACTTGGCCTGGCATCGGTGTCGGGAAACTTCGGCCCGTTCTATGCGGCCGGTTCCGATGCAGGCACTATGAGCGCGTCCTCGCCGATCCCGCGATTCATCGATAGTCCACAACGCGTCGATGCATTCCGGATCGATTCGTGCGTGACGAATCTGCTTTTCCCGTTCGTCACAAACCAATCCGGGTTCGACACAGGCATCGCCATTGCAAATACGTCGCGTGATCCGTTTGGCGTAACACAACGTCCGCAGACAGGTTCGTGCACCGTAAGCTACTATGGCGCTTCCACCGCCGGTCCTGCTCCACCGCCTCAGACGACTTCGTCTGCTGTGGAACCCGGCTCAACAATGACCTTTGTCCTGTCATCGGGCGGCAGCCATGGGATCACGGCGGTACCCGGCTTCCAGGGATATCTCATCATCCGGTGTGATTTCCGTTATGCTCATGGGTTCGCTTTTATCACTGACGGTGTCATCGGGTCGGCTCGTGTCGCGGAAGGGTACCTTGGTCTTGTGATGGACTCGGGTGTCGCGACGCGCGGAAGCACCAGCGAAAGCCTGAGCCAATAGGTCTGCCATTGAAAGCCTTTGCTACAATCGCCTCGATGTTTCATGTTCGATGCATCTTGCCCGATCAAGGACGCATCGAGGCGACTTCCTTTTCGCTGCAGCCCACGAATTCACAGGGCGAGGCGGTCTGTGATCTGTTCCGGCGTTATCTTTCCGATCGTCCGGCAGCATTTCGTGACCGCCTCTCATTCCTCAAGCGAGATGACATTGAACTCGACTGGACCTCAGCGGAGGGTGGCGTTGCTTTAGCATCGATCTTTTGCGCAGGCGAACCGGCCCTCATCAGCGTTCTGCTCACTGGGGGAAATCCTACCTCCGACGAAGTGATGCTCGATGTCTTTCGCGAAAACGTTCTCGATCTTCTGTTTGGAGGAGCATTCAAGGAAGCTCTCGAAGCGCCCGAGCGACCGCTACTGATTCAGGTGCTGCTTCCCGGCGATCCTGAGTGGCAGCCTGTCATGCAATTGCTTTCTGCGGCGCTGGCATCGGTGTATTTCCGTGGAATTCTTCATCCCGAATGTGGGACGAATGGAGACATCGAAGAAAAGTAGGAGCACGGGCACAACCCCATCACGGGGCGGCAGGCGCCCGTGCTACTAAAAGTTTACGGAGTGGAATGTACACCCTGATGGTGGGCGCCGGATGGCTTTGTTCTCACGAAACCTCAGAGGCGCCGGCGGCAGGTTTGCAGCGATAGATCTGGGGTCTCATATTGAACGTGCGCTGGTAAGCCTCCGAGATGTGCGTTTCAAACTGTTCGACACGATCGTGAGCAATCAGGTTCACCGTGCATCCGCCGAATCCTCCGCCCGTCATTCGCGCGCCATACACGCCGGAAAAATCCGATGCAGTGTCAACGAGAAAATCCAGTTCCTCAGCGCTCACTTCGTAGTCATGTTGAAGGCTTCGATGGGACGCCAGAAACAAGCGGCCCATTCGCATGAGGTTGCCGTCCCGAGCGGCGCCCATGAATTGTTCGACGCGCTCATTCTCCGTGACAACGTGACGAGTGCGACGGAATACCGTATCGCTCATCAGGTTCTGCACTGAGTCCAGAAGCCGGCTGGGTACATCGCGAAGGCTTCGGACATCCGGGTATGCGCGTTGAATGGCGGCAACAGCCTCCGTACACTCATTCACCCGAGTGCGGTACGCCGAATCGCCCAGCGAGTGCTTAACCATGGAATTTACAGCAACGATCGACACATTACGAGGCAGGGCAGCAGCTTCATGCGTGATGGACCGGCAGTCGATCCTGATCGCGCGGTTCTCTTCGCCGAACACCGAGACGTACTGATCCATGATGCCGCTGGGAACTCCTACGAACTCACGTTCGGCCCGCTGACAGAGCTTGGCCAGATCAACCTTATCGATCTCCTGACCATTGAGCATGGCGAGAGCCGAGGCAACCTCGATGGATGCCGACGAACTCAACCCCGAGCCGACCGGTACAGTGCTGTAGATCGCAATATCTAGTGGAGAAATTATTCTGCCGCTCGCCAGAAGTTGCTGCGCCACTCCAATAACGTAGTCCGTCCAATGTTTTTGTGGAGTTGCCGTAGCAATCGAGTCAAGTGTCCACTCTTGGGTTTGTCCTATGTTCTGCGAATAGACGCGTAGCTTGCCGTCAGAGGACGGAGCCGCGGCTGCATAGCAGGCCAGATGGATCGCAATTGGACAGACGAACCCAAGATTGTAGTCGGTATGTTCGCCGATCAGATTCACACGTCCCGGAGCCCGGTACACGTGCTCAGGCGTGGCGTCTCCGAACGCTTTTGCGAACGCGCCCCTTACGATGCCCGTTTCGACAGCCAAAGCATCCATCCTCCAAATAGCGCCATTAAGAGACCGGCGTAAAGGTTCACATTAACTGTGGTCAGCGGCGCCATATTGCTCGTAAATACGCCCATTCCGATCAGGATTGCTCCAAGCAAAAGAAAAAACCAGCCGGTAGGTAATTGCAGGTCCATGGTTTACCAGAACAGGAAATTTAATGCAATGCAAATAACCACCACCACGATCGCCAGTGTGCCGGGCCGTTCATACCAGACTACTCCTTGTTCGTTTGGCATCTTGGTCAAACCCCAAACAAGATTCTGCAACTCGACGTCGGGCTTCGGCTTTGTCCCCAGGCTGACCAGAACGGTCACCAGGAAACAAGTCGACCAGGCAAATATCGCGATCCAGAAGTTCTGCGCCATCGTGGACGGAAAATCGCGAAACGAACCCAACCACCCACCTTTGCCCTCGGCGACGGTTAGGCCATGAGTTATCGCCGCGGCTAACGTGCCGCTGACGAGGCCGAGAAACGCCCCATGTCCAGTCGTCCTTCGCCAAAACATCCCCAGCAGGAATGTCGCAAAGAGCGGCGCATTGACGAACCCGAAGACCAACTGCAGCAGATCCATGATGTTGTTGTATTGCTGCGCCAGGTAGGCAGTTGCGATGGACAGCAGAATGCCAACGACGGTCGTGAGCCGCGCAACCATCAGGTAATGAGAATCGGGAGCCTTCCGCCGGAAGTAGCTTTGATAGATGTCGTAGGTGAAGACTGTGTTGAACGCGGTCACGTTGCCGGCCATCCCGGACATGAACGATGCCATCAAAGCAGTCAGCCCGACCCCGAGCATCCCGGATGGGTAAAACTGCGCCATGAGAGTCGTGAGAGCCTGGTCGTAATCGGGTACGCCGTTCTCTTTCAGAGGAAGCGCATAGCCGACATTCATCTGAGCCAGCGCCATGGCAGCGATGCCCGGCAGAATCACAACGAACGGCATGAACATCTTCGGGAAGGCGGCGATGACGGGCGTTCGGCGCGCCGCAGACATCGATTCAGCAGCCATCGCGCGCTGGACGACAAGGAAGTCCGTGCACCAATATCCAAATGACAAAACGAACGCGAAACCGGCGACAAGTCCGAATATCTCAACGCCCATCGGATTCGCCGAAGGAGTGCCCAGGTATTGCCAGGAATGGGTCATCACAGGTGGTAAGCGTGTGGACATTCCCTCCCAGCCACCTGCTCGGTAGACTGCGAGGACCGCCAACGGAGCGAACCCAAGGACGATGAGAAAGAACTGGATCACCTCGTTGTAGATAGCGCTGGTTAAACCGCCGAGGGTGGTGTAAACCAGTACGATTAGAGCCGAGAGCAGCACAGAGGCAGTGAAACTCCAGCCGAGCACGAGTTGAAACAACAGACCCAGAGCATACATGGAGATTCCCGAGGAAAAGACCGTCATTCCTGCGAACGTGATCGCGTTAAAAGCTCGGGTCTTTTCGTCGAACCGGAGCTTCAGGTACTCCGGCACACTGCGGGCGCGGCTGCCGTAATAGAACGGCATCATAAAGACACCGACGAACAGCATCGCCGGAATCGCCCCGACCCAGTAGAAGTGAGCCGTCATGATGCCGTACTTTGCTCCGGAAGCGCACATACCGATCACTTCCTGCGCGCCGAGATTGGCAGCGATGAAGGCCAGACTCGTAATCCACACGGGGACGGACTGGCACGACGTTAAAAAATCGTCGCACGTAGCCACTCGTTTCTTGGCCACCCAGCCGATTCCGAGCACGAAGGCGAAATAGAGCGCAAGAATCGCGTAGTCAACGGGTGCGAGTGTCACAGGGTACGGCCAGTTTATATCAGAGCCGGGCTGGGCGGGAACTTTCCGTCAGCATATCCTCCGACATAAATACTCCGACAGTGCCAGTCAGTCTATAGCCATGAATCGAACGAATCTCCCCATGTCCACGCCGACCGTGATGACGACGCAGCGAAGTTCTGGCTGGACCCCAGCAACAGAGCCCGATTTTCTACTATTAGTCGTTGAACACGTCTGAGTTCTGGCCGCGATCCGAGGTTCGCTGCGGTCGTTAAAAAAATCGTCAGATCGCCTCTACTCGGTGCGGTGACACGTTGCATAGGAGCTCAGCTATGGAGGTATCTGCAGACGCTTCAGCAGAGGTGGAAATCGCGAATCGGAACGGAGCGAATCTATCTCCGGATCCAGCGCTAAATACGTGATTTGAGAATCACGCTCCGCATAGGCTCTGTTCAACCACCGGAAAGCCTCGTCTTTTTCTCCGAGCGCGGCATGGACCACAGCAATGGAATAAGGTGAAACGGAAGTGGGCTGCGAGCTATGCTTCAACGCTTGAAGGATCTCTCTCGCCTTCGCGGTGTTCCCGGCCGCGGCGTGCGCCCAGCCCAAGTCGCGAAGCTGCAATGGAGTTGTTCCCAAACTGTTTGCCAACTCCAGTTCCGCAATGGCTGCTGCATAGCGCTTCTGTCCCACATAGACCTGGCTTAGACACCAATGTCCCATCGCGAAAAGGGGATGCAAGTCCAACGTCCTTCTACACTGCTGAAGCGCTTCCTCATACTGGCCCGCATCGCGGTAGACCCTCCCCAAGGTTGCGTTTATAGGCAGCGAAAGCGGATCCAGTTCTCGTGCCCGCTTCAGTTCGGCGACGGCGCGATCTGCCTTCCCAACAGAAGTCCAGTATTCTCCATACCAGTGGTGCGCCAGGGCAAGATTCGGGTCCAGAGCCATCGCGCGCTGGAAGTCCTGGTCGGCAGCGGACCAGTTGAATTCCCAGAAAAAAGCAGCCATAGCTCGTGCTGTGTACGCCTCAGCAAGAGTGTTGTCGAGTTGCAGTGCCTGATTGGCGAATTGTTTTGCTTTTGAGAAGCTCTCATTGGAGGGCAGCACCTCGTACGAACCCAGTAGATCGTATGCGACAGCCAGCCCGGCATACGCTGGAGCATACCGCGGCTCTCCCCGGAGAGCTTGATGGAAATACGTTACGGCTTTCTTCATGGCCTCCGCATTGCGCATTGCCAGGAAGTGTCTGCCTCGCAAGTAGTTCTCATAAGTCTCGGGATCCGGATACTTCTCTGAAGCACGGCTCCCGGACGGTTGTGTGCCCAGCCCGGCGTGTATCTTGCTTCCAATGTCGCGTGCCACATGCAGCGGTAGAGCCTGTGCATTGCGAGCATCAACCTCATACACATCGGCCGGGAAATGGAGCTCCCGGGAAGTAGTAACCAACTGGACTGTCATGCGGATCCGAGTTCCGGACCTCAGGAAGGAACCTTCGACCACGGCATCGACGTTAAGTTCTCGTACGATCTCCGTTAGCGCTTTCTTCGTGTTCTTATAGTGCATCGCGGAGGAAGGGGAGATCACCCGCACGGAACTGACCTTGGCGAGTTGGGCAACGATCTGCTCGGTCATGCCATCCGCTAAGTACTCTTGCTCGGCGTCGCTGGAAAGGTTTGCAAGTGGCAGCATCGCCAGAGACTGAATGCGAACCACATTCGGACCACGCGCGACGAATTGCCTCAACCCACTCCAAGGCATCCCAGCCAGAAACCCGCTGACGCCAACGGCTGCCATAATGGACCCGATCAGCCACGGTCTCGGCCCGCGGGCTGGCGCGTCAGTGCTCCTCTTCGCACCCTCCGGATGCCCTAGAGGGGCTTCTTCGGCCTCAACCTTTACCGCGCCATCGTTTGGATCCGGTTCACATTTGATCGCAATCGTCCGCGCCGCCCGCCATGCGTCGAGTTCACCGCTATAAGCATAGACAGAGCTGCTCTTTTGATGATGCAATCGGTGTACTGGGAGTCCCTCTGCTTCTTCCCACCTCCGGACAGTCTTCTCACTACGGCCGAGATAGGAAGCGATTTCTTTCCAGGAGTCCAATCGGCTGGGAGATTCACTCATCGGCGGCTAAAGCTGTCGGCGGAAGGTCTGGCCGGCTATGCCCACGTTTGTTCACGTCCCGCTGGCCACGCTTGGCAGCCGATTCATTATATACAGGCAAAGGCGGTCAAAGGAGGTCAATGCGCCTCCGTCCAGCTTTGTCCGTTGCCACAGGGCTGGCCAATCAATATAACGGCTTTCAGGCGTAACGGGCAGCATCCTGGAGAGTGCATTGCGCTCGTACGCGAAAGCAGGGAAATTCTAATGGACAATCAAGACATTTCACGACGTACGATTTTGAAAGGCGGCGGCGCGGCATTTACGGCCATGACGACGCTGCGGGTCACGACCCCTGCGCCAGCGTTCGGGCAAGCCGGTGAGGAGGTCATTCCCTGGCTCGATACGCTCCCTCCTCCTCCCCCGTCGGATGTGAATGACAACCTGCAACCGTGGGAGAAGCTGGATTCCTGGATAACGCCTGCGGAGCGTTTTTTCAATGTCAACCATTACGGCCAACCCGACTCCCTCGATGAGTCCGCATGGCGTGTGGGCATTACTGGCCTTGTCGCCCGGCCCCGGTCCCTGACAATCGCCGACCTCAAAGCACGGGAACGCCGGGAGGTGGATTTCACTTTGGAGTGCTCCGGCGACAATGGATTTGACTGGTTTTCCAGTGCCATCGGCAACGCCCGGTGGGCGGGCACGCCGCTTGCGCCGCTGCTCGAGCAGGCGGACGTCCTGCGCCAAGCCAGCGAAGTGGTTTTCTATGGAGTGGATCGCGGGACCGCTACAATCCGCGATAACGGGGGAATTCTTACTCCGGGTCAGACAGGAGAGGTCCAGCCCGACTCCGACGGCGGCCTTGATCTGACAATCACGGAGCAATTCGCACGCAGCATGTCAATCGACGAGGCGCTCAACCGTGACAACCTGCTTTGCTACGAAATGAACGGCCAGCCGCTTCCGCCTCAACACGGTTTCCCGGTGCGCCTGATAGCCCCGGGCTGGTACGGAGTCGCCAATGTCAAGTGGTTGACCCGCATTGAAGTGCTGGACCGTCGCCATGCCGGCCGCTTCATGTCGCGGGACTACATCAATATACGTGAGGAGCAGCGTGACGGCCAGACCGTCTGGACATTCACCACTGTTGGCCCTATCCGGCTCAAGTCGGCCCCTGCGCGAGTCACACGTCAGAATGGCCAATACACCGTCAAAGGCGCCGCGTGGGGGGCGCCCATCTCGGGAGTAGAGGTCCAGATTGACGACGGCCCCTGGCATGCGGCGGCGCTCGATAGTCCTGCCGCGCCCGCAGGTTTAAGCAGCCAAGCCGGCGACAAGTCGCAAGCAAACATGCTCGACAGCTCTATATCACGCGGAAACAACAACTCTCGTGGTTATGCCTGGAGGTTCTGGAGCTTCAAATGGGAAATGCCTGCTTCGGGCAAGCATACCGTCCGGTCACGTGCGTTTGACGTTAACGGCAACATACAGCCAGCGCCGGACGATCCATTCTTGGCGAGTAAGCGAACTTATTGGGAGAGCAATGGGCAGATCACCCGCCAAGTCCTCATCCCGTGATAGTCTCTAAAGCCGCGCAGTCCTATCTGCGACCCATAGTCGCGTAGATGGACGAAATGCTGTAGATCTAGTGCAGAACCGAAACTGTCCAGGAAGCAGCGGACCCGTGGCGTGCCGCTCTAATAAAGCCGGGGAAGTCTGGTGACATAAGTCGCTCGACTTTCAACGGAAAACCGGACAATCTCCCCTCTTCACGACCCTTACCACTATATATTTCGCCTCTTTCCAACCAGTTAACTCGAAGAACCCGTTCCAGCCCCATTTCCGCATGCGAAGATCATGACAGGAGCGAGCGCTCAACCAAAACGCTCGCTCCATTTCTTTTTACAAACGGGAATCTATGGCATCAGAACGACAACGCCTGGCCAATCGCCGCAACGGCAGCAAAGGTGAACCCAGCACGGAAGCCGGCAAACAACGCAGCCGCCTCAACACCCTCAAGCACGGCCTGACCTCCACAACACTCGTGGTCCTGCCCGACGAACACCAGCATG
>DASQLD010000033.1:0-15211 GCA_035630195.1 Bryobacteraceae bacterium
GTCACCACGCCTGTTCTCGACCCGGTAACGCAACAGCCGTTTCCTGGCAACATCATCCCTTCAAACAGAATCACTTCCCAGTCACAAAAGATCCTGCCCTATTTTCCGCGAGTGAACCGACCGGGACAGGTTTTCAATTACGAAGTTCTGGCCCCCGTCATCACCAACAGCGACTCGACCATCCACCGACTGGATCACCGCTTTGGTCCGAACGACCTGTTCTTTGCGAGGGGCGCTTACGACAACCGGTTTCGACCCGATCCCGAGTTCTTCCCGGGTTTCGTCCGCGACACCGGCCTTAAGGCGTACAACATCGTTGCCAACTACACGCGTATCTGGACGCCGTCTGTCATTCAAGAAATCCGTGCATCTTACAACCGCAGCTATGTCTATCAGTCGGATCCACGAGAGAACACCGATTTCAATATCGAGCAGGAACTGGGCATACCGAACATTCCTGCGTCCGGCCAGACGAACGGCTTTCCGTGGATTGCTATTGCAGGCTACTCGCCCGTAGGCGACATGACGAACAATCCTCTGCTGCAGCCCGACAATCTATATCAACTGGCAAGCAACCTTACGATCAATCGCCGACGACACACACTGAAAATGGGTTTCGATGTCCGTCAGGTGCGTTCGGATCGAACACAGGGATTGACCGTCCGCGGACAATTCAACTTCGAGAACACCAATCCGGTTGGATCGAGAAACTCGATGGCGGATTTCTTGCTCGGGCTGCCTCAGCAGAGTGTGGTCGGCAACCGTGCCTGGACGATCCGCATGCGGAACTACCGGAATGGCCTGTTCATACAGGATGACTGGCGCATCTCGCAGAGCCTTACGCTCAACCTAGGTCTGCGCTATGAGCCGAGCACGCCGGTATCGGATGCGCGCGGCGAAGTGACCGGGTTCGATATCACTACCGGAAGTCCCATCCCAATGCAGGCGGGAACTCCTTTCTATCCGGGAGACTGGAACAACTTCGCGCCTCGTATCGGTTTTGCGTGGCGTCCCTTCGGATCGGAGAAGACGGTCATCCGAGGTGGTTATGGCATCTACTACAACTTCACGATGAACCTGGCTCTTTTCCGGCTGGGCAGCAATCCGCCATGGGCAATCATCAATACCTTCATCGCGAATCCTGGAGCGCCGCCCATCACATGGGACAATCCCTTCCCGAGCGCAACCGCCGGAACTCCGCCGCCTCCAAACTATGGCTATATGACCAACGATTTCGGCGTGGGGTATTCGCAGCTTCGCTCGCTGCATCTTTCGCAGCAGATCGGGAACAACGATGCGATCGAGGTCGGCTATTCGGGAAATCTCGCGCTGGGAGGCGACCGGAACGTAAATGCTAACGATGCGGCGCCCGGCCCAGGCGCGGTTCAGCCGCGGCGGCGCTTTCCACAGTATGGTGTGCTGACCGAGGTGCGCTCCGATGCCAAGAGCTTTTATAACGCCGGAACTGCGAAATATACCCGCCGGTTTAGTGATGGACTGACTGTACTCAGCTCCTATACGTTCTCGCGATCCATCGATCAAGCCTTTTCGTCTGTGGCGGGAAACCCGACCGGCGGCGCGGTTTCGCAGACGTACTCCAATCTTTCCCAACGTGGTCTATCTTCTTCGCATCGCAAGCACGTATGGACCACAAGCGCCGTTTACGAACTGCCCTTCGGCAAAGGCCGGGCGTTTCTCAATCAAGGCGGATTTGTCAGCTACTTGCTCGGAGGCTGGCAACTGAGCACGATCGCGTCGGTGCAGTCTGGAGGCGCATTCGCGGTCACCGTGCAGGGCGGAGCGGCGCGCGTCAACACAGGCAGCGATCAACGGCCCAACCGGCTGAGAGACGCGAATCTTCCGGATTCCGAACGTAGCATCAATCGCTGGTTCGATACCGACGCCTATGTTGTCGCGCCGATGTACACATTCGGTTCCGAAGAAACCCGGACTCTGATCATGCCGGGGCTGGTCAACGTGGACGTGAATATCAAGAAGGCTTTTCTCCTACGTGAGGGTATTAACCTCGAGTACCGCGCGGAGTTCTTCAACTTCTTGAACCACACCAACTTCAGTCAGCCTGGATCGGTGCTCGGCACCCCGAATTTCGGCATCATCGCTTCCTCCGGTCCGGCTCGTGTCAGCCAAATGAGTTTGAAGCTAGTATTCTGAAGTCCCGGGGACTCCTATTGCGAATCGCGATTGCATCTATGCTGCAGGAGAGCAACACGTTCTCTCCCGTTTACACGCGGTACGAAGACTTCACGCCCGTTTTCGGCAAAGCGGTGCTGGAGCGGCATCGGGGCAAGCTGACCGAAATGGGTGGCTTCCTCGATGTGCTGGATAAGGCCAAAGTCGAAGTAGCACCGGTCTGCGCCGCGTGGGCGATTACTGCGAACCGGCTGGTGCGTGCGGATTTCGAAAAACTCGTAGACGCGTTTGAGGAAGGGCTGCGAAAGGCCCGTCCCGATGCGCTGCTTCTGGCGATGCATGGCGCGCAGACGGCGGAAGGCGAAGATGATGTGGAGGGCCACGTTCTCTCCATCGCGCGAAAGGTGCTTGGACCGAACTTGCCCATCGTGATGTCGTTGGACCTGCACGGCAACATCACCCAGCGCATGGTGAACGAAGCCGATGCCATCGTCGGTTACCATACGTACCCGCACGTAGACATGTTCGAAGTTGGCCAGAAGGCGTCGCGGCTTATGCTGCGCATCCTGAAGGGCCAGTGCAAGCCGGCGATGGCGTTCCGCAAGCTGCCTCTTATTATTCCTCCCGAGAACTCGCAGACGCATCGCGGTCCGATGTCGAAGCTGATTCGCAGCGCGCAGGCTCTTGAAGCGAGCGGAAAAGCAGAAGCAGTCTCGATCTTTCCGGTGCAGCCGTGGATGGACATTGCTGAGATGGGCTGCGCCGTGGTGGCGGTTACCAACGGCGATGGACGGGCTGCGCAGAAGCATGCCGATGCTCTGGCAGTACGGCTATGGAACAACAAGAAGGCATATGAGGTGAAACTGCATTCGGTGCCGGATGCGCTCGTCGCTGCGGAGAAGATTAAGGGCGGACCTGTCGTGCTCGCGGAATCTTCTGACAGCACGGGATCAGGCTCGCCGGGTGACAGCACCGGAGTATTAAAGCACCTCTTAAAGACACGCTTGTCGGGGCCGGTGGCGATCTTTCTGGTGGACCCTGCTGCCGTAGCGAAGGCTGTCGAAGCGGGTGTCGGCGCCACTGTGAAGATGTCGATCGGAGGCGCCTTCGATAAGAAGAACTCGAAGCCGGTTTCGATCACCGCATACGTACGGCTGATTTCCGATGGCCGCTGGATAGCCCGCGCACGCGGCTACAACACGGGCATCACGACTTCCATGGGGAGGGCCGCTGTTCTGGAAGTGGGACAGGTGCAGATCCTGATCGCAGAGCGCTCCTCCATGACTGTCGACCCGGAGCTGTTTCGAAGCCATGGTATCGATCCGGTCTACTGCAAAATCGTAGTCGTGAAGTCGCCCAACGGGTTCCGCGCCGCCTACGAGCCAATCGCGAAGGGCATCTTTATGGTGGATACACCCGGCGTCAGCACGGCTAACTTCGCAAAACTGCCGTTCAAACGCGTTCCCCGGCCCATCTACCCGCTCGATCCTGCTACACCCACTCCCGAAGGGCTTTCATGATGACGTCCAGGGTCCGCTGGTCGGTCGTCCTGCTGGCGTTGCTGATAAACATGATCTGCTATACGGATCGTGTCGCCATTGCTGTTGCCGGCCCGGAGATGCGGAAAGCCTTCGATCTTTCTCAGTCGCAGATGGGGCTGGTGTTCAGCATCTTCAGCCTCTCGTACTTTTTGGGGCAGACACCTTGGGGCATCGCAGCAGACCGGTATGGCGCCCGCACCCTTGTGAGTCTTGCGGTGGCAGGCTGGTCCGTTTTCACCATTTTTACGGCTTACGCGTGGAGTTTCCTGTCTCTGATGGGGATTCGCTTCACGTTTGGGGCATTGGAAGCGGCGCTTTCGCCGTCCGTCGCCTCAGCGTTTAATCGGTGGATACCCTCGTCGGAACGTTCTTCGGCTTTCGGCGCGTTCCTCGGCGGCGGACGGCTCGGCGGCGCCCTCACGCCACCCATTGCAGGTCTTATCCTGCTGCATTACGGCTGGCGAACGCCTTTCGTCGCCTTTGGCCTCGTCGGTCTATTAGGCGCAGTAGCGTGGTTCTGGTGGTTCCGCAACGAACCCGAGGAGCATCCTGCCATGACTCAGGCCGAACTGGTGAAGATCCACGCGGGAATGACGGAGAGTACTCGTCAAGTCACAAAGACTCCCTGGTCCGAACTGCTCTCCTCGAGTCGTCTATGGTGCCTGCTCGCAGCGGCTTTCGGTTCGACTTTCCTGTGGCAGTTCTATATCACCTGGTTCCCCACATACCTGCGTGAAAACCGGGGCATGTCTGTCTCGGAAGCCGGCTATTACGCCAGCATTCCGTTTCTTCTGGGTGTTGGCGCAACATGGGCGGGGGGAATTCTGACCGATTCGATCGGACGCCGCACAGACGATCGTTTCGCTCGAACACTCATCGGATTAGTGTCGTTGTGCGCGGCGGCGTTGCTGATGTCTGCCGGCCTGTGGTGTGCTCAAGCCGGTCTCGCGGCGCTCCTGATGGGTTGTGCCGCGGGCGCCGTGGACCTTTATTTGGGAGCAGCGTGGGCCTCCGCCATTGATATCGGTGGAGCCTCAGGAGGCGCGGTCGCGGGTCTGATGAATGCAGCTTCGAATTGCGCGGGATTCGCATCGCCTGCCCTAATGGGTTGGGTTCTGCAAACTTCAGGCGATTGGAATTTCGTACTGTTCCTGGGCGTCGGCATGACGGCCGTCTCTGCCGTTCTGTGGCTATTCGTGAATCCGCGCCGTCCACAACCAATGACCCAGCTCGCAGGAGCGGGAAAGCCGTAGAATCGAGATTAGATGTCGAAACTGAGTCTGACATTGTGTTTCGCCATCGGGCTGGCAGGAGCCATCGATCCCGATCTGCCTTCGCCGGCTCCAGTTGTCCGCTCTGCATTCCCGGCCGGCGTGCAGCGCGGAACAAGCGCGGAAGTAGAACTGAAAGGGCAGAACCTCCACGATACGCGCACCGTGGAGTTTGCCGGGCGTGGTGTGAAGGCCGAGGTTATTTCTTCGTTCGGCTCGAAAGTCAAGCTCAAGATAACGGCCGTGGCTGATGCCGAAGTCGGGCGCAGAGACTACCGACTGACTACAGCGCGCGGTGTCTATGTAGGAGTCTTCGACATCGGAGCCCTATCTGAAACGATCGAGAAAGAAAATAACGACGACTGGCGGAAACCGCCGTCTATCTCGCTGCCGATCCTGGTCAACGGAGAGATCGGTAGCGAAGACTGGGATCATTTCAAGTTCCACGCCGAAGCCGGGCAAACGATGATCTTCGATGTCAGCGCAACGCGGCACGGCTCGCGGCTGGATGCCGATGTTGCCGTTCTCGATGAAGGCGGCGAAGAACTGGCGTGGGTGGACGACACCACGATCTTCGGCGACCCTCATCTGAAATTCACGTTCGCGAAGACGGGGGATTATGTGGTCCGCGTGGGATCGCTTAACGGCGGGGGCAACTACCGGCTTTCCGCGGGAGTCTTGCCTTATGCGCGACGCACGTTTCCTGCCGGGCTCGAAGCCGGGAAACCGACGGTGATCACATTTACGGGATCGCTGCTGGATGGAGTGGATGAAATCTGGATAGGTGACCGGCTGGCGAAAGGACATGTCCTTAGTAAGTCTGCGGGCCAGGTCCGCGCACGGTTCACAATACCCAAAGAGACATCAGTAGGTTCCTATCGCGTGCACCTCGCCGCTTCAGGCAAGGAAGTGGCGACGCCGACTGAGATCCGCGTATCCAGGCTGCCCGAACTGACAATCACGAAGCCTTCACCCGAGTGGAAATCTGCGCAACCGATTCCGGCATCGGTTGTGTTGAACGGGATCATCGATCAGCCGAAAGCATCCCACTGGTTCCGTTTTGACGCCCAGCGCGGCGACACATTTCTCTTTCGCGCCGAATCCATGAAGCTCGGCTATCATCTTGATCCCACGATTACGGTGTTGGATGCCGACGGCAAAAGTGTGGCGTTTGCTGACGATCCCGGCATTGATGACCGCTCTGACGAATATCAGATCGACCCCGATCTCAGCCTCCGCTGCGAAAAAGCCGGACCTTACTACGTCGCCATCCGCGACAGCATGTATCGCGGAGGCCACCAGTTGCTTTACCGCCTGACCGTAAGGAAACAGGCTCCGGACTTTATCCTGGAATTACGTGAGTCTCTCAAGTCGTTTTATGTGGGGCAGCAGGACACGCTGCAGGTGCGGGTGCGACGCCGCTCCGGATGGAACTCTCCGGTTGAGGTTTGGACGGAGGGTTTGCCCACCGGCGTGGTTGCTGATCGACAGACAGCGGATGTCAAGGATTCCATCGTGAAAGATACTTGCGGCGTAGAACGTGTGATCGATGGGACGATTGTGCTCTTGCCGGTGCGAGTGGAAGCCAGTCCAACAGGCACTTTCGATTTCAAGGTTAAAGGACGGGGAGTGATGGATGGAAAAACGGTGGAGCGCGAAGCCATCGTGCGCTACAACCATGCGTCCGCGGGCTACGTTTACGGACCGATGCAGATACAGCGCGGAGAGTTCACGGTGGCGGAACCTCCGAGAGTGCTGATCACCGGTCCCGACAATGTAGACGCCGGAAGCCCGCTGAAGCTCCGCGTTCGCAGATTTGGCGAAGCTAAGCAAACCGCCGTGACGCTGCGCCCCAAGTCGCCGGCCGGTTCGCTCCGCATATCTCCTGTCCGTGTTCAGACGGGCGCCAGTGAAGCAACTCTCAAGTTTGAAGGGGAAGTGGGCGCGAGTGGAGTTCCAGTGGTCTTTGAAGTGGTTTCTGATACAGACGGTACAGTGATCGGCGAATCGGCGCCGATTCTGATTGAAGCAAGGAAGTAACGATGCTGTACTGTTTCTTGTTCATTTTGCTGGCAGCGTCTGCGTCGGCAAAGACTATCGAGCTGAAGATCTATCCGCCGGAAGTACGCTTCCATGCGGGCAGCGAAGGCCAGAAGGTGTTAGTCGTCGCCACCGATGAGGAAGGTGTCAGTCGTGAAGTCACCTCGGAAGTGAGCTTCCAGGTGAAGGGCGCATCGGTGGGGACCAATCACACCGTCAAAGGGACCCAACCGGGAACTGGAACTTTGCGTGCCAGCTTCGACGGCCTCTCTGCCGAAGTGGCGGTGGAAGTTCTCAAGGAGCGGCCTCATGAGCTGAGCTTCATCAACGACATCGTTCCCATCTTTACGCGCACCGATTGCGCCAACTCCAACTGTCATGGATCGATTCGCGGTCAGAAGGGCTTCAAGCTTTCGCTCTTCGGCAGCGATCCCGATGTGGACTTCGACGCGATTACCAAAAACGCAGAAGGGAAGCGCATCGACAAGGCGAATCCGGCGAACAGCCTGGTTCTTCGCAAGCCGTCCTTTCAAGAAGCGCATGGCGGCGGACAGCGCTTCAAAGTCGGATCCGATGATTACAACCTGCTTCTTGACTGGCTGAAGCGCGGCACGCCGTATGATGCTCCCGGGCAGGCGCGACTACGTTCGCTGGCGGTTTACCCATCGAACTGGCGCATGGTCGGAGTGGGGTCGCAAGTCCAGCTAGTTGCCGTCGGCGAGTACAACGACGGTTCCGTACGAGACCTGACTAGCTCCGTTGCTTTTCGTTCCAACATAGGCGCGATAGCTTCTGTGAAACCAGGGGGATTGGTGACTGCGGAGCAGAGTGGAGAAACCGCCGTAATGGCGCGAACGCTGGGCCGTGCCGCGGCGGTCCGCGTGATTGTCGTGAAGGACAGGCCCCTAAAGGATTACCCCGTAGTGGCGGAAAACAACTTCATCGACAGGTACGTGTTCGCCAAACTCCGGACCGTCAACGTGATCCCCTCCCCGCTCTCCACCGACGAAGAGTTTCTCCGGCGTGTATATCTCGACACCGTCGGCGCCGCTCCCACGATCGCCGAGGCGCGTGCTTTCCTCGACTCGAAAGATCCGAAAAAGCGCAGCAAGCTTATCGATCAGTTGCTAGAGCGTACTGAGCGAGCCGACCTGTGGGCCATGCGCTTCTCCGATATGTATCGCGCCGGATACAACGAAGCGGGCCAGAAGGGAGGCGGCCAATATGGGCGATGGTTCCGCGATCAGATTCGGAAGGACGTTCCGTATGACGAGATGGTGCGTAACATGCTCGTCAGTCAGGGACGGCATGATTTCGAAGGCGTCTCGAATTTCTATTTTGTGAGCCGTGAGATCACACCGGAAGAATCCGGTGTAAACGTTAGCCAGTTGCTGCTGGGCTTGCAGATCGAATGCGCGCGCTGTCACAACCATCCTTTCGAAAAGTGGAAGCAGGACGATTTCTATGGATTCGCCGCCTTCTTTTCCCGCGTAGGCCGGAAAGATATGTACCTCAATAATCACAACGCTACTTATCTCAAGGAAACCGGCGAGGTACTGCACCCGAAGACAAAAAAGCCGGTGACACCGAAGTATCTCGATGGCGATTTCGAGCCCGAGGCGCCCGGCCAGGATGTGCGGGAGAAACTGGCCAAATGGGTGACGGCGCCGAATAATCCCTATTTCGCCCGGGCCAGTGTGAACCGTTTCTGGAAGTTCATCATGGGCCGCGGACTGGTAGAGCAGGTGGACGATTTTCGTGTGACGAATCCTCCCACCAACGACGAGTTACTGGATGCGCTGGCGAAGGAGTTCGTTGCCGGTGGATACAGCATCAAGAAGCTGGAGCGAGCAGTTCTCAATTCCCGCACGTATCAGCTTTCCTCGGTTCCCAACGGTACGAATCGCGATGACCAGGTGAACTACTCGCACTTTCTGGTGCGTCGGCTGATGTCCGAACAGATCGCCGATACCATGGCACAGGTCACCGGCATCCCACTGAAATACCCAACACAGCCTCTCGGAAAACGCGCCATGAGCATTCCCGTGCTCAACTTCGGAAAACCCGATTACATGATGAAAGTGTTCGGACGGAATGATCTACGGGAGGTCATCTGCGAGCGTGACACGAAGCCCAGCGTCGCCCAAGTGATGCATCTGGTATCGGGCGAGACCATCCAGAAACAGATCACCTCCAAAGACGGAAACCTCGACGCCTGGCTGGCCGATTCGAGTGTCACGGATCGCCAGATTGTCGAGAACATCTATCTGGCTGCACTGACTCGAAAGCCCGGGGAGGATGAAGTTGCCGCCGCTTTGGCTCCGCTGGCATCAGGCGATCGAAGTCCGGAGGCGCGGCGCAAGACATTCGAGGACCTGCTTTGGACGGCCTTCAACTCAAAGGAATTTCTCTTCCATCATTAGAGGAAAAGCACGATGTACGATTTCGACCGGCGCTCATTCATCAAAATTGGCTCGATCGCTGCGTTTCACTGGCTGACGCTGGGCGATGCGCTCGCGGCACAGGCGCAGGCGGAGACGAAGAAGGGTGACGATATTTCCGTCATCCATCTGTTCCTGACGGGCGGCATGAGCCAGATGGACACCTTCGATCCCAAGCCGAACTCGAAGCCGGAGCATCGCAGTCAGTTCAAACCCATTCCGACGAGCGTTCCCGGATTGAAGATCACAGAGCATCTTCCCAGCTCGGCGAAGCTTGCTCACAAATACACGGTCATCCGATCGATGACGCACAAGACGCCGGTCCATGTTCCAGCATGCGGCTTGATTCTCAGCGGCCACCTGCCGCTGTCGAGTATCACGCATCCGTGTGTCGGATCGGTAGTGAGCAAGGAACTGGGCCCGCGCAACGAACTGCCGAGCTTCGTGTCAGTCCCCGGTTCGACTGGCTATTGGGAGAGCGCAGGATATCTGGAGCCCCGCTTCAATCCATTCGACGCCGGCAATCCGAATGCGCCGAAGTATCAGGTGCGCGATCTGGAGTTACCGCTCGGGGTCGACTGGGCGCGTATGGATCGCCGCCGTTCGCTGCTGAAGCTGGCCGATGACAAGTTTCGTCAATACGATTCACAGAACCTGATCGAGAACATGAACTCGTACTATCAGACGGCGTTCGGGCTCATGCAATCGGAACGCGCCAAGAAGGCGTTTCTGATCGGAGAAGAATCCGAGAAGCTACGCGACCAGTACGGACGCACCTCATTAGGGCAGGGGGCTTTGCTGGCTCGCCGCCTTGTCGAGTCGGGAGTCCGCTATGTCACCATCACTCGCGGCTTCAATACCTGGGATCACCACAGCAACATCTTCCCTTCCCTCAGCGAGACATTCCTGCCTGAGTTGGACGCTGCGTTTACGGCGCTGATTGAAGATCTGGAATCCCGCGGCATGCTTCAGAAAACGTTGCTCATCGTGACCGGGGAGTTTGGACGAACTCCGGAGATTAACAATCTCGCCGGACGCGATCACTGGGCCAATGCGTTCTCGATGTGTCTGGCAGGGGCAGGGGTACCCGGAGGACAGGTGTGGGGCGAGACCGATGAAAATGGCGCGTACGTAACGAAAGATCCGGTTGAGATACCGGACTTTACGGCGACTATTTTCGACAAACTCGGCATCGATTATCGCAAGGAGTATGTGAATCCATTGGGTCGGCCGACCAAACTTTCGGCCGATGGCGCTAAGCCCCTGAAGTTCCTTTACTCGTGATGCGCGCGGTCCTGCTGACCCTGATCACGTTGCCGCTGCTGCTCGCGGAGCGTCAGCCGTTGACATTCGACATCACTTGGGTCAACCCACCGGCGAACCGCACCGCCGGTGTTCAGCATCGTGTTCTGCACAGCAGGGCGATGCAGCGGGATGTGGGCTACAACATCTGGCTGCCTAGTGACTACGAAAGCTCAGGGCGCCGTTATCCGGTGATCTATTGGCTGCATGGATCGGGTGGCAATGAATCATCCAGCCTGTGGGTCGCGGAAGAGTATCAGAAGGCGACGCGCACAGAAGGCGTTGAGGCCGCGTTGATCGTTTTCCCGAACGGAGGTCGCAAGACGGAGTATCGCGACTGGCAGTCGCAGAACGTTCAGCCGGAAACGATGATCATCCGCGAATTGATTCCCCACATCGATGAGACTTTCCGCACGATTGCTACACCGGAAGGACGGAGCATCGAAGGTATGTCGATGGGCGCCAACGGCGCGCTCAAGCTGGCCTTCAAGTATCCGGAGTTATTCCGTTCCGTGGTGGCGTACGCTGGTTCCTACAAACGTCTGCCGCTCGACGGATATTTCCCGAGCGTCGCTCCGGAGCAGCAAGCCTGGATCGCAAAGCTCAGCCAGTGGTATTCGGCGGATGATGACGTGTTCGAACTGGCTCATAAGAACTCGGCCCGGCTTGGCGAGTTGCGGATTCGTTTTGTGGCCGGTACGAAGGATATTGCGCTGGGAGACGCCGAGGCCCTCCATCCATGGCTCGGCGCGCGCGGCATTCCTCACGAGTACGAGATCCTGCTTGGAGTTGGCCACGACGCCCGGGCATACTATCGACGTTCCGGGTTGTCGGGGTTCCGATTTCATTTCGTCAAGCCCTGATTTCCGAGTGTTGTGTTAGAAATTCCTTCCAGGTCGTCTTTCACGCGAGTGCTCGATTACACCCGATCTCATCGCGCTGCCGTACAACCGCTGCCTACTCCGGCCGCTCACGAATCTAGTCCCACGGAAGCGGTTAACGCGGCTGAATTCCAAGAATCGCTAACGTGTCGCGGTGGAACATTTCTTCTATGCGATCTGTGTTGAGTCTGGGCAGGTGGGTACCCTCCAGCATTTCGTTCAGCTTCCGGATATCCGTAATGCTTGCATCGACGGTAGTGAACGGATAATCGCTGCCAAACAAGACTTTGTTCCAGACGCCATACTCTTGCACCAGCATCAACGAATGGTAAAGCTGAAACGGTCGATAATGCAGTGCCGAGCAATCGGCATACACATTCGGGTGCTTGCGAATGACGACCGCGCTTTCGCCTTCGTACGGATGACTCAGGTGGGCCATGATGATCTTCACGTCAGGAAAGCGGATGGCGACGTCATCGAGAAGCCGCGGTAGGGTGCAATCCAGAGGAGCTTTGTCGATGAATGTAGTTCCGGTGTGCAGCAGCACGGGAAGTCCATGCTTGGTGGCATATTTCCATAGATCGTCGAGTTCGCGGTCGTTCGGCTTGAAGCCTGCGTACATCGAAAGCAGCTTTATCCCCTGAAGCTTCAGATCCTGGTGACCCTCGATCAATTCGTCGCGCCAACCTTCCACCGTTGGATCCACGGACAGGAACCCTATCAAGCGGTCGGGATGTTGGGATACGTACTCCGCCACTTCGCGATCCGGCACCCACAGGCCGGACAGCTTGGCCTTACCGCCGAATACTACGGTGTAGTCGCAGGCAGTGGCCCCTGCCCGATATTCGTCAAAGCGAACGGTGAGGTCCACTTCGACGCCATTCCGGGCGCGCTTTGACTGGAATACGAAGTCTTCTGAGAAATGATCCGGATACCGGAAATAGTGGCTGTGAACGTCGACGATCAAGGTTGCTCCTATGTGATTTGTTTGCCGTTTCGAAAGACGGCCGTGATACCGACGGGACCGATTGCAGGGTCTTCATACGTTGCGCGAGCGGCGATGCGCTGCGGGTCGAAAACGACGAGGTCTGCCGCGTAGCCGGCTTGCAGCCGCCCTCTATGCGTCATGTCGAAGCGCCGCGCCGGCTTATCCGTAACCTTGTGAATGGCCTGTGCCAGGTTGAGCCAACGTTTTTCCCGGACGATTTCGCCTAAGAGACACGGGAACGTTCCGTACAGGCGCGGGTGCGGACGGCCCTTCACATAGAAGCCGTCACTGATGATGCTGCACAGCGGATGACTGAGGAGCTTCCGCAAGTTCGTTTCGCTCTGGTTGAAAGAGAGAATGTTCACTTGCGCGTTCTCTTCGATAAGCAGGTCGAGCGCCGCCCCAATGCCGCTTTGGCCTCGTTCCTGCGCGACTTCATGGATGGTCTTACCGATAAGGGACCGGTCCTGTTGGGATCCAACGGAAGAAATGAAGATGTCAGACCATTGTTGTGCCATCGCCTTGACGGTCTCGTCTTCTATGCGCTTCCGTTCTTCGTGATTCTTGAGTAACGCCAGCAATGCCGATAGGCCGTTCTCGAGCGCTTGTTGCGGCAACAGTTGCGTGAGTACCGTGCTTCCTGCGAGATAGGGATAGCTATCGAACTCAACATCGATTCCCTTGTGCCGAGCTTCCTCAATCATTTCCAGTGCCCGATCCTGCTTGTCCCAGTTCCCTCGTCCAACGGTCTGGAGATGGGATATTTGCAGGCGACAGCAGCTTTCCCGAGCCAAATCCAACTGCTCTTCGATGGATTCGAGAAGGTCGTGCGAGTAGCTGCGCATGTGCGTCGCATGTGTTTTCCCGTACCGGGCCACCACGCGCAGCAGCTTCACAAGCTCTTCTCGGGGCGCACTGGAGCCTGGCGCGTACATCAGGCCGGTAGACAATCCGGCTGATCCGTCAGAAAGACACTCGTGAAGAAAGCCTTCCATCCGATCAATGTCATTGTTAGCCGCGACGCGTAAAGTACCATGCCCCACAAGAGATAAAACGTTGACGAGTGTTGCGCGGCGCTGTACGTCATCGAGGTAGTCCCGCGCTCGCTCCCAACCCCAGGCGCCCTCACCACAGAGGATGCCGTTTGCAAAGTTGTGCAGCGCAGTACGATCGCGGAACGGATAAGGTGAAAAGCCGCAGTTGCCAACAACTTCCGTCGTAACGCCTTGATTAGTTTTTGCGCGATCGTTGGCGAGAACTTGCAGATCCGAATGGCTATGGATATCGATGAAGCCGGGAGCTATGATCTGATCGGAACAGTCGATTACATGCGCGTCCGGTACTTGGTGCTGTCGCTCGATTGAGGCAATACGATCTCCGGATATGAGTATTTCGCCGGCATAGGGATCCCGTCCGGTTCCGTCAATCAGGATGCCGTTGCGCAGGAGAATCAGGCTGTGGGTTTGTCCGGGGTAAGCCACTTCAGAAACCAGCGTAAGTTACGTTCCAGCAGGTCTCGAACATGAGCGGGTTCGGTGATCCCATGACCTTCTCGAGGATAGATCACGTATTCGACCGGAACACCGTGGTCCGTCAGAGCTCGATAGATCTCCCCGTTGTGATTGATATCCAGTGCCCCGACCTGAAGCAGCGTCGGCGTTCGAATGTTCTTGAGTCCTCCCCGTGAGGAATGGCGAACATAGTTCTCGGGCTTGTCCCAAGGGCTACCGCCGAAGTAGGTGGACAGGATCTCGGGACCAGCATCCGATTGTCCGTAGTATGTGATCCAGTCGGTGGCCGGCGCGCCGATAGATGCCGCCTTAAAACGGTTTGTCTGCGTGATGACGGATCCCGTTAAATAACCGCCGTAACTCCAGCCCATTATGCCGAGACGATCCGGATCTGCAGTTCCTCTGGCGACGAGCGCGTCGATCCCCGTCATCACATCGTTGTAATCGCCGATTCCCTGCGAAAGAGCATTCTTGAGACGGAACGCCGCGCCATAGTTCGCGGAGCCTCGGAAATTGGGAGAGAAGACGGCGATGCCTTGTTGCAAGAAGACCTGGATGGGATAGACGCGCGGGATCGGGAAGCTGTGTAGCGTCACTCCTGTCGGTCCACCATGCAGCTCAGTTAAAAGCGGGACGCGCGACCCGGCACGATAGTTCACAGGAAGCCAGAGTATTCCTTCAAGCGCTAGTCCGTCCGACCCCTTCCACCGAATCACTTCCGATTGAATGCGGGGCAAGGAGGCGACGACACCATCCTGAAGATGTGTGAGTTGCTTCTCCGTTCCCTTGTGATAAAGATAGACTTCAGCGGGTCTTTCCGAGCTCGTCTTCAGCAGTACACACTGATTTCCGTCTGGCGTGCAGCTTGCGGAACCGGCGATACGCTCTGTCAAGACCTCCACCTTGTCCGAACTGAGATCCTGCTTTAACAGGATGTCCTGAATACCTTTGCCGGCCGTGTAGGTGATGCTGCGCGAGTCGGATGCCCAATTGAAACTGTTCCCATTTCGGAATACATCCGCGTCAAGTTTGCTAGTGCAATATCGAGCCGTTCCGCCCGTGGAAGGAACAATTGCGACGTGACG
>DASQLD010000034.1:0-5697 GCA_035630195.1 Bryobacteraceae bacterium
GATTTCCGAGCGCGTGTGCAGCAGCTTATGACCATCATGGGACTCCGTCCGGAGCTGGCCGAACGTTACCCGCGTCAATTGTCTGGCGGTGAGAAGCAACGAGTCGGCATCGCTCGCGCTCTTGCGGCCGAACCGAGGCTATTGTTGCTGGACGAACCGTTCGCCGCGCTCGATCCTGTCACTCGCTTTGAATTGCAGAAGCACTTTATCGGCCTGCGCAGGGAGTACGGAGCCACCGCGATCTTCGTCACCCATGACGTTCGCGAGGCTTTACTGGTAGCGTCTCGAATCGCCGTGATGCGGGAAGGAACAATCGAAACGGTGCTACCCACGGACGAGTTTCTCACAGCGACGACGCCCGAGGCCAACGCTTTCCTAGCCAGCGTGCGGAACACGGCGTGAATCAAGCGTTGCTGCGTGAAGTGCTGACACTTACCGTCGAGCATCTATGGCTCGTTTCGATCGCGATCCTGATCGCGGTAAGTATCGCTGTACCCCTAGGAGTTTTTCTTGCACGCAGAGCTTCAGTGCGGGGCTGGGCCTTAGGGTTTACGAATATCGTGCAAACAATTCCAAGTCTTGCACTATTCGGCTTTCTCTTGCCGGTCCCTTTCATAGGTGGCATCGGTAAGCGCACGGCGATCGTAGCGCTTGTGCTCTACGCGCTTCTTCCTGTGCTCCGCAATACGATCGTCGGTATGCTGGGCGTTGATCGTGGAGTTCGCGAGTCAGCCATCGCGATGGGAATGACGAGCCGTCAACTGCTCTGGCAAGTTGAGCTACCATTAGCGGCTGCCGCAATCATGGCCGGTGTGCGCATCGCAACAGTCTCGACAATAGGGACCGCAACCATCGCAGCCGCGATTGGAGGTGGCGGATTAGGTACGTTTATCTTTCGCGGTATCGCAATGGTCGATTCCAAGACAGTTTTGGCCGGAGCAGTTCCCGCTGCGATAATCGCACTATTCGCGGATGGAGGTTTGGGTTGGCTAGAGCGCAAGCTGTCATCCTGGTCATAGTCGCAACCCTTTTGTGCGGCTGCTCAGGAAAATCACGCATTGTAGTGGGATCTAAGAACTTCACTGAACAGGTCGTGCTCGGTGAAATCATTGCGCAACATCTTGAGAAGGAACTCGGAATCAGCGTAGAACGCAAGCTGAACCTGGGTGGAACCCTTCTAGCGCACGAAGCACTGAAGTCCGGCGCCATTGATATCTATCCTGAGTACACGGGAACCGCTTTAACTGCGGTCCTGAAGCAAACTCCGGGCTCCGATGCCTCCGCTGTATTTGATCAGGTAAGAAGGGAATATGCAGAACGATGGGGCCTATTATGGCTCAAACCGCTGGGATTCAATAATTCGTTTGCAATGGTTGTCTCCACCGACGTAAAATCCAACACTTTGACCGAGGCCGTCACTGAAAAACTTTGGCGACTGGGTGTAGGATACGAGTTCCAGCAGCGAGCCGACGGACTGGCCGGCTTGCTGAAAGCTTATCCGCTGCGACTGCGGGATGCTCCGATCAGCATGGACCTTGGGCTACTCTACTCGGCTTTACAAGGTGGCAAAGTGGACATGGTTGCAGCTAACTCAACTGACGGATTGCTTTCCGTTCTGCGCGTAAAAGTACTTACCGATGACAAACGGTATTTCCCCCCATATGAATGTTCGATCCTGGTGAGGGACGCGGCGGCATCGAAGAATCCGAGCTTGGTAGCAGTTCTGCGGCAGTTATCAGGCAAATTCGACGACACAAAGATGCGGCGGTTGAACTACGCGGTCGATGGGCAGCATCGAAGTGTGAATGAAGTCGCTTCCGAAGCTCTACGTCAGATCGAACTCGGCAATTAGTATGTGCTTTTCGAAATAGGAACCAAGCGTTACGCTTCCACGAACGAAGCAAGGTTGAGGCAGGTCGAGAGTATCCTGACCGTTAGATGGCTTCTCCGTCGACCACAACGAACTTTCCGGAGAAGCCCAGTTCCGGAGCCGCGCTGTGGGATACGATCACCCGCTTTGATACGTCGAAGATCGAGCCGTTGATTGCGTTTCGAAACGCAGTCGGTCTAACGGTTCCCCTCGCGCTAGCTGTCGCATTTGGTAATCCCACCGCGGGAACCATCGCTACTACCGGAGCGCTGAGCGTCGCCTTCTCCGATGGCAGTGATCCATACATACGGCGCGCCAAGCGAATGCTGACGGCGACAATCTTTGTTTCGCTCGCAATCTTCATCGGAGCGCTGAGTGGACGTAACGATCTTGTCGCCATAGTATTAGTTACCACCTGGGCCTTCGCCGCAGGTATGCTGATAGCGATCGACAGTGCTTGGGCTGACATCGGACTGATCAGTTTGGTGACGCTGGTCGTCTTTGGCGCTCGTCCAATGAGCGTGGAAGAAGCCGCCTATTCTGGCGCCATTGCCCTTGGCGGAGGCCTTTTCCAAACAAGTTTGTCTCTCTCTTTCTGGCCTGTGCGACGGCATGAACCGCAGCGACGCGCTGTCGGCGAATTGTATCGGGGACTTGCGGAACTAGCTTCCGAACCTGTCAAAGCTTGGGAAGCCCCGCCAGCTAGCACGACGTTCTCGGAAGCCCACCAGGTGCTTGCGGGCGCGTGGGGTTTCCGCTCGGGTCAGGCTGAGCGTTTCTGGTCACTTCTCAGTCAAGCCGAGCGAATCCGTCTCAGCCTGCTGATGATCTTCCGGCTCCGGGCCCGCTTGGCCCGCGAGGACCCGAGCGGCGCCGGAGCAGAAATACTCGACGAGTGTCGTCAACTCGCATCGCGTATCTTAATCGACATTAGCCGTACGCTGCTCGTTAATCGAAATGCTGCCACTGACTCGGAATCGGTCAGGCGCATCAGCATCATCGCTGAGACGCAACTCGAGCCCAATCCCCAATCTCATTCCGCTGACCGTCAGGCACTCATTCGGGAGGCACGATACCAAATCGATGCCCTTGCAGGTCAACTCCGCTCTGCCATAGAACTGGCAAGTTACTCGACACCTGTCGGACGGAAGATTTTCGAGCGCAAACAGGCCAATAACCCTTGGATGCTCCGGGTGGCAGGAACAATGGCAACCCTTCAGGCCAACTTGAGTCTCGATTCGGCGGTATGCCGCCATGCGATCAGGCTGGCGGCGTGCGTTGGCATTGGGCACGCTATTGGTAGAAGCGTCGATTGGGAACGCACGTACTGGTTAACCATGACGGTCGCGATTATCCTGAAACCCGACTTTACGGCTACTTTCAGTCGCGGTGTTCTCCGGTTGATCGGCACGTTCGCCGGTCTCTTCTTCGCCACGGTTCTATTCCACTTTCTGCCACTCGGGCCATTTCTCGAAGTAGCCTTCATTGCAGTCCTCGGTTTCGCCATGCGCTGCTATGGACCAGCCAACTACGGTCTTTTCGTAATCGCCATCAGCGCCTTGATTGTAATGTTATTCGCCCTTACAGGCGTCGCTCCGGCTGAAGTAGTCGCCTCTCGGGGACTCAACACGGCTGCAGGGGGACTTCTTGCGATCGCCGCATATGCGATCTGGCCAACTTGGGAGCGTACGCAAGTATCCGAAACTCTGGCGCAGATGTTGGATCGGTATCGAGAATACTTCCGCGCCGTCCGCTACGGCTTCGTGGGATCCGAGAACGAGTACTCTCGAGAGATCGACCGCATCCGGCTCGTGGGACGATTGGCAAGGTCCAACCTCGAAGGCTCCGTTGAGCGACTTCGCGCCGAGCCTCGCTTTCCGGCAGCGTCGCTAACCCAGCTCTACGAGATATTAGCGAGTTCCCATCGCTTTGTGCATGCCGTGATGGCGCTCGAAGCTGGCTTGTCGCGAAGCCAGCCGGTTCCTGCACGACCGGAATTTCATGCGTTTGCGAATGCTGTCGAATTAACGCTGCATTCGCTGTCCGCCGCTTTGCGCGGCTCGCCCTTAGATCCGGCGGACTTGCCGAACCTGCGGGATGCGCACAACGCATTGCTCCAAGCAGGTGACCCTCTTGCCGAACGATACGCCTTGGTTAATGTCGAGTCCGACCGTATCACGAATAGTGTGAATACTTTGACTCTGCAGGTGTTCCAATGGCTATCACAGATGCAACCGACCGTTACGCAGTAGAATCAAACCAACAACATGGAACGTAAGGTCGACCCCTCGGCCATCGAGACCGCGCTTCTCCACAGCGGATCGTATTCGCCGTCGGGCGTTTCTTCCAGCGTCTCCGATGCCGGATCTCCATACTCCGGTGAAGAAGGCCGATTTTTGCCCGGCACGTTGCTCGGTGGACGATACCGGATCATCGGTCTCATCGGCGTCGGCGGCATGGGCGAGGTGTATCGAGCCACGGACCTCACCTTGGGCCAGTCGGTTGCATTGAAATTTTTGCCCATCGAAGCAGCTTCGAATCAGCGGCTCCTCGAACGATTTCATGGTGAGGTACGTGTCGCGCGCCAAGTATCGCATCCCAACGTCTGCCGCGTATACGACATCGGACAGATCGAAGGAATGCCGTTTATTGCGATGGAGTATGTGGACGGCGAGGACTTGGCGTCGCTATTGCATCGAATCGGTCGCCTGCCTGGCGACAAGGCAATCGAGACCGCGCGCAAAATCTGCGCCGGCTTGGCCGCCGCGCACGATAAAGGCGTAATTCATCGTGATTTGAAGCCTCACAACATCATGATGAACAAGCGCGGCGAGGTCCTCATTATGGACTTCGGCCTCGCAGCCATCGCCGACCAACTCACGGGCCACGAAGTGCGTAACGGCACGCCGGCCTACATGTCGCCCGAACAACTGCGAGGCTCGGGAGTGACCGCGCGTAGCGACATCTATTCCCTAGGACTGGTGCTTTATGAGATCTTCACCGGCAAGCGTCCCTACGAAGCCAAGAGTATCCAGCAATTGCTGGAGCAGCAGGAAGCTGCTCAACTCACCAGCATGTCTTCCATCGCTGCGGATGTCGATCCTGCCGTCGATCGCGCAGTTCGGCAGTGTCTCGATCCCGATCCTGCGCAACGGCCAGCGAGCGCTCTTGCCGTAGCAGCCGCCCTTCCGGGTGGCGATCCCCTCGCAGCCGCGCTCGCGGCGGGGGAAACGCCGTCGCCGGAACTAGTCGCCTCTGCGGGCGCAACTCAGGGGCTCGCGCGGCGGTACTCAATCCCTTGTCTCTTGCTTGTCATTCTATGTCTCTTCGGATCCACCCTGGTGCGCGAGAGAAACGGCGCATTAATGCGTACGGACTTGGATTATTCCCCGGATGTGCTAGCCGTCAAGTCCAGAGCGATTGCTGAATTGCTCGGTTACCATAAGAAGCCGGGCGATTCCGCGCTCTGGCTTGATCATCGTGGTCGCTTCTTGGCTCACATGAAGGCGCTGCCTGGACCGCACAAGTGGGAGGAATGGCTCGCCTCCGACGCGCCTATCTCGTCGTTCTATCGAGAAGCGCCCCGCAGCCTCAATGCAGAGCCGTTTGGGTATGTCACGCGCGACAATCCGCCGCCGATGTTTCCCGGGATGGTCCAAGTCGTTCTCGATGGACAGGGTCGCCTACGGGATTTCTCGGCGGCGCCGTACGGACCCAGTGAAGACCTCGAGAAGCCTGTGACCCCGGAAGTAGTGTTTCAAGCCGCCGATTTGGATATCAAGGCCTTTACTGAAATCACGCCCGTAACCGTCCCGTTCCATGCGACC
>DASQLD010000035.1:0-3879 GCA_035630195.1 Bryobacteraceae bacterium
GTCCGAGATCTTTACTTCAACTCCGGCGATGGGTTTGCCGACGCTGCCTTTTCTCGTATGAAAGGGGTGATTCAGGGTGACAATCGGCGCGGTCTCGGTCAGTCCATAGCCTTGAATGACGACAAATCCGAGACGTCCCCAGAACTCTTCTAGCTCGGACGGTAGCGGCGCCGCTCCGACGATAAAGGCCCAGAACTTCCAACCGAGCAGGTTGTGAACGCGCCGATACATCCACCAGCGCTTCAACCAGTGCGCCCCAGGCGGAGGAGCTTCGGCGGCTTCGGGAACGGCCCGAAGCACGTATTCGCGCAGGACATCGAGAATCTTCGGTACGCAAACCAGCACCGAAATGCGGCGCGAGTGAATCTGCCTCACTATTTCATGAGGGTTGTAGCCACGCATGAACATCACCACGCCCGGCAGCATCGGCGGGATGAAAGTTGCCATCGACTGGCCGAACATATGGCTTAGGGGGAGAAGGTTCAGAAAGCGAATCGGATGGAAGGGCTTGGCGTATTTTTTATACTTCTGCATCTCGCGCTCAACGGGAACCACGTTCGCGAGGATGTTGCGATGTTGAATAATGACGCCTTTGGGCTCGGCTGTGGCGCCGGACGTAAAGAGGATTTCTGCGGTGTCGTCTCTCGAAACTGGCACGGCAGTGATGGACTTTCTCGGCGTTCGCCAGTGGACGGAGGATAGACGCCAAACAGGAACGTCAACGGGTGGAGCGGCAACTTCCTCACCGACAAGTAGCAGCTTGGCTTTGGCGATCGCCTGGACTCGAAGAAGCAAGTCGGAGGAGGCCCTGTAGTCGACTGGCACCACGATCGCTCCTCGGAGGACACATCCCCAGAAGGCGGCGACCCATTCCGGTCGATTCTCTCCCCAAAACAAAATGGAATCGCCCTTGCCGATCCCTGCCGCTTCGAGTCTACCCGCAAACACCCGTGCTGCATCCGCAGTTTCACGGTACGTAAAACTGTGGGACCGATAGCCATCGTCGTAAGCAAGAAACTGCTCGTCGCTGTCCGCAAAGCTTGCGAACAGATCGGCGATCGTGTCGCGGGGCATTTCAACCATTATGAAAGGAGGCGTCTATCCTCCTTCGGAGATGATGTCTTGCTTACGCTTCTGTGCTCTAATTGGAGGATATCTCGCGAGCACTGATCGCTAAGTTAGGTGGAATTTTTGTGCGAATATTCGCCCTTTTCCTTTGTTCTTTGACGTTATTTGCTCAGATCAACAATCCAGCATTCCCCGCAAATCATGTTTGGAGCGACTCGGGCGCTTTGACTCCCCCAAGTAGCGACGGCGCCCTCGTAATCGGCCAACGATACATCCAATCTGTTGCCAGCGATTACGGGTTGACGGAATCCGACTTTGCGAGTATCTACCTGGTCAAAGAATACAAGAGTTCGTTCAACGGCGTTACTCATCTTCTATTCCGGCAGCAGTTCGAGGGAATTGATGTCCTCGGTTCGAATTTCACGGTAAATATCGATTCGGCAGGTCAAGTCCTGAATGTCGGGGGTAAACTGTATGGCCGGCCGGACGGCGCGACCCCGTCGTTAGAAGCCGCGAGCGAATCGCTTCGCGTTGCCTTCCGCGAAGTGAATCCTCGAGCGGAGAGCAGTTATCTTCCGGCGCGCACGTCGCTCGCAAAGGGCGAGAAGACGATGAACTTCATCCGCGGCGGATTTGCGGATAGCGTCAACGGTCAGCCCGTTTGGTTTCCAGCGGGAAAAAGCTTGCGGCCGGCCTGGGCGTTCTTCGTTCCGAATGAAGACGGCGCCCTGCACTTTCGCACGATCGTCGATGCGGAAAAACAATCAGTCTTGCAGAACACTCCTCTAGGTGGATATCAAGCTCCGCAACCGCCCCGAGGATTAGTCTTCCCGGTCAGCCCGCAACCGAATCCCAGGCCTGGAACGCTGGTGATATCGCCTCGCCCCTATGTCGATCGAGTGCAAGTATCTTTCGCCGGCGATTCGCAAGCTTCGCCTCGCGGCTGGGTGGATGGAACGGAAACGGCCGGCAATAATACCGTCACCGGCCAGAATCCCAACGCCACATTCACGTTCACTCCCGAGACAGCCAAGTCTCCGACGCGCGACTTTAGCTTCCAACTGGAGCTGGGACCAGGAAAGCCGAATCCAACCAACTTCAAAGATGCGGCAGCGACGAACCTTTTCTACCTGATGAATCGGGCGCATGATTTCTTTTGGCACATCGGAGTTGATGAAGCGGCGGGAAGCTTCCAGCAGGATAACTTCGGTCGCGGAGGCGTCGGTGGCGATCCAATCTACGCCTATAGCCAGTTTGGAATTACCAGGCCTGGAGTTGCGCTGATTGATAATGCCTCATTCACATTCCGCACTACGACGGAAGACGGAGCACCGGGCTTCGTCCGAATGTATCTTGCCGGTGATCACGCCGACAACATATTCACGGATGGATCGTTCGACGCCGAGGTAGTCATTCACGAATACACTCACGGCGTCAGCGGTCGGCTGGCTCGAAATATCTTCGAAACGTATCAAGGCCGGGCCATGAGTGAAGCGTGGAGTGACTTCTTCGCTCTCGAGATGTTGATTCCGGAAGGCGCGCCGCTCGATGGCGCCTATGCGACGGGCGAATACTTTATTCAGAGCTTCGGGGCAGGCGACAGAAGCCGTCCCTATTCGACAAACATGAGCCTCAACGGCCTGACATTCGCCGATTACGGACGTGTCGCCGACATCGGTCTCGAGGAGCACTTCGACGGGGAAATCTGGTTCGAGGCTATGTGGGAAGCGCGCGCCAATCTCATAAAACTCTATGGCGAACGAGAAGGCAGACGTCGGATTCAGAGAAACGCCATCGAAGGGATGAAGCTTCAGCCTCCAAACGCCACTATGGTTGAGACCAGAGACTCGATCATTCTTGCAAATCGCGTCAATTTCAGAGGTGAAGGAGAACAGGCCCTTTGGGAGGGCTTCGCAAAACGAGGATTGGGCGTGTTGGCACAGTCGCGGAATGGCGATTCTACTTATGTTGTGCCTTCCTTCGAAACTCCGTCAAACACGGGCGCGCTGAAGTTTCATAGCTCGAGCTACGTACCGAATGAGATGGTTCACGTGTCGCTTTATGACGCGAACAACACGAGTCCCACGGCGCTTATCCAACTCACAACAAGCAATGGTGACTTGGAGCACATGACCCTCCGACGACGAGGGCTTGTCTACGAGGGATCCATCATCAGCGCCAATGACGCCATCGTCGGTATCCGCGACGAATATCTTGACACGATCCCGTCTGACTTCATTTCGGCATACTATAACGACCCGGTTTCCGCTTCGGGCGCCGGTCGACTCGTTCAAGTTACGGTTCCGGTGCAGCCGGAATACGCCTTCACTCTACGTCCAGGGGCCACAGTTGTGTCAGGAGTCGAGAGTCCTCAATTTACAGTGCCCACAGGCGGACGTTTTTTTCTCACATATCGCAAAGTCAATCTACCCTTCCCGTTCCGGTTTTTCGATCGTACGCACCGTTCGATGTACATCAACGGAAACGGCAACATCACGTTCGGAGCGCCGAATGTGACTGCCTGTAACGACAGCAATTCAGTCGCTTCAGTAATGGCAATCGCACCGATGTGGATGGATCTGGTGTACGGCGGCCAAGCGCAATCCGGAGAGAACGTCTATTTCAGTACGGGACCGGATTCGGTGACTGTGCGTTGGGCAGCCGAAACTGCATTCACGGGAGAGCCGGTTAATTTCTCGGCTGTTCTGTATCGTGATGGACGAATCCTTTATCAATACGGCGCGGGCAACAACAACCTGGTCAATACGGATCAGTTCGGCTGCGCGACGAATACCCCGATCGTCGGCCTCT
>DASQLD010000036.1:0-9912 GCA_035630195.1 Bryobacteraceae bacterium
GTTTATTTGCCTTCGGCGCAGGCTTGAGCTTATTTTCTTCCAGCTTCGAGAGAATGAAACTATCGATCGGATTCTTCACCCAAGCTGCATTCGTCACAGCTGGCGGAGTACGCTTCACCGGCTTCTCATAGGGCCAGCGCCATTCATCTTTCGACGCCGCAATCTTCTCCGCCGGCAATTCGCGAATCCACGCTTCCACCGCAGCGATGTCAGCCGCCGCCAGCGCCTTACCCATCGGCATCTGCGGAGCCACCTCGCCCTTCAATATCTTGACCAGCGGGCTCTGCTCGGGATGTCCACCCACCACCGAGCGGCCGTGTTTCTTCCCGCCCGCGATCACCGCATCCAAAGTCGCGACACTAAAATCACTCGACTTGGCTTGCGCGGAATGACAGCCCGCGCAATTCGCAGCAAATACCCGAGCCGCCGCTTCTGCTTTCGGCGTAGCCGCTCTGAGGGGAACACAAATGATAGAAAGGAAAATTAGGACAAGGGCCGGTCGATTCATCTCGTCAGCTCACCGGTTATAACGCAAAATATCCCGCTGCAACCAGATTATCAGTTATATGACCAATACGGGGATTGCGAAGAGTTTTACTGTGCGGAACGAATGGCCACCGGACTATAGGTCTACAGTGATCCGAGTACTATGCCGAGACATGCGCTATCCCGCTTAATCCACTCCACTTACCCTCATTTGCGTCGCACGTTTTTGAGTCATTAACGCAAACGATTTCTACTTTTAACTTCCCCCGCCGCTCCAGGTCTGATAAGGTGCGCGGTCAGGATAGTTCGTTCCAAACTTTCTTTAGGGGTAGACCATGGTGTCTAAAACGTTGTCAAAAAGTCTCGGCCTGGTTGCGTGCATGTTCTTCCTCGAATGCGCCGCCCAAGCCCAAACCGTAGCAGGCTCTATTTCTGGACTCGTCACGGACACCTCCGGCGCCGCCATCACAGACGCCACTGTCACCGTGACGGATATTGACCGCAGTGTCGTCTTCAAAGGAAATTCCAACGAATCGGGTTTCTATCTGGTCAGCCCGGTACCGCCCGGCAGATATCGCATAGAAGCGGAAAAGGCCGGCTTCCGCCGTTTCGTAATTGAAACTTACCCGATCGCAACCCAACAGAAAGCCGGCGTAGACATTCGGCTCGACGTCGGAGCCGTCAGCGAATCAGTAACCGTCTCGAGTTCCGCCCAGCTCGTCGAGACCACCACCGCGACCCTCAGCGGCGTTGTCGAGAACAAACGCATCATTGATCTTCCACTCAACGGCCGAAACGTCTACGGTCTCGCTGCCTTAACCCCCGGCGTATTCGGTATGAGCCCAGCCGCGGGCAACGGAGGTGTCGGCGAAGGTTTCGAATCCATCGGACGATTCACCGTCAACGGCGGACGCGACTCCAGCAACGCCATCATGATGGACGGCGTTCCCGTCACCATGAACTCCAACACCGCCAACATGAACGCCAACAGCGCTGTTCCCACCATCGAAGGCGTCGAAGAGTTCCGTATCCAAACGAACTCTTATTCGGCCGAGTATGGCCGCAGCGGCGGCGGCGTCCTCACCATCGCGACAAAGTCCGGTACCAACGAATTCCACGGCTCCCTATTTGAGTTCCTTCGCAACAGCAAGATGGACGCGAACAACTATTTCTCGAACGCCAGCAACCGCCCGCTCGGTGTCTTTCAGCGAAACGAATACGGCGGCAGCATCGGTGGACCCATCATTCGGAACAAGACATTCTTCTTCACTGCGTACGAATCTCGCGCCCAGCGATCGGCCGTCAATAATTTCTACACCCTCCCAACCGATCTCCAGATGCAGGGCGATTTCTCGCAGACCTTCAACGCCCAAGGTCAGCAGCGCGTGATCTTCGATCCCTTCTCCACAGCGCCCGACCCAGCCCGACCCGGCCAATTTCTGCGAACGCCTTTCCCCGGTAATCGGATTCCGGCCGAACGTCTCGACCCTGTCGCATTGAACGTGCAGAAGTACTATGGACCGCGACCGAACCTCCCGGGCTTGGCATTTACGGGAGCGAACAACTTCTTCTTTCAGGGGAAGTACAAGGCCGATGTCAACCGGGGTACCGCCAAAGTTGACCATAACTTCAACGAGAAACAGAAGCTGTTCGTTCGCTACAGCATCTTCGACAATCAGAACGCCCAGCCTACCGTGTGGGACTCGCCCGGTTGTCCCGATGGCGCCTGCTTTGCCAACGCTGAGCGGCAGCAGAACGCGGCGTTGGACTACACCAACACCATCAGTTCCAATTCCATCCTCAACCTTCGCTATGGCTTCGCGCGGTCCATCCTGAATCGCCAGTCGAACTACGTTGGCTTCAAACCCAGCCAGCTTGGACTGCCCGCCAACGTCGAGACCGGCGCCGATATCCTCGCTTTCCCCGAGTTCACCGTCGAAGAGATGACGATGCCCGGCGTTCTGCATCATTGGAACTTCCGGTCGGCAAACATGTCGCACACGTTCATCGGTACGTATTCGAAGCTCCTCTCGAACCACAATTTGAAAATAGGCAGCGAATTCCGGTCGAACCTCATCAATCACTCCCAAGCCCCGTGGTCGATGAACTACACGTTCACTCGCGGCATGACGACAGGCCCCGATGCCCGCCTCGTCAGCGGCGCCGCCGGCTTCGCATATGCCTCATTCCTTCTTGGCGCGGGATCGAGTGGCAGCGTCGTCAACGGCATCCGTCCCGCCCTCGAAAGCAAATCGTTCGGCGTCTACATACAGGACGATTGGAAAGTCAATCGCAAGCTCACTCTCAACCTCGGACTGCGTTGGGATATGGAAACCGGCATGACCGAACGTTACGATCGCTATGCCGCCTTCGATCCCAACGTTCGCAGTCCACTGAGCGACAAAGTCGGCCTCGACCTCAAAGGTGGATACATCTTCCCGAACGATGGTATTGACGGGCGCGGTCTCCGGTCTGCGCAACTCGGCAACTTCGCGCCGCGCGTCGGCATCGCTTATCAGGTTCTGCCGAACACCGTAATCCGCACCGGCTACGGCATCTTCTACACCATGGCGCCGTACGGAGCCAACAACTACGGCACAGCGCCGTTTCGCGCTTCAACTCCTTGGTTAACGTCGCTCGATGGAGTCACCCCCTATAACCTGCTTCGCAACCCCTACCCCGAGGGAGTTTTGGTTCCGGAAGGCAGCGCCAATGGTTTGCTCGCAGCGCTCGGACAAGGCGTCGGAGCCCCGGTTCAGGACACGTTGAAGACTCCGTACAACCAGCAGTGGAACTTCACCATTTCACAACAGGTCGGTTCTTCAATGGGCATCGAGATCGGCTATGCGGGCAACAAAGGAACACTGCTGCCGCTAAGCTGGCAATACGATCAGTTGCGCCTCGACCAGATGACTCCGGATGCCGGACTTCTCGACCTCGTTCCCAACCCGTTCTATGGAACGATCACCGTGGGCCCGCTATCCACACCCACCGTGCAACGTGGCCACTTGCTGACGCCTTTCCCGCAATATCCCGGCGTCTCGTACGCGGGGGTCTCGCACGGCAACTCCAACTTCCATGCTCTCCAAGCCAAAGTAGAAAAGCGCTTCCAGGCCGGCAGCAATGTCGTTGTTGCCTACACCTGGTCGAAGCTGATCTCCGATGGTGGCGACAACGCCTGGACCAGCGCCGGCTTCCGCGACAACTACTGCCGCGCCTGTGACCGCTCCATCTCCCCCTACAACCAGCCACATCGCCTGGTCGCGAGCTTTACTTATGAGCTCCCATTTGGCCAAGGCAAATCGATGGGCGCCAACTGGAACGGGTTCGTCAATGCGATCCTCGGCAACTGGCAAGTAAATGGCATCGGGACGCTCAACAGCGGCTTGCCCATCCAGATCAACAATCCGGCCAACAACAGCTTCTCGTTCGGCGGCGGGCAGCGTCCCGATTCGAACGGCCAGGAGGCCCGGCTGGATGATCCCACCATCGCCAGATGGTTCGACACATCCGCTTTCTCTATCGCGCCGAACTACACCTTCGGAAACCTCGGCCGCGTCCACCCGAACCTCAAGACAGACACGGTAGAGAACTTCGACTTCTCGATCTTCAAAAACTTCCGGATCGGCGAGCGATACTCCGTCCAGTTCCGCGGCGAATGGTTCAACATCGCAAACCACCCAATCTTCGGCGCCCCCGCCAACACAGTAGGAGCGGGAAACTTCGGCGCCGTAACCTCGCAGGCCAACAGCCCGCGCCAGACACAGCTAGCGCTTAAATTCCTGTTCTGAGAAAATCGCGCGCAACTACGGTCAGCTCGACCCTGGGCCGTAGTTGCGCCACCCGGCGCAAGACGCGAAGGAAAGCATTCGTTGAAGGTGGACCGAACCCTCACCGCTGAAACTGCCAACCATGAGAGGTGCACAGCATCGGAAGTTCACCCGGCCTTCCAGCCTTCTCACCGAACGGGAACACCCGGCCATCAAATTCACACCCGTTTGGCCGGCTCACCGGTTTCTGCGCGAGCAACCGCACCAGGCGGTTCTTTGAGCCATATTGTATTCCCCAGTCCGGCCGGTCCATGACATCTTCATACTGCAGCAAGCGAAACTGCGCAAAGAGCGTTGGCAGTTCGTTATTTTCCCAATGCTCCGGTCCCAGAACCCGAAGAAAAGCAGTGTCGCTGTGGTAACTCTCGACCAGCACCATCCCTCCCGGACGTAGCGCTTCCATCACGCGGCTCGTCAGATTTCGGAAGCCAACGTAGGTTAAAACAATCAGATCCCATTGCTCGCGCCCCCAGGAAAATTCCTCGGAAGTCGCTACGATGGCCTTCAGAGCTAGCCGCTTTGCCCCAGCCTGCCTGCGAGCGGTCTCGACACCCACTTTCGACGGATCGAATCCCGTAACGGTCCAGCCCTTCGACGCCAGATACAGAGCGTTCCGCCCTTGTCCCATGCCGACATCCAGGGCCTTGCCGGGGGATAGGCCGTTTGTCATCCGAACCAGAAACGCATTTGGGTGTTGGTTGAAAACATTACCCTCGTCCCCGCGATATAAGGCGTCATAGGGATCTTCCTGGGCGAAAACTGTCAAAGCGAGCGCGAACATCAGAATCGTCTGGGTCGCCATCGCTCCAGCCTACAGGAAAGACACATTTCCTTAAAGCCCTACCGAACCGCGTCGATGAGAAACCTAGATGTTGCACGCTACGTTCAGCGCGATGATTCTGATTTCGGTGGCCCTCGGGAGCCTCGATGCGGCGAACATCGAAGGCACGGTCATAGTCAAGCGCAAACTCAGCAATCGCACGATCACTGCGTCCGCCAGTTCCTACCAGCGCGGAGCGTCCGTCCAACTCGCCGTTGACGTCAACGAAGATCCGCTCAGTTTTGAGCGACGGCATGTCGTCATCTTCTTGGATGGTCCCGTCGACTCCAATTCGGCGAATGCTGTGCCCGTGCACGCTGTAATGGAGCAGAAAAATCGACGATTCATTCCTGACCTTCTCGTTGTCCCCGCCGGGTCCACAGTTTCTCTTCCCAATCAGGACGCGATCTTTCATAACGTGTTCTCTCTTTCGAAGCCGAAAATCTTCGACCTCGGCAGTTATCCGAAGGGGGAAACACGCAACGTCACGCTTCTAAATCCTGGCGTCGTCTTCGTCAACTGTCATTTACATCCGAACATGGGCGCCGCGATTTTCGTCACCCCTAATCAGTGGAATACCCAGGCAAACGGAGTAGGTCATTTTCAGCTTTCGAATGTGCCTCCCGGCGACTACACCCTCGTAGCGTGGCATAAAGCGGCAGGGTTCTTCCGCCAAAAGATACATGTCGGAAACGATGATGTGACCGCCATTGAGTTTCTGATTCCCTTCAACGCAATAGATAAGGGAAACAGACGGGACTAACATCATGCGTTATCTGTATCGAACTTTTCTCTGGTCTATCGTCCCTTTCGCGATTCTGCTCGTCGGCACATTTTGGACAGTCGAAAAATCTGTCACGGCCACCGTGAGGGAAGGATTGCGCGCCTCCCTCCGCGAGAACCAGGCTGCTGCTGCCGCCATGCAGCGGCGAACGCAGGTGCAAAGTACTCGCTCTTTGCGCGTCGTAGCGGAAAGCGCGGCTCTCAAAGCGGGCTTGCAATTGCTCTTGGCAAATACGAGCAGCAAGGATGCCCGCCAGACTGTTGAGGATCAATTACAGGAAATCGGTGAGGCCATTGGCGTCGACCTTTTGCTCGTTTCTACTATAGAGGGCGCTCCCATGGTCGGGGTGATCCGGATCGAAGACAAGCTCACCGCGCTGGATACCGATCGACTCAAGAAACCAATTGGAGAGCTCTTCCTCCGCGACGGACGCGCGTTCCGTGTCACATCCATACCGGTGAGCCAGGCCGAGGACGATATCGCAACGCTCTCCGTAGGCGAGCCTCTGAACCTGGCTCACTTCAATGCGCCCGTGGCCCTTCTCGATAACGGAAAGGTGGTGGTCTCGAACTTAACGGGCCACTCTCTCGAACAAATCGAATCGAATGTGAGAGCCTGCAACCCGCAGTCTGAATGTGAATTGGTGATCGGTAGCGAGACGTACCTTTCTATGGTTGTCGGGAAGTTTTCGTCTGACAGCCCCTACACACTGCGGAGCTTTCGGAGCGTGAATCATGCCCTCAGCCCGATTCACACTGTCCTCCGCCAGAATTTTTCGAACTTCGGGTTCTGTGCCCTTTTCGCCGCAGTCGTAGTCAGCGCCATATCCGCGCGATCGATTGTCAGGCCCATCGCTCAGGTCATATCCCAGTTGCGGCAAAGTGGAACCAGTGGCTTGCTTCCCGAACTCAATACCACTCGTTCCTCCGTCAAAGAAATCCATGAGCTCGCAGCGAGCTTCAATGAAGCTGCGGTCGCGGTTCGCCAAGGCCGCGACGATCTTAATCGCGCCTACGTTGAGTTCATCGGTTCGCTCGCCAGCGCGCTCGATGCGCGCGATCCCTATACGGCTGGTCACAGCATCCGCGTCAGTGAATACTCGTGCCTCATTGCTGGGCATCTCCACCTTGCGCCTGCGGAGGTAGATGAGCTCCGCATCGGGGCCTTACTGCACGATGTCGGAAAGATCGGAATCGCGGACTCCGTTCTACAGAAGCCAGGCAAGCTGAGTGACGAAGAGTTTCAACTCATCAAGGAACACCCGGTCATCGGTCGCAAGATTCTTGAGGGTGTGAACGGGCTCGCGCCTTACCTGCCCACAGTTGAACTTCACCACGAGAACTGGGACGGCACTGGATACCCGAACGGTCTCAAAGGTGAGCAAGTCCCTCTTGCCGCGCGAATCGTCCACGTAGCGGACGCCTATGACGCGATGACTTCCGATCGGCCGTACCGTCGCGGAATGAGTGCAGCGCATGCCTTAAATGTGTTGAAGGCGAATGCCGGTACGCAGTTTGATCCGCTTCTCGTCACAACGTTCGCAACATGTGTCGAGAACGGCGCCACAGAAGCTCCAATTGCCGATCCCTCCACCTATCAAAACTCGCTTCGAAAGCTCGCGCTTGCGGTACGGACCGGCAGTCCACGTACAGTCGAGCAACTCGTCTCTGGGAATAAATCATGAAGTTTGTAGTATTGTTTTGTGGATCATTAAAATGCCTCTCCGCGCAGGAAGCCGAATCCGGATTCGAATTGCGGGCTTCTGTCAGCGCTGCCGGAATGTATTCCCACAGATTTGACGGCGCCCCGTTGACAGCGGGCTTCCGAAGCATGCTTTACCCCACCTGGAAGCTAAGTCAGAACTGGACTGTTGCAGGTTCCGTCCAGGTCCACACCCGGCCCTACTTCCTCGAGCAGTTCCCTACCCAGGGACACGGTGTCAGAGCCGACGTTCTGCAAGCTCATTTGGGTTATTCGAAGTTTTGGAACAATCGCTCGCTTGTCCTTCGCATCGGACAGTTGTCGTCTTCGTTCGGATCATTCCTTCTGCGCTATGACGACGCGGACAATCCTTTGATCGACATGCCCTTGACCTATGGGTACTACTACAAATCCATAACCAGCTACGGTCTCCCCGGCGCCCAGTTGGATGTCACCCTCGGCAAGCTGGATCTTCGAGCCCAGTTCGCGAACTCGTCTCCCTCCAACCGTAGGAGCGTATTCGACAGCGACCAATATCCGAATTGGAGCGGAGGGGCAGGGTACACGATCGTTCAAGGTCTACGAGTGGGAGTATCCGCCTATCGCGGTCCCTATTTGCATCGCGAGTTTCCATATTTCTTCCCGGGCGAGGCGAAGCCCCGGGATCTCCCTGCAACTGCTTTTGGTGTTGACGTGCAATGGGCGCGTGGAGCGTGGAACGCCCAAGGCGAACTCCAGTGGTTCAAGAGAGACTACCGCGCGATTCCCACCTTCACCCAGCACGGTGGATATGCCGAATTTCGGCGAGTCATGCACCCCCGCTGGTATGTCGCTGCCCGCCTCGGCTATCTCTGCTCGAACATGGGCGGTCCCACCAAGGCGTATGAGTCAGTCGTAGGCTTTCGGCCCAACAGTCATCAACTCGTCAAGGTTGGCTATCAACGGTTACAAAATCCCTCGAGCAGAGGTAACTTAGCCGATAGCGTTGTGATCCAAGTTGTCTCGTCATTGCGGCTGCTATCGATCGCACGCGACTAAACCACGGTACGAGCTCTACAAGCAGTCATCCCGCTCCACGCGCCCGCCTCCCGCTTCTACAGTTTTGTGCGTTCCCGGGGCTGTACCGTCTCCGAGCCGCTTACCAGAGGGAGCGGTTTCCCCTCAGAAAACCACTCAGCAGCGTAATTCATGAACCTGTTTCGCGAGATCTTACGCAGTATCCAACCAGGCGCAGTACCCAGGCCATCGACAGTACCGATTACGCGTTTTTCAAGACACCGAACACGTCAAAAACGCTTCTAACGGAGCGGTGTGGGAACGACGATGTCCAAAGTATCCAGACAACGTGATCTACGAGCGATTAGCAACCTCATTGGGCAGGCCCAGGCTATGCTCGCGAAGAAAAAATCTGCAGACGTTACGATTGAAAAATCCCTCCAGCTTCTAAGCGCTGCGTCAGAATTAACCGATAGCTTAATAACGCTGGCTGCATTGGAAAGACAGGGGAATCGATCGGGCGGAAATAACACTGCAGTCTCTTAAGCTCGCACCACGGCCTGTCTCAAATTCTGCGACAGCGGAATTGAGTCTGTCCGTTCTCATGCTGACTAATCCGCGTGAGGGGGCCCGCCTCTATCCCGCTCAACGCACATCGAAGGATTGCCGTCAGTCTGTCAGAATTCTCGCCGGATTGAAGTAGGCAGCAGTGCTGGGACGTACTCCGACTGCGTTGCGAATAAAATTGACAAAATTAAACATTTCTTCATCGAGCTTAGAAATACGACCGCAAACGCGGTACCCTCGTTTTTAGGTCGTCCGTCTTCTCTCTCCCTTTTGAGTGATCTCGGGCGGCCGCGGGCCACGTCGATCACCTCCGAGGTCGGCGTGGTCTGCTAAATGCGTTCACAAGCTCTTTTTGTTGCAAATAAACGTACTTACGGGATCTCCTCCAATTCGACATGCTACTCTTTAGCCGGAGTTGAAGCATGCGTACTGATAAACAAAAAGAAGCATCCCGCCGCAACGGCGCAAAATCGAAAGGCCCTGTCACCGAGGAGGGGAAAGCCAAATCCTCACTAAATGGAACCACCCACGGACTATCCGGCAGTCACAGGTTTCTCTACGAAAATGAGCGGGACGACCTTTTCCAGGAACTTCTAGCCCACTACAGAAACCTCTTCGCTCCAGGGAACGGCGTCGAAGAAGATCTCGTCCATCAGATCGTCGTCGCCTCATGGCGGATGAAACGCATCGACGGCGTTGAAGCGGCGATTGTCGACGTTCAGATGGAA
>DASQLD010000037.1:0-4005 GCA_035630195.1 Bryobacteraceae bacterium
GCGCCTTGGAGTGCCTCCTAAGGCTTATCTACTCGATGTCTTGCCGGGTATGAGCCGCAGGACCAGGTCGGAATACATTCAACTCACGCCCGCACGCTGGCTCAGCACCCACCCCTGAAACGGCTTGGTCGTACGCTTACGCTCGAATGAACCCGAGACGGGCGTGAAGGGCGTTTCGCTTGTCTCCCGTCCGCTCGAACAGCATTTGCGCTTGCTGAAAAAGGGAGCGGCATCTGCCCAATTGTAGAGATCCGCAAGTTTCAGCACCCGCGCCATGATTTTCTGGGCTTCTGAGGAGTCGTCGTCCTGACTCTGCGGCGACGCCGAGGAGAGAATGCTGGAACAAACCAGTGCGGCGACGAAACGAAGCGAGCGAATCATACGATCTCCGACCCTTCTTGGGTATCGCGCGTTACATCTTCAATCACGATGTGTCTCTCCGCTGCGCAGCAGCGCGTCGGTGAGCCCTCGATTTCCACAAACACTCCCACCGACTACTGGAAGGGTTTTATTCAGGGATAGAACTATAGGCGTGAGTTGTATATTACTGGTGCGAAATAAGTTATCTGCCATTGCGCGCCAATCATAACGATCCCTCGCGACAAACATAACGTGCCATTCTTTGCAAAGCGTTGAAGTGACGTTCGCCGGCCGCGACAAACATAACTTGGACGACGCCGATATTTCACAGGGCACTGTGGATTATGCGGGCGGGCCGTACAATCAGGGCAGCCCCGTCGGAAGTAATTTGGGCGGGACAATCAGGCCAGAGTTGACTTACGGTTTTGAGCCACCGGCGAACAGTGCGAGCGAAGTCCCTCGGCCTCCGGTAGTCCGAGCAGCCGACCTGGGTGATTAATCCCAGGTCGCCGAACAGCGGCACCCGTTGCGGGCGCGATCTGCCGTACGAACGCCAAACCAGCCACATATAAAAGTCGAGGGCGCCGGCCGAATGGGCGAGCGCTCTCACGACCTCTCGTTCGATCGGAACAGGGTGTTCACGCAACTCGTGATAGAACGCCTCGGTGATCGTGATGACGTTCTCTTCACGTATTGCCGGTTCCGCTGAACCAACTGATCGCCAGAGCCTCATCCGGTCGAAGAAGTTAAATCGGCCGCAGTCCCAAACAGATTGCGACTGTTCGGTTCCGAATTAGATCGTGCTTGCAAACACTCGCTGGAAACTCTCGATTAGACGCCGGTAGTGAACGCCGTCCGGCGGCAGACCTAGTTCGTCAAGGATCTCCGCCGCTGCGCAGAACTTGATTTCCCGACTCCGCAGCCGAACTGCCTGTGTAGCGACCCAGATGGGCACGAGGCGATCCTGTCCGTACGGAAGACCCAAGTTGGGGTGACCACAAACCTGCAAAAAGAAGTTCCCGTTCCGGCGCTCGTGAAGCAGATTCCCACGCTCCGGTCGCCGGATCGGCAGACCGCACAGTAGGAACGGCCGAGAGTTGAAGAGCAAGCTCTGTTTGCGCTCGTCTCGCTGCTGACGGACCAGCTCGATCGATTCGATGCGCTTGACCTGCTGTTTCGAAATGCGCAACTCAGGCTCAAGGTCCCAAAGCGACTTGATGATTGATCCGACGTGTTCCACAGGCGAAGGGGAGAGTCAGCCGCGTACTGCCTTCGGCGTGCGTCGTAGCGGCCTTCAATACATACGGGTCGCTGGAATTCAGAATCTGACAAAGTCAGAAAAATAGGCATCGGCGTGTCAGAACGCATCCATCAGCCGCCCTTTTGTTCTGTGGGGACATCGAGAGTCAATTGGAGGTTCCTGCGACGAGGTTTCATCGATGCCAACTGCAAATCTAACTGCGCGAGGTGCCGGAGACGAGATCCTTTCAGCCGTCGAGGTTGCTCAGGAACTGCGCTGCTCGAAAGCGCATGTCTACAACGGGATTCTTGGTCGTGTAGGTGGAGTATCGGCTCTGCCGGTCATCACTTTGGGCGCAGGCGGCTGATCCGCCGATCCGCACTCGAGGAATGGAAGAGAGCGAACGAGCAGAATGCTATTGTTGCCGGAACGCCAGAAGTAGACCGGTAGACGCATGGAAGGGAATTCATGCGGAAACGGTTTCAACAGGAAGCTTGTTCAAGCGAAAACGGAAGTTGGGCAGCGCAATGGTGGGAAAACGGCCACCGACGAAAGCGCCCTCTTAGTCGCGTACCGCGGGGAGGTGTGCGCTGTATTTGTAGCGCAGCAGCGGGGTATTAGAGTCAGTACCGCGTTCAAGAAAATCCCCGATCAGATTCTCGATGTCTGGTTAGGCGTTGCAGAATTTGCACTCGAGGTTTGGACGCAGAACATTGACCAGCTGTTCGGGCCGTCTGACGGGGAGGGTCGGACCTGTGATGTAGAGCTTTGATGACGAGGCGTGATTGTGCATGTGGTGCGGTCATTTGGGGGCTGCGATGGAATTGATGACGATAAAGGATGTTGCCAAGAAGCTGGGGGTATCGGAGAACTCGGTTTTTGCCATCTTCGTGTTCGTAAACCTCTTCTTCCTCACGTCCGTCTGGGCGGGCACATTCGATTTCGTGAGGCGGATATCGAGGTCTGGATCGAGGAGCAGGTCCGGAACGCGGTCCGAACGGGTGCAGCATGATAGACTTCCGAAACATCGGGAAAACGATGCCACGTCGGAGGGATGAACGAGGCTGGGTCAAGAAGGTCGGCAAGACCATACGAATGTGGGAGGGCTACTTCAATGTGTACGTCCCCTTGCCGGACGGCACAGAGAAACGTCGTCGGAGGTCGCGTATCCTCGGGTCATGCGCCAGCATGACAAAGAATGAGGCCATGGATGAACTCCGAAAGATCATCTTTAAGGAACGAGGCAGCGCCACTGCTGTGGTTGAACCGGTCGTTTCTAACGGCCTGCCGACCGACCCCACGTTCACAGAGGTTTGGCAACGGTACCGAACTCTGAAGGCATCGAGTTGGTCGAGCGCGACTCGAAAAGCTGTCGTGAGCGTTTTTGAAACAGCTCCGCCGAAAGAGGGACAACAAGCGAAGCCTCGGCGGCCAAGCGTGCTTGAGCTGATTGGCGCCAGGCGGGTTTCTGGATTGACACCCGATCACATCCAGCAAATGCTGAACAATGCGGCCGAGGCCGGCTACTCATACTCCACAGTCAAGAAGGCCCGGACGTATATATCGGCCGCCCTCGAGTATGCGGTCGGGGTGCGAATCATTCAGGTGAATCCAGCGGCCAGGGTCGAATTGCCCGGCGCCAAGCTGCGGAAACCGACGAGGCGCTCATATAGCCTTGAGGAAATGCGCCGGTTGCTATCGGCTGCGCGATCCGTCTCGCTGCGGGAGCACCTCATCGTCCGCATATTCTATGTCTGCGGACTCCGGCCCGGCGAGCTCTTTTGCGCTCCGTGTAGGGGACGTCGAGCCTGCGTTGCTCAGGATCGACGAAGCCCTGAAGGAAACGGAGAAAGGTGCCAACCGCGTTGGCGAAACGAAGACCAGCAGCTCGAATTCTTACGTGTCAATCAGCGACGATCTCTACAAAGAGATCACGCTGTGGTTGGGCATCCGCAACATGGGCGATCCCTATCACCGGAACCGCACGCTCGCGCCCAACGATCTGATCTTCCCAACCGAAGCCGGCACGCCCCTACCGCATCGGCAACTACCGCAAGCGAATCCTGAAGCCGATTGCGGTCAAAGCCGGAATTCACGATATGACGTACCGTGCTCTGCGTCGGACGTTTGCGACGGAATTTCAACGCCACGGTTCTCCTAAAGACGCCCAAGCTCAACTGCGCCACTCCAAACTGGAGATGACGGGTTGGTACATGCGCGAGATTCCCGAAAGCGTGCGTGCCGCCGTAGCGGAGATGGATGCACAAATCTCTCAGACTACCGAGTCGAATTCGGACGACGCTCATAATGGGAGGCCGCAATGAACGTCACGTCGTTGCTGCGATTTGGTGGGTTTTTGGTGGGGTACTCCAGCTTTCGCCAAATGCGGCTACTGAATCTATAAG
>DASQLD010000038.1:0-19365 GCA_035630195.1 Bryobacteraceae bacterium
TCCTGGCACGTCATTCATTCGGCGGCTCCGATTCTGCCGTCCGCATTCGTCAACGAAAACTTCGAGTTCTATGGCAAGGCTCTCACCGGCTCCAAGGAGTTGCGTCCGAGGTGGAAGCGATGCGTACAGTACACCGACGCCGATCTTGGCGAAGCGCTCGGGCAGAAGTATGTCGAGCTTACCTTCGGACAACAGGGAAAAGAGAAAACACTGGCGATGGTACACGCGCTCGAGACGGCGCTCGAACGCGATATCCAGCAGCTCGATTGGATGACACCGGCCACCAAGAAGCGCGCCCTCGAGAAACTGCACGGAATCGCAAACAAAATCGGCTTTCCTGAGAATTGGCGTGATTATTCTGCGCTGGAGATTAAGAGGGGCGACGCTATCGGGAATTCCTTCCGATCCAACACCTTCGAGTTTAATCGCCAGATCGCAAAAATCGGCAAGCCTGTCGACAAAAAAGAGTGGTTCATGACGCCGCCCACGGTGAATGCCTACTACGATCCTCAAAACAACAACATTAATTTTCCAGCCGGTATCCTGCAGCCGCCGTTTTATGACGTCAAGCTCGACGAGGCGGTCAATTACGGAGCGATCGGCGCCGTGATCGGACATGAATTGACCCACGGCTTCGACGACGAAGGCGGGCGCTTCGACGCTAAGGGTAATCTCGACGATTGGTGGACAGCGGCGGATAAGAAGGCTTTCGAAGAGCGCACCGAATGCATGGCAAAGCAATATTCGGACTACAGCGCCACGTCCGATCTCAAGCTTAACGGCAAACTCACGCTGGGCGAGAACGTGGCTGACAACGGTGGACTGCGCATTGCCTACATGGCATTGATGGACACCTTAGCAGGTAGGAAACCGGGCAAGATCGATGGCTTCACACCGGAACAACGCTTATTCCTTGGATGGGGCCAGATCTGGTGTCAGAACCAGACAGAAAAAATCGCACGTATGTACGCGCAGACTGATCCGCATTCTCCCGGCCGCTGGCGAGTCAATGGCGCCGTATCGAACATGCCAGAGTTTCAGCAGGCGTTCGGCTGCAAAGTTGGAGTGCCGATGGTTCGCGGTGGAGCAGCGTGCCGCGTATGGTAACCAGGCGACTCATTGGCGCCGCACTCCTGGCCGCTATTTCAGCGGGCGCGCAGAGCACCGGCTTCAATGTCGCCAACATTGATAAGTCGGCGGAACCGTGCTCGAACTTCTTTCAATACGCGTGCGGAAATTGGATCAAGAACAATCCCATTCCTTCGGATCGCTCGCGGTGGAGCCGATTTGAAGAACTCGCGGCGCGAAACGAAAACATCCTGCTCGACATCTTGCAGACTTCGGCTGTCAAAACCAACGGTTCCCCAATTGAACAGAAAATCGGGGCATACTACACCGCCTGTATGGATGAGAAAGGGATCGAGGCGAAAGGTCTCACGCCCATCAAATCCGAACTCGATCGCATTGCAGCTCTCAAGGATAAATCAGGCTTGGCGGACCTTCTAGAGCGGCAGCATGCGTTTGGAGCAGCACCATTATTCAACTTCTACGCTCGTGTCGATTACAAGAACTCCCAGCTCATGATCGGATGGCTCGATCAGAGCGGCCTTGGTCTTCCCGATCGCGACTACTATTTTCGGGACGATGCAAAATCGGCTGAGATCCGCACGAAGTATGTCGACCACGTAACGCGAATGTTCAGCTTGGCGGGCTACGACGCCGCGAAAGCGGCTTCCGCGGCAAAAGCCATCATGAGCCTCGAGACAGCGCTGGCAAAGGCCTCACAGGATAGAGTGGCGCGCCGAAATGCCAACAATTTAAATCATCCGGACACGGTGGATGGATTGAAGGCTCTCACTCCCGCTTTTGACTGGAAACGCTACTTCGATAAATCAGGCACAACGTCCCTTCGTAACATCAACATCGCAAACCCGGAATTTTTCAAGATTCTAAACGAGCTAATAACGACGACGACCCTCGATGACTTGAAGACGTATCTCACTTGGCATCTGCTCCGTGTCGCGGCTCCCACGCTACCGTCCGCATTCGTGAACGAAGATTTCGATTTCAACCAGCGCGTCCTCACCGGGGCGAAAGAAATGCGTCCCCGGTCCAAACGCTGTATCATCGCGGTCGATCGGGACCTCGGCGAGGCTCTTGGACAAAAATACGTAGAGCTAGCCTTCGCTGGAAATAGCAAGGCCAAGATGCTCGATATGGTTCGAGGCCTCGAGAAAGCCATGGCCGAAGACATCCGGCAAATCGACTGGATGACACCTGAGACCAAGAAACGCGCAATTGAAAAGCTCGAAGCGATCACGGAAAAGATCGGCTATCCCGAGAAATGGCTGGACTATTCGAAGCTCGCCATTGCAAGCGATGACGCGCTGGGGAACTTACTTCGCGCGAACGAATTCGAGACGCGGAGAAATCTCGACAAAATCGGTAAACCGCCCAATCCGAAGGAATGGTCGATGTCCCCTCCGACCGTCAACGCCTACTATTCGTCCCAGCTAAACAGCATTAATTTTCCCGCCGGTATTCTGCAGCCTCCATTCTTCGATGCCAAGCTCGATGACGCCGTCAATTATGGCGGCATTGGAGCAGTCATCGGTCATGAACTGACACACGGTTTCGATGATTCAGGTCGCCGCTTCGATGCCAAGGGCAATTTGCTGGACTGGTGGACGCCCGCTGATGGTAAGGAGTTCGAAAAGCGAGCTTCCTGCATGGAGAAGCAGTACTCCGAATATGTCGCAATCGACGATGTTCGCCTGAACGGCAAGCTCACACTCGGCGAGAACGTCGCTGACAATGGTGGTTTGCGGATCGCGCTGATGGCCTATTTGGCATCGATTGCTCAGAACCGCCCCGACAAGATCGACGGCTATACACCTGAACAGCGTTTCTTCTTAGGTTGGGGCCAAGTATGGTGCAGCAGCATGACTCCTGAAGCCGAGCGCCTGCGTGCGCAAACCGACCCTCATTCTCCCGGCCGGTATCGCGTCAACGGCGTATTGTCAAACATGCCTGAGTTTCAACAGGCTTTCGGATGCAAAATAGGTCAACCCATGGTGCGAGGCGACAACGCTTGCAAGGTCTGGTAATGATGAAGTACATCTTCCTGTTTTCAATTCCCTTCCTGTTATCCGCTCAGGACTTCGGATTCAGCAAGTCCCACATGGACCTGAAGGCAGGGCCCTGCCAGGACTTTTATCGATACGCGTGCGGCACGTGGCTAGATAAGAATCCAGTGCCTGCGGATCGTTCCCTGTTTCACCGTGCCGCCCAGATGGCGGAGCGAAACCAGACAATTCTGCGCGACATCCTCGAAACCAGCGCAGCGAAATCAGGCGAGCAGATGGGAGACTACTGGTCGTCCTGCATTGACGAGAAAGGCGTCGAGGCCAAAGCAGCCGGTCCTTTAAAGCCCGTACTGGAACGCATCGCCGGCCTTCCCGATAAGACCTCCATCGCAGCCGAGCTAGCCCGCTTGCACCTGATCGGCTCGCCAGCCTTCTTCACAACGGGTGTCCTGGAGGATCAAAAGGATACATCGAAGTATCTCTTCCGGGCTGACCAGGGCGGCTTGGGTTTGCCCGATCGCGATTACTACACAAAGACCGACGCGAAATCAGAGGAGATTCGAAAGGGCTACGTCGCGCACATCTCCCGCATGTTCCAATTGACCGGCGATTCACAGGAGACAGCTTCGCGAAAAGCGGAATCGATCCTCACGCTCGAAACCGAGCTTGCGAAGGTCTCCATGGATCGCGTGACCCGTCGCGACCCGAACAAAACTTACAACAAAAAGACGGTCAGTGAACTCGCCGCCCTAACACCTTCCTTCAATTGGGATGTCTATCTCTCTGGCAGCCAGTTGAAGAGCAAAGTGCAGGACCTGAACGTCGCCGTACCTGACTTCTTCAAAGGACTCGAACAAGTACTTTCGACGACATCGCTCGACACGCTGAAGACGTACATGACGTGGGGCTATCTCCGCATGTCCGCTCCCGTTCTCTCATCCGCGTTCGTCAATGAGAACTTCAATTTCTTCGGACGTACTTTGTCCGGCCAGAAGGAATTGCAACCACGTTGGAAGCGCTGCGTCGCTGCTGTCGATAGCGATCTTGGCGAATCGCTTGGCAAGAAATACGTCGAGCTCACATTCGGCAAAGAAGGTAAAGACAAAATGCTGGCGATGGTCCACAACCTCGAGATCGCGCTTCGCAAGGACATCGAACAGCTCGACTGGATGACGCCTACAACGAAAAAAGGCGCGCTCGAAAAGCTGCAAGCGATCACCAACAAGATTGGATATCCCGAGAAGTGGAAAGACTATTCGTCCATCAAGATCACACGCGACGATTTCCTCGGCAACTCGCAGCGGTCCAATACTTTTGCGCGGGAGTTCAATCTAAACAAACTGGGCAAGTCGCAGGACAAGTCCGAGTGGGTGATGACACCGCCGACCGTCAACGCGTACTATCATCCGCTGCAGAACAACATTAACTTCCCGGCCGGCATCCTTCAGCCGCCGTTTTTCGACAAGACGAAAGATGACGCAGTCAACTATGGCGCGATTGGAATGGTCATCGGCCACGAGCTTACACACGGGTTCGACGACTCGGGTCGCCGCTTCGACGCTAAAGGGAACGTCACTGACTGGTGGACCGCCGAAGATGGAAAGGCCTTCGAAGAACGGGCCAGTTGCATCGACAAGCAGTACAGTGAATACACAGCTATCGGCGACGTGAAGCTCAACGGTAAACTCACACTCGGAGAGAATGTCGCGGATCACGGCGGCTTGCGCATCGCCTATCTCGCATTGCACGAAGCACTAAAAACACAATCGAAAGAGAGCATCGATGGCTTCACTGCGGACCAGCGCTTCTTCCTCGGTTATGCTCAGATCAACTGCGCGAACGTAGCGGACGAACGCGCTCGCATGCTCGCCTTGACAGATCCGCATTCGCCGGGCAAATATCGAGTCAACGGCGTGCTATCGAACATGCCGGAATTTCAATCGGCTTTCGGATGTAAGGCCGATCAACCGATGGTACGAGCAAACGCATGTCGCGTCTGGTAACATTCCTCGTCTTTGCGTTGGCCTGGCTCCCATCGATCGTGCAAGGCCAACAGAAGAGAGTTCTCTACGTAACCCACTCCGCTGGTTACCGTCACGATTCTGTCCTCGTTTCGCAACAAGTTCTCCAGCTAATTTCAATCAGATCCGGCAAACTGGAAATAACGGCGACCGAAGATTTATCGGCGCTTTCAGACCTCGCAAACTACAGCGCCGTGTTCTTCTTCACCAGCGGCGAACTTGCTCTTTCGGATACCCAAAAAAACAACCTTCTAGACTTCATCCGCAACGGTGGTGGTTTCGGAGGAGCCCATAGCGCTACCGACACGCTCTACACGTGGCCGGAATACGGCGACCTCATCGGCGCCAGATTCGATGGCCATCCATGGGTCCAGGAAGTCAAGATCGACATAGAAGACCCAGATCATCCCGCCACCCGGAACCTCGTTCCATCCTTCTCGATAATGGACGAGATCTATCAATTCCGCGACTTCAATCGAACGAATGTTCGCGTTTTGATGACGCTCGATACAACGTCGGTTGATCCGCGCGCGAACGGGGTCAATCGTACCGATAATGACTTCGCGCTTGCCTGGACCCGCCTCTACGGCAGCGGTCGCGTATTCTACACGGCGCTCGGACACTTCGACGAAACCTGGCGAGATCCAAGATTCCAACAGATGATCGAGCAGGCCTTGCTATGGATCACCGGGCAAACTGAAGGAGAAGGGTCGCCCCGAACTCCAGGCACGCCAGCCATAACGGCCGGCGGTGTAGGCAATGCAGCCACCCTGCAACCGCCGGACACCATCTCTCCCGGATCGTTCGTGAGCATTCACGGAACAAACCTGACATCCGGCGCAACAATGGCAGGCGATGTCCGTAACGCTGCTCATCGCCTCGCGGGCACGCGTGTTCTCCTGAACAATCAACCCGCGCAAATCATCTATGCGTCGCCGCAACAGATCAACTTTCTCGCTCCGCTCAGTCTCGAAGCGCGGCCCCCAACCCCTCCCATTCAGCGATCTCCATACGTCGAACTGACCGTCGAGATACCTGGAATTCAGCCGCTTGTGTTCAACAGCAGTTTTGCCGACTGGACTCCCGGCGTCTTCACCCAAACCATAGACGGCAGATACGCCACACTCTGGTGTACCGGACTCGGGGACGTCCGGCGGAACGGTCAATTCTACGAAACAGTCGCCAAACCGCAAGTCCTCATTAACGATCAGCCGGCAACCGTGCTTTTCTCTGGACTCGCTTCGGGCTGGCCTGGTCTCTACCAGATAAACATCGAACTCCCACCCGGCGCCACAGTTCCTTTCCAGATACGAGTCACAATGCAATAAGCCACATGACGCCTAAAACCGAACTCGACCTCTCCGTCCTCACCCGCTACAACACGCCGACCGTCGCCAACGCAATCGAGCTATTCGAGCTTCGGCCACGGAACGAAGGCTTTCTGATGCCGGGCTTCCACTGCCTCCAACCTTCCATGTCGCCCATCGCCGGCTTCGCTTCCACCTGCACGATCTCCTCACTAAAATTCGAAAGCTTCGGCCGCAAAGAAGTCTTCGACTATTGGGAGCATGTTGAAAGTATCCAAGGCCCGCGCATCGCCGTCGTCCAGGATCTTGACCCCTATCCTTCCGCCGGTTCCTTCTGGGGCGAAGTGAATGCCAGTGTTCACCTGGGACTGGGCTGCATCGGCACTGTTACCAACAGCGGAATACGTGACATCGACGAAATGCGCGCCGCCGGCTTTCAGGCCCTCTACCGGCACCTATGTGTCTCGCACTCCTACATCCACGTAACTGACTTTGGCAAACCAGTGGTCATCGAAGGTGTCATCGTCAAACCAGGCGATCTTCTGCAAGTCGACCAGCACGGAGCCCTTATCGTCCCGATCGAAACGCTGCTCCATCTCGAAGAAGCAATTCTCGAGATCGAACGCCGCGAACGCCCGGTAATCAATTACGCTCAAAGCGGCCAAGCCACCCGGTCCGGACTCGTGGACGCCATGACGAAACATATCCGGAACGCGCCAAAATGGACACCAGGACAATCTTCCTGAAAACCTCAAACCGATAAAAAACGTCCTACAGTCATCGCCATGGCGCTTCGATTTGTGATTCTACTCGCGTGTACCCTGCTCGCCGCTCTCGCCCAGACGCCAAAGGCGTGGCCAATTGGAAAGCTGGCAGTCGAGGGCAACAAGTTCTATGCCGACGAGTTGATTCTCGAAGTCGCCGGAATGAAGATCGGCCAGATGGCCGGGAAAGCCGAGTTCGACGCCGCCCGCGACCGACTCCTGGCAACCGGAGCCTTCGAGTCCATAGGATATAAATTCGACCCCATTCCCGGAACGAAAACTAACTTAGGAGTCTTCCAAATAGTCGAAGTCGCGCAACTATTCCCCTACCGCTTCGAGGAGCTACCAATCGACGAGAAGGCGTTTCGCAGTTACCTCCGGACCAAAGAACCCCTATTCGCCGGTGACCGTCTGCCTGCGACGAAGCCCGTCCTGGACAAGCTTGCTCAGGAAGTCCAAAACTTCGTCAAGGCTAAGGACTCTGTCCTGGCGAAGCTGGAGGGCGTTGGAGATCTCACAATCGTCTTCCGCCCGTCGATCCTGCCCTCGGTGGCGGAAGTCACTTTCAAAGGCAACTCCGTAATCCCCACCCCCAAGCTTCAGCAAATCGTCGCCGGAGCCGCGATCGGGGCCGTCTACACCGAGAATCGCTTTCGGCAAGTTCTTGAAGGAAGCGTGAAACCCGCTTACGAGACGCTAGGCTACCTCCGGGTTCAGTTTCCGAAGTTCGAGGCGCGACCCGCCAAAGATGTCAACGGCGTAGCCGTAACTGTCGAAGTTCAGGAAGGTGCAATCTACAAGCTTGCCGACGTCCAGATAAAAGGCGAACTCACGGACAGCAAAGAACTTCTCAAGGTCGGAGGGTTCCAAACCGGCGATGTGGCCAACTTCGAAAAGATCCGCACCGGTATCGACGACATCGGTAAAGCCCTGCGCCGAAAGGGCTATCTAGAGGGCAAGACTACCGTCGAACGTGAGATTGACGACGCGAAAAAGACCCTGACCTTAGTCCTCAACGTCGATCCCGGCCCCCAATTTAAAATGGGCAAGCTCACGATCGAAGGCCTCGACCTCGAAACCGAGCCTCATATTCGCAAAATGTTCGCCTTGAAACGCGGCCAACCCTTCAACGCCGAGTACCCGGACTACTTCCTCAACCGGCTCGCACAAGACCAGATTTTGGATCAACTCGGCAAGACCCGTAGCTCGATCATGCCCAATCCGGAAACGACAACTGTCGACGTCACTCTCGTCCTCGAAGGGGAGAAGCGCAAGCCGGAAAAGCCGCCTGTGCCCTGATCACCGCATGCTAACCTTGTCTAGGTAGTGTCGTCGCAACCTCTGAATTTTCAGCTTGAAAGCTACGAAGGGCCGCTCGATCTGCTTCTGGATCTGATCCGGAAGAACCAGGTCAATATCTACGACATTCCCATTGCCCAGATCACTTCCCAGTATATGGAGTACATGGCGAAGGCTGCCGCGCTCGACATGGAGCTAAGCTCCGACTTCATCTACATGGCGGCAACGCTCATTCACATCAAGTCGAAGTTGTTGCTGCCCAAGGATCCTGAACTAGAGAAACTCTCTCCCGAGGAAGATCCCCGGCAGGAATTGGTGGAGCGGCTTGTCGAGCACCAAAAGTACAAAGATGCCGCCGAGATGCTCCAGCAAAAGCGTCTCCTTGAGGAAGCGGCTTGGTCGAATCCACAGATCCGCCAGTTCTTGACGGAAGATGAGGTCCTGAACCCCGGTCTGGATGTCTCGCTCTTCGATCTCGTCAAGACTTTCCAAGCGGTCCTCGAGCGGGCGAAAAATCGTCCCATCTATGAGGTAGGCAAGGAAGACGTCAACGTCCCGGACATGATCCGCTTTCTACGCGACGCCCTCACCCGAGGACCGCGTAGCCAGCTACTATCGGTGACGGAGTTGTTCGAGAGACAGCGAAGCCGCCGCGCCATCCTCTGCCTTTTCCTTGCCATTCTCGAACTCGTGAAACGCCAAGCGATCTACCTACAGCAGAAAGAAGCGTTTTCAGACATCCTCGTGCGCGCTGCCGTTAACTTCGAAGAAGCCCTCGGGTCAGACCAGGCGATCGCTGCCGCGGAACAGGAATACAACTAACAGCCCATGGACGAGCAGGAGCACGACCTCACGACCGAGATATCGGCCCAATCCGAGCCGGCAGCCCTCGAAACGGACGAGCAGCCGGAACCGGATGCTCTCGTTAGCGACGCCCGAGAGGAACCCTCAAGTTATTCTCCTGAGCCCCAGGAGAGCGTTACGGCCGATCAGCTATTGATGGGCATCGAACAACCTGCCGACGATGTCGAAACCGCGGAATCTGAGCTGCTCGCGATCCTCGAGGCGATCGTCTACATCACGGATGAGCCCCTCTCGGCCAAGCAAATAGCCGACGCTCTACAGAAGCCGCTCGATTACGTCGCAGCGCTGCTCGACAAGCTGGTTGATGAATTCAACAAACCACATCACGGCCTTACAGTCAAAGAAGTCGCGGGCGGCTACAAGATTACGACCAAGCCCGAACATCACGAGGCTGTTCGAGCGTTCGTCAAGAATCTGAACCCGCCGCTGAAGCTGTCCCTGGCCGCGCTCGAAACCCTTGCCGTCATCGCCTACAAGCAGCCCATAACCGCGCCAGAGATCATGGAAATTCGCGGCGTTCAGGGAGCCGGAGTTCTTAAAACCCTGCTAGATCGCAAGCTGATCACGTCAGCGGGGCGCAAGAATGTCGTCGGCAAGCCCATTCTCTACAAAACCACGAAAGAGTTTCTGGTACAGTTCGGTCTCCGTGATTTGAGTGAGCTTCCAAGCCTGAAGGAATTCGAGGACCTGAGGCGATTCGCATTCAGCGATGCCGATGAAGTGATCGAACAAGTGGAACCACCACAGGAACAGGCGCCCACCGAGGCAGCAGTAAACCAACAAGAGGAAGCCGAACCTACGGAAGTAAAGAATGAGTGAAGAGCGGCTCCAGAAAATACTCGCCCGCGCCGGTGTCGCCAGCCGTCGAAAAGCCGAGGAAATGATCACCGAAGGCCGCGTCAAGGTCAACGGCCAAATTATTACCGAACTCGGCAGCAAAGCTGATCTCGAACGCGATCACATCAAAGTCGACGGCAAACTGCTCCACGCTCCCCGAAAACTCGTCTACATCGCGCTGAATAAACCAAAAGGCGTCGTCACAACAGTTACCGATCCACAAGGTCGTGAAACGGTGATGAACTTCATCAAGGGCGTGAAAGAGCGCGTGTATCCCGTAGGCCGTCTCGACTATCACAGCGAAGGCCTGATCCTTCTGACGAACGACGGTGAATTTGCAAACCGGGTCACCGCAGCGCGCACACACGTCCAGAAAACGTACGTCGTGAAGGTCACGAGCGAGATCACACCGGAGCAGGAGAAGCAGTTCCGTGAGGGAATTCACCTGCATGGCAAGAAGACCGCGCCTGCCCAGATTAGGCTCCTGAATCACCGCGAGAACCCCTGGTATGAAGTAAAGTTGATCGAGGGCCGCCAGAATCAAATCCGTCTAATGTTCCGTAGTTTCGGAGTGCTAGTGGAAAAGCTCCGTCGCGTAAAGGTCGGATTCCTCGAACTAACCGGTCTCAAGCCGGGCGAATGGCGTTACCTTACGGATCGCGAGATCGAAAAATTCCGTCGCGTGCTCAAAATGGAGGAGACTCCTGATGCCAAACACAGCTGACATTTTGCGGAAGTATCGCACGATCGCAGTCGTAGGATTATCCAATAATCCAATGCGTCCCAGTTACGGCGTATCCGAGTACATGAAGCGCCAGGGATACAAGATCATTCCCGTCAACCCAGGTCACACACAGATTCTGGGCGAAACGTCGTACCCTACACTGGAGGCAATCCCGGAGCCTGTCGAGATCGTAAACATCTTCCGCCGCTCCGAGATGATCCCGCCAATCGTCGACTCCGCTCTCTCCATCGGAGCCAAAGTGATCTGGATGCAGGAAGGCATCGAGCACGGGGCCGCAGCCGAGAAAGCGCGCGCCGCCGGAGTCGAGGTCGTTATGAACACCTGCATCCTCAAAGCGCACCGGCGCGCTATATAGTTGACTTCTTTGCCAGCCGCAACGCAGTCAGAGCTATCAAACCAATCCCAATTAGAATTTCGCTGGCAGGTTCAGGAATTGCTGTCCACTGAATATTGTCGATAACCTGCAAAGTGGCGCTCTCAAGAACCAGACCCGTGATTGGAGTGTCAGATTTCAGCCCCCAAAATGCGAGTGACTGTCCTGGTGGCGATGCGATAGTAAATGTGCTTTCGCCCTCCGCAGTATAGGCAGTAAACGACATCGGATATTGCATGCCTGTGTACAGCGTCGCTGTGACGCCTACTTCCAGACTCAGCGTAAACACGTCCGCCGGAAGCGTAATCGTCAGGCGGCTGAGATTCAGAAGTATATCGCCGGAGTCCCAGTTGAACGGATCCAAGGGACCGCCGGGACCTGCCGGCGTGTTGGACACGACCCGGAGGCTTGTTTCGGGAGGGAACAAAGAGAGATTGCCGGCAAGCTGTACACCAGCGATGTTCAGGCCCGGCGGCGGCACGTCCAAAGTCTGACCGGACAACGCTAGCCCTTGAAAATCAATGCTGTTCGTAGGATGCGCAGCGGAAATCCACTGGGCTTTATCCGCGAATGCAATCACGCTTGCTTCGGCGCTAGCGAGAAAGAATGCTGTTGCAAGAAAAGTACAGAGCGCAAGTTTAGACATTCGCACCGTCGGCCGGTAGAAGGTCATAGAGTAGCTTCCGCCGTAACGGCATTATTCCATATGTTTATCGCCGAACGCGACTTCGATTTTGTGAATTCGCTCGGCATTCACCGTATGGGGCGCCGTAACTCGATCCCGTGACGCATGCCCAATACACGAGTGCTACCCTGACCGCTAGTGACCGTCGTTTCCATTAATGTCGGCAAACCGGCTCGCGTACCCACCGCAAATGGCGATGTCTTGACGTCAATCTTCAAGACGCCGGTGACCGGCACCCGCCGTGTCGACCGCCTGAATATCGAAGGTGACCAACAATCGGACCTGCGTGTTCATGGCGGCATTCACAAAGCGGTCTACGTCTACCCTTCGGAACATTACGAGTACTGGCGCGAGCAACTTCCCGACGAGACGATGCCCTGGGGAATGTTTGGCGAAAACCTGACTACGACCGGCCTGATCGAATCCGATGTCTGCATTGGCGACCGTTTGCGGGTGGGTTCAGCCGTGTTGCAAGTCACCCAACCGCGGATGCCGTGCTTCAAGCTCGCGCTCCGATTCGGGCGTCCGGACATGGTGAAGCGGTTCTGGAAAAGCGGACGGTCGGGATTCTACGTGTCCGTCATCGAGGAAGGCGTTCTGGAACCCGGCTCGACCATCGAACGAATCCCGACGACCGAACCCCTCATCACGGTCGCCGAACTCGTACGGCTCTACCGCGATCCTGATCCCCCGCGGGAACGCATTCTCACCGCGCTTGAAACGTCCTTGGCAGGATCCTGGAAAACCGAGTTCCGAGAGCGATTGGCGCTCCTAAACAACCCCACTTGACTCTATACCTAACTATAAGGTTTACGATAGAAGTGGGTCGCGAAATGTCAACGGAAGTTCTCAAGATCGGCGACGTAGCGGACTTGGGTGAAGTGAATATCCAAACGGTGCGCTACTACGAGCGGGAAAAGCTCTTGCCGGAGCCGCGCCGTCTTGCGTCCGGATACCGCGTCTTCTCGCGCGAAACCGTTCGGCGAGTTCGCTTCATCAAGCGCGCCCAGGAACTGGGTTTTACGCTCGCCGAGATTCGCGAACTTCTATCGCTGCGGGTCGATCCTTCGCGCGACAGCGCGACCGTTCGCGCCTTGGCTCAGCGGAAAATCGCTGACATTGACCAAAAGATTCACACCCTGAACGTGATGAAAGCCTCGCTGGAGCATCTCACTGACAGATGTTCCGGACACGGTCCCGCCAGTGAGTGTCCAATCCTTGAAGGCATCGATTCCGAAGAGGTGCTTCGGTGAGCCGCTGGGTTTATCTTCATATCATCGCGGTCGCGATAGCTCTCATAACCGCTAACGTCGAATGCATCACTCGCTGCCTTGGCGGCGTAAGTCCAGCAAAGACTCCGCCGTGCCACGGTGGCGCTACCGGACAGGAAAACGCCCCCAGCGGGTGTAAGTCCCCGGTCCTGGTTGCGGCAACCGATGCGACAAAATTTGCTCCTGTCCTGCACCACCTGACGTCGGCCTTGCCAGACGATCGAACGCTGACGTTCGCTCCTACGATCGACGAAACGACGGGCGCCATTACTGCCTCACCGCCGGCCTTTCTCAATTCGCGATTCTCGGTAATTCTTCGTCTCTGAAACATCTCAGCGCCTGTTTCAGCTATCGGGACACGTGTCCCCATGCGGCAACAATGATACGAGACGTTGGAGCGATTGAAGAAATGATAAGGACAATAAATTTAATAACTGCCTTTATTTTGGCGACATCATACACGTCGGCCCAGTCCCCTCCGCACCAGCATGAGAAACCAGCCAAGAGCACGGATAAAGAGCACAAAGGTATGGACCACGGCGCGATGGATCATTCCAAGATGAATCATGCCGGGACGAATCATGCCGAGATGAATCACGCGGAGACAAATGCAGCCGGTTCCTTCCTCCTGGGCCAAAGCTCAGGGACCGCCTTTCAACCCTCATCCTGGCCCATGCCGATGCTGATGAATAACGGGGGTGGTTGGAACTTGATGTGGATGGGACAAGCGTTCCTAGTCGGCACGCAACAGAGCGGCCCACGAGGGGGGGATAAGTTCTATTCTGCTAACTGGGGTATGCTCGGCGCAGTTCACAAAGTGGGACGCGGCAGCTTGATGCTTCGCTCGATGCTGAGCCTCGATCCTGCGACAGTCACAAGCCGTCGATACCCGCTTCTTTTTCAAACTGGCGAAAGCGCCTTTGGAAAACCCATAGTAGACGGACAACATCCACACGAGTTCCTGATGGAGTTGTCCGCGCAATATGCTCACCCGATCGGCGAAAAGGGAATCGTCAATTTCTATTACGCGCCCGTGGGCGATGTCGCGCTCGGACCAGTAGCCTTCCCGCACCGTGCCAGTGCGATCGAACTGCCTCAGGCCACGCTCGCGCATCACTGGCAGGATTCGACGCACATTGCAAACAACGTTATGACGGGCGGCATCACCTGGGACAAAGTGCGCCTGGAAGCTTCGGGTTTCCGTGGCAAGGAACCCAACGAGAACCGCTGGAACATCGACATGGGAGCTATGGATTCCTGGTCCGGACGTCTTTCCATCTTTCCAACCAGGAACTGGATGGCGCAGGTGTCCGGCGGCCGTATAAAGAATCCGGAAGAATTCCACCCTGACGACGTTGACCGCATCACAGCGTCGATCCACCATGTCGTACCGCGATCGAACGGGAACTACTGGGCGTCCAGCTTTATTTGGGCCAGGAACTACAAAACTATCGCGCAACGCGCCACCAGCGCAGTCACCGCAGAAACTGTAGTTCCCGTAGGTCGGAAAAACTTCATCACTGGACGCTTCGAGTGGTCACAGCGCGACGAGCTTTTTGACTATGATCACGACCTCGCGCATGAAATAGAACACGAGACAGGAAAGTCATTCTTCAACGTCACCGGATACACCGCCGGATACACGCGCGATGTCGAACTCTTCAAGAACGTGCAGACAGGTATCGGAGCGAATCTGACCGCCTACGGAATCGACTCGGAGCTTAAGCCCTATTACGGGAATCATCCATGGGGCGTCAACTTCTTCGTTCGCGTCCGACTCAAGCGAGGTGAATAAGTCCGCTATGAAGATCGAAAATCAGCACACGACGCAGGAGGTTCTAGATCCCGTTTGCGGCATGACAATCTCGCCCGACGATGACGCGGGCCGCACTGAATATAAGGGACAAACATATTACTTCTGCCATCCCAACTGTCTGGCAAAGTTCAAAGCAGATCCCGAGCGTTACCTCAAGACGGGATCTTCCACGCCGTCCGAAGTTCTCGATCCGGTTTGTGGCATGACAATCTCACCTGAAGATGCCGCAGGCAACACTGAATATAAGGGACAAACATATTACTTCTGCCATCCCAACTGTCTGGCAAAGTTCAAAGCAGATCCCGAGCGATACCTAGAACCGCATCCTGCCGCGCCTCCGCCGGTGGTCGACGGACCCGTTGAATATACGTGTCCGATGCACCCGGAAGTAGTGCGCACCCAGCACGGGAGCTGTCCGATCTGTGGAATGGCTCTGGAGCCCCGCACCGTTTCGCTCGTCGAGACGGAGAACCCGGAACTGAAGGACATGACGCGAAGGTTCTGGATTTCTGCGGCGTTGACGCTCCCCATTCTCGTGCTGATGGTCTCGGAGATGCTTCCGGGAAAGCCCCTACAGCAACGGCTGGCGCCGTCCGTTTTAGCTTGGGTGCAATTCCTTCTGGCGACTCCGGTTGTTCTCTGGGGCGGTTGGCCGTTCTTCGTTCGCGGGTGGCAATCGGTAGTCAATCGCATCCCGAACATGTTTACGCTGATCGCGCTGGGCACGGGCGCCGCGTACGGCTACAGTGTGGCGGCCACATTGTTCCCCGGCTTGTTCCCCGAGTCTTTCCGTGACCACCATACCGGAGGCCTCGCGATTTACTTCGAACCCGCAGCCGTGATCGTCGCGCTTGTCCTTCTAGGCCAAGTATTGGAACTCCGTGCACGCAGCCAGACTTCGGGCGCGATCCGCGCATTGCTAGGTCTCGCGCCCAAAACAGCAAGAGTGATTCGGCCGGATGGCGGGGAAGCGGATGTGCCACTGGCCGAGATCCACATCGGCGACCGTATGCGTGTACGACCCGGCGAAAAAGTTCCCGTCGACGGCATCCTGGTCGAAGGATCCAGCTTCGTGGACGAGTCCATGGTCACCGGTGAATCTGTGCCGGTCGAGAAGTATCCGGCGAGCAAAGTGGTAGGCGGGACGGTGAATGGCGCCGGCGGTTTCGTGATGGAAGCCCAGCGCGTGGGCAGTGAGACGTTCCTAGCGCAGATCGTACGCTTAGTAGGCGAGGCCCAGCGTTCACGCGCTCCCATTCAGCGTCTGGCCGACTCGGTCGCAGGATGGTTTGTTCCTGCCGTAATCGCCATCGCGCTCATCACCGCATTTCTTTGGGGCTTCTACGGACCGGAACCCAGGCTTACGTATGCGCTTGTAAACGCAGTAGCCGTACTGATCATCGCGTGCCCTTGCGCTCTCGGTCTCGCTACACCCATGTCGATCATGGTGGCCACTGGACGCGGCGCTCAGGCCGGTGTCCTGGTCCGCAAGGCTGAAGCTCTCGAATCATTCGAGAAGGTCGACACGCTTGTCGTGGATAAGACCGGCACCCTGACCGAAGGAAAGCCCCGACTCGTCTCCGTGTTCGTCACACCTGGGCTCGACGAACGCGAGCTTCTTCGTGTAGCAGCAAGCGTGGAACAAGCGAGTGAACATCCGCTTGGCGCCGCGATCCTCGACGGAGCGAAGGAACGAAACATAACCCTCCCCCGTGCCGACAACTTCCAGTCCGAAACCGGTCATGGCGTGAGCGGAACAGTCGAAGGTCGAGCGGTGAAAATCGGCAAAGCAGCGCTCCATGACAACCCTCGATTAGCCGAGCGCGCCGAGACGCTTCGCCGCGATGGACAGACCGTCATGCTGGTCACGATCGATAGCGTTCCCGCAGGCCTCCTGGGCGTCGCCGATCCCATCAAGCAATCAGCTGTAAAGGCCGTTCAGCAACTTCGCAAGGATGGTCTGCGCATCGTAATGCTCACCGGGGATAACCGCACGACCGCGGAAACTGTCGCAAAGAAGCTGGGCATCGACGAAGTAAGGGCCGACGTTCTCCCGCATGAGAAGGCAGACATCATCGAAGGATTCCGCAAGGAAGGCCGCATCGTCGCAATGGCTGGAGACGGAGTAAACGACGCTCCGGCCCTCGCGCAAGCCGACGTCGGAATAGGGATGGGAACGGGAACTGATGTCGCGATAGAAAGCGCCGACATCACTCTACTCAAAGGCGATCTGCAAGGACTCGTTCGCGCTCGGCGATTAAGCCAATCGACCATGCGCAACATTCGTCAGAACCTTTTCTTCGCGTTTGTCTACAACGCGCTCGGCGTACCCGTTGCAGCCGGGATACTCTATCCGTTCTTCGGAATCCTGCTGAGCCCGATGCTAGCAAGCGCGGCGATGACTTTCAGCTCTGTCTCTGTCATCGCGAACGCCCTCAGGCTCCGCCGACTAGAACTTTCGTAAACTCGTGCTCGCCGTGCACATCCGTGAGCCGCATGTCACGGCTTTGATACGGGTAAGTAAGCTTCGTGTGATCGAGTCCGATCAAGCGAAGTATCGTCGCATTCACATCGTGAACGCTAAATGGCGACTCCTGCGCGCGAAGGCCAAATTCATCACTAGTGCCGAGCACCTGACCGCCCTGAATTCCAGCGCCAGCCATCCACATACTGAAAGCATACGGATGATGGTCGCGCCCATTCTTTCCTTCAGCCAGCGGCGTTCTGCCGAACTCACTGCTCCACACGACCAGTGTGGAATCGAGCAGACCACGCGCCTTCAAGTCCGTAAGAAGGCCTGCAATCGGAAGATCGGTCTTCTTGCACATCTTCGTGTGAGACGCCGCCAGATCCGTGTGCGCATCGTCCCAATCTTCACCGATATTCGTACCGGAGTAGAGCTGGATGAATCGTACCCCCCGCTCGACCATGCGCCGGGCCAACAAGCACTTCCGCCCAAAGTCGTCCGTAATTCCCTCGCCGATGCCGTAGAGCTTCTTCGTAGCCGCGGATTCCTTTTCGAGATCGACTGCTTCCGGCGCCGAACTCTGCATCCGATACGCAAGTTCATACGAAGCAATACGCGCTTCCAGTTCAGAATCGTAGCTGCGCGACTCGAGATGCAACTTGTCCTGTTCGTTGATGAAATCGAGCGTAGCGCGCTGCGCCTTCGACGTGATCCCTTCAGGCGTCGCGAGATTCAGCACAGGATGAGTTCCACCACGGAAAACCGTCCCCTGGTAAACTGCCGGCAGAAAACCCGACGCATACGCCTGCGGCCCTGACTTCGTCGCTCCGTCCGACATCACGACAAAGGCCGGAAGGTTTTGACTCTCCGATCCGAGCCCGTAGACAGCCCATGATCCAAGACACGGTAGCCCAGGGAATTGCGATCCCGTATTACGAAGATAAATCGCCGGAGCATGATCGAACGCATCCCCATAACAAGATCGAATCAGCGCAATCTGATCGGCCTTCGATCCGATGTGAGGGAACAGCTCCGAGATCTCCATGCCTGACTGGCCGTGATGATTGAACTTCCACGGGCTGCCTCTCATCGGCGCCTTCGCAAAGTCAATGCGATTCGTCTTCAGACCCTTCGCAGCTTCTGCCGAGATACACTCACCGCTGCGCTTCGCCAACTCGGGTTTGGGATCGAAGGTATCCACATGGCTGACACCTCCATGCATGAACAGGTAAATAACGCTCTTCGCTCTCGGCGCCAGATGCGGAGCCTTCGCCGCCAGAGGATCTTTCCCCGCCCCCTGCAACATCGAGGCAAGCGCAACCGATCCGAATCCTCGGCCCGCCTGCATCAAAAGATCTCGTCTCGAAATAGGTCTCATATCTCTAATCCACGTACAAGAATTCGTTTGTATTAAACAGCGCCCGCGCCAATTCAGAAGCTGCCGCCGATTGCTTTCCCAATTCAACCGTCTGCGCTTCGATGAACTTGCTAGCGCGCTCGAGTTCCGCAGGCTCGGGATCGCGGGCAAGAACATGACGCCACGCGCGCTTGGCGACATCAGCGGACGTCGATCCTTCTATCGCAATTGACGAGCCGAGTCGCCGAGCCTCATCTGTCGTCCACTTGCCATTCAGCAGCGTCAGCGATTGCGGCGCCGTGTTGCTTTCCTCGCGCCGCGAACATGTCCGAATTCCATCGGGCGCGTCGAAGCTCTCAAACATCGCCGGACGAAACGTTCGTCGCGAAAGCATATAAACACTGCGACGTCTTTGCTCTTCGGCGTTCGCGGTCACGTTCCACATGTTGTCCGGACTCTGGCTCAAGCCGTAA
>DASQLD010000039.1:0-14662 GCA_035630195.1 Bryobacteraceae bacterium
CCAGAATTCATTTGATCGATATGCGATCAACCCTGTGAGCAATACCCCGGGCGTAATCACATGGTCAGGCCGCGACGGGCTTAGCGACTATGCGCATAACTTCGACAAAAATAACTTCGGTCCGCGCGTCGGCTTCGCGTATCGCGCCAGCGACAAATGGGTAATTCGCGGCGGCGGCGGTATCCTCTTTGTCGGCCAGTACGATCAAGCCACTCCTATTCTGGCCAATCTCGGCTTCAGTCTGAGGGGTGACGTTGTCTCTCCGGATGGCGGCCGCACACCGGCATTCCTGTTACGGAATGGGCTGCCGCCAGTGGTTCCGCCTTCGGAAGATCAACTCGTACCCGGCTTTGGCGCCGTTCCCGCAGGACAGAACCCGACGCTGGCAGTTGAGTTCTTTGAACCCTCGGGCCGTACAGTGCCTTATCTTTACAACTTCAACTTCAACATCCAGCGGCAGCTCCCGGGTAACGCAGTATTTGAGGTCGCTTACCTGAGCACTTTGGGGCACAAACTCACAGCGCCAGGGAGCCGGACGATCAATCAGGTGGAACCCACCCGAATCGGACCCGGTAATGTTCAGGCGCTGAGACCGTTTCCGCAGTTCTCCGATGTTCGGGTGATCGCGCCGACCATCGGCAATTCGAACTATCACGGCTTGAATTTCCGTCTCGACAAGCGATTCTCGCGCGGCCTGCAGTTCAACGCCAACTACACATGGTCCAAGGCGATTGACGACGTGGAATCGCGCGATGAGATCGGCGGCAATGCGGGCGATAACGCGTTTGGGAATCAGTATGACCGCCACTCAGACCGTGGCTTGTCGGGCAATCATATCGCGCACCGGTTCATTGGCAGCGCGACCTGGGATCTTCCGTTCGGCGTGGGCCGGGCATGGAGCGTCAGCAACCCAGTGCTGGAGCGCATCGTGGGCGGATGGTCGGCTTCAATCATCTATGAAGCGCGGACGGGTTCCCCGTTCGGAGTTATCGAAAACAACGCCGCGGCGATCTACCCGACAGCGGCGACAGTTCGATCAAACGTGGCCGCGCCTTACCAGCAGAATGCAAACTGGCGGAGCAACGTTCTGAGTGAAACCTTCTTTGACCCGTCCAGCTTCGCGGCGCCGGCGCAGTATACGTTCGGCAATGCAGGACGCACAGTAGCGATCGGTCCGGGAGCCATCGTATCGGACCTGTCGGTACTCAAAAACATCCCCGTAAGCGAGGGTCAGCGGCTGCAGCTTCGTGTGGAAGCGCTGAACTTTCTGAATCATGCCAATTTCGCCTTGCCGAATCAGGGCCGCGGCGTCGCCAACTTCGGCCGCATTAGCGCACTTGCCAACGGCAACCAGGCTCGAATTATTCAACTCGGTTTGCATTACAAATTCTGAGTCGGGGAAGAACAATAAGCGATGCGTATCCTCACATTTGCTCTCTGGGTTCTCGCGCCGGTTAGAACTTTCGCAGCCGGCGAAGACATCGAGTTTTTCGAAAAGAAGGTTCGTCCGGTCCTCGTGAACCGCTGCTATGCGTGCCATTCGGCCGCTACCAAACCAGCCGGCGGACTGCGGGTAGACGACCGCAATGGCCTGTTAAACGGAGGTAATACGGGTCCAGCGGTCGTTCCGGGCGATGTGAACGCGAGCCTGCTTCTGGCGCGCGTCCAGCACCAGGATCCGAATCGCCGCATGCCCAAGGAAGGGGATGCGTTGACGAAAGCCGAACTGGAAGATGTCATCACTTGGATCCGCAATGGAGCTGCCTGGCCGGCCGAGAAGATTCCGGAAGCGCTGCTGAAACCGAGGCCGAACTATGAAAATTTGCGAACTCGGCATTGGGCGTACAAACCTGTGACACGAACCCAGCCCCCGGCTGTAGCGAATGCATCGTGGCCCAGGTCCGACGTGGATCGCTTCATCCTGGCGAAGCTCGAAGAGCAGAAGCTGACGCCAGTCAGCGACGCGAGCCGGTCCGATTGGATCCGGCGCGTCACGTTTGACCTGACGGGCCTGCCGCCAACTCCCGAAGAGATACGAGCCTTCCTAGCAGATAATTCCCCCAAGCCGTACGAGCGTCTGGTGGATCGCCTGCTGGCGTCACCTCGCTTCGGGGAGCGATGGGGACGGCACTGGCTGGATGTCGCTCGCTATGGCGAATCCACCGGGCCTTCGCGTAACATTCCGTATCCGCACGCATGGCGCTATCGCGATTACGTCATCGACTCGATCAATCGCGATGTACCGTTTGACCGCTTCGTTCAGGAGCAGGTGGCGGGCGATCTCCTACCGGCAGACACGGCGGAGGAACGCGACCGGCTACGCGTTGCTACTGGGTTTCTGGCTCTCGGGCCGAAAGACGTCAATCAGCGGTTCAAAGAACGCTTTCAGATGGACAACGTAGACGAGAAGATCGACACCGTTTCGCGTTCGGCTCTCGCCTTAACCGTCAGTTGCGCCCGTTGCCACGACCATAAATTCGATCCCATACCCACAGCCGATTACTACGCGCTCGCGGGCATATTCACCAGCACCGAGGATCGAGCAGGAGTGCGGAGCCGAATGGGCGGCGCGGGACTTGACTACTATGACTGGAAGTCGCTGATCACTTTGTCTACCGCGCCTCCTGTTGAGCGAACCGAAAGGATCGCGCTACTGGAGAAGAAATCTGCGCAAGCGAAAAAGGCATGGGACGAGATTCGTGGCACTCCTGAAGGCTTGACGCTCGGTCCGAACGGCAGGCCCAAGCAGCAGCGCTTCCGGCGAGAGTATGAGCGGCTGCAAGCCGAGTTGTTGTTTCTGACCGATCCAGGTTCGCGCGGGTATGGCATCCACTCCGTTCAGGAAGCCTCGCGTCCGGAAGACACGGCGATACGCATCCGGGGAGAAGCTGAGCGTCTCGGACCGCTTGCGCCGCGCGGGTTCTTAAGGGCCTTTACGGTATCCGGCGCACAAGACATCGACAAGTCACAAAGTGGACGACTGCAGTTGGCGCAGTGGCTCACAAGCCCGAACAATCCATTGACCGCACGTGTGATCGCAAATCGTGTCTGGCAGCAATTGTTCGGAGAAGGCATCGTAAAGACCGTGGACAACTTCGGGGTTAACGGCGATCGTCCCTCTCATCCCGAGTTGCTAGATTATCTTGCGTCGGAGTTCATCAAGAATGGGTGGTCCATGAAGCGGTTCGTGCGTACTCTCGTCTTGACGCGGGCCTACCGGCTTAGCTCCGAAGCTTCTTCGCAATACAAGGAAGTCGATCCGGCGAATCGCCTCGTGTGGCGGCATTCTCCTAGAAGACTGCAAGCCGAGGAGCTTCGAGACGCGATGTTGTTCACAGCGGGAACGCTCAATCTACAGCGGCCGGAGATTGCGCCGTCCAGCAAACTGCGCATGGTGGAGATGCAGGACAGCGGACCTGAATCTCGAGCGATGCACGAGCGCGCAAATCAGAGTCTTTTCCGAAGTGTGTATCTGCCGCTACTGCGGGGTGTAACGCCGAGCGCTCTGCAGGCCTTCGATCCAGTGACACAGACTTTAGTGACAGGAAAGCGTGACGCTACTACAGTCCCGACACAAGCATTGTTCTTGCTGAACTCGGGGTTCGTCCGTAAGCAGGCGTTGTCGCTCGCCGAATCGTTGATGACTGAGCCGGAGAGATCAAGCCGGGCACGAATTGGGCGCGCCTATTGGGTGACTTTCGGCCGGGCGCCGACGGCAGCGGAAGTCATTCGGACACAGCGGTTCCTGGCCGAGTACTTGAGCGACTATCGCACGTTGTCCCCGAGCCGGAAAGCTAAGCCGAATATTGCGGCTTCGGCCATAGCGGCTAAGGCAACGGAGCTTCCTGGCTTCACGCTTCCGGAGGATCCGGACAATATCGACCGCACCGAGTACGTCGCGCCGGATGAAACCGTCCAGCCCGCTAGCGCCGCGGCCGCAGCGTGGATGAGCTTTGTGCAGGCATTGTATGCATCCGCTGAATTCCGCTTCATCAGATGAGTTCTTTCGTTAAAGGAGACACCAGAATCATGTCAAGTCACGACGGCTTTACTTATTCACGGCGAGCACTGCTGCGTTCGGCAGGCGCAGGATTCGGACACCTTGCTTTGGCGGGACTGCTTGGCGAATCGGCAGCAAAGGGCGCGGGTATATCGCCACTTCCCAAGCCGCTCGCTCCTAAGGATCCACATTTTGCACCCAAAGCCAAGCGCGTAATCTTCCTTTTCATGGAGGGCGCCATTTCGGGTGTCGACACATTCGAGCACAAACCTGAGTTGCAGAAGAACGGAGGCAAGTCAGGACCCGGAGGCGGGGTGTTGACGCCGTCCCGATTCAAGTGGAAGCAGTACGGACAATCGGGTACATGGTTTTCGGAATTGCTGCCAAACATCGCGCAGCACTCCGATGACCTCTGCTGGATTCGCGGTTTGCACACGGACACACCGGCGCATCCCCAGGCAGTCGTGCAGTTACACACTGGAAGCGCAAACGCTGCGTTAACGCGACCCAGCATGGGCGCGTGGCTGCTGTACGGTCTCGGCACCGAAAATCAGGACCTTCCCGGCTATGTGACGATCAACCCTCCACCCAACTTCGGGGGCGCGGTGAACTATGGAAGCGCATTTCTACCGGCGCACTTTCAGGGAACGCGCATCAGCGACACCGGCCATCTGCCGAACGTTCGCGCAGCGTCGGCGGAATCGCTGCAGCGGCGGCAAATCGACTTCATCCAGGCGATGAATCGAGACTTGGCTGCCAAACCGAGCGCGCCGGACCCTGTCGACGGCGTCATCGAATCTTACGAACTCGCTTTTCGAATGCAGAGCAAAGTGCCGGAACTGCTGGACATCTCGAAAGAGCCGCAATCGGTGCTGGATGCGTACGGTGTGAAACCCGGGCCTGAAGGGTCGTTTGCCCGCCAGTGCCTGATGGCGCGGCGCTTAAGCGAGGCCGGAGTACGATTCGTCGAGATTTGCCAAGGCGGCTGGGATCACCACACCAATCTAAACAACGGCTTGATCGAACGATCGCGGCAAATTGATCAACCGACGGCTGCTTTGCTCGCCGACCTGAAGCGGCGCGGACTGCTCGAAGACACGCTCGTGCTGTTCGGGTCCGAGTTCGGGCGCCTGCCGATGGCTCAGGGACCGGACGGTCGAGACCACAACATCACAGGATATTCGATGTTCCTGACCGGCGCGGGCGTAAAAAAGGGTTTCAGTTATGGAGCGACCGACGAACTGGGAGTGAAAGCAGTAGAAGGGCGCATGCATACAAACGACCTGCACGCGACGCTCCTGGCCCTGATGGGGTTACACCATAAAGAGTTGACCTTTCGATATGCAGGCAGGGACTTCCGCCTTACGGATGTTGCCGGTGAAGTGCACAGGGAGATCTTCGCGTGATGCCATTCGAGCGAAGTTTGGAAACGCTACTGGAGCTAATCAGGCACACCTTAAAGGCCGACACCGTCACTCTCAGAGACAGCGAAGAGCCGTGGGAAGGGTCTGGCACGGCGGTGCTGGTCCCGCTTGCTTCACCTCGTTTCTGCTTAGGAGTGACTTGGCGCGGCATTCGACCCGATTCTCCGTTCACAGAGATAGGTCCGCTCATTGAAGCTATGGCGCTCATCCTCATGAGAATCGAAGCGGTGGAGGAACTTCATCAGTTGATCGTGGAGGCCACGAACCTGGAATGGGAACTTGCCGACAGCAAGATAACGGACCGAGCCGCGGGCATGTTATCCAGCGGCGAAGCGGATGCCCAAAAGGTCCGGCAGCACGTACTGCGCGTGCTGGAGCCCATTCCAGGCATCAGCGTCATTACCGACCGGATCGATCAACTGAAAGCGGAACTAGCGGACCGCGAGGATCTCGCAGCGGCCAAAAAACTACTGCAGTCGAGACAAGGGTTGACCGAGGACGAAGCATATCTACATCTCCAACGATCGAGCCGTAGGACCCGACGAACGATTTCAGAAGTAGCGCGCGAGATTCTGGGCGCCGAGAACGGCCGCCGTATCGCCTAGGCCGCAAACACAGTCTTCCAGTCGTTCTTCATGCTGACGATAGGCCATCCTCGTGTCTTGGCGAGATCGATTACGTGTTCGGCGCCGCCAGTATAGTCGAACTCCCGATCTTTGTCGTCATGCAGGATCAACATCGGTAACGCGGGCCTCGATCCGCCGCCGGCAAATTGAAGCATTTGGGTATCACCGTTTGAGTTGCCAACCGCCATAATCGGCCGGCGGCCAATCCGGCTCCAGATCCGCACCGGCTTCACTGGACCGTCATCGAAGACCTCAGGTTGTGCGCGATAGACGAGTGATCCGCCATCTGCGTTTTCCTCGTAACATAGCGCATTCGAGCTCCCCACCACGCGCTCAGGGGGGATTCCATAGATGTCTTGTGTCACGGTCCGCATGAAGTCTCGATCACCGCCGGAAACGATGAACGTAATGAAACCATGATGCTCCAGATATCGAAGTAGTTCGACCATCGGCTGATAGCCGCAGGCCGTAAGACCTCGCTTCAGCGTGGGATGCTGCCCGCCCCGAAGAAAGGCTTCGGCCCCTTCTGAATAAGTATCCATCGACATCCCTTCGAAGGCCTTAAGAATGCCACCGACTAACACCTTCACTTCACTGTCGTCGCCTTTGTAGTGCTTCGTAATGACGTCTCCCAGCCAGTGGTAGTCCTTTTCGTACGCCGCTTTCCATGGCTGACGGTCTCGAAGAGCGGCGTCCGTCTTCGCCATCGTTGCTAATCGTTCCAGAATGAACCCCAGTTCGATCGGCATAGGCTTCTCGCTCCAGAGAGTTCCGTCATTATCAAACACAGCCACTCGTTCTTCGGGCGCCACAAACTGGACGGAACCGGCCGAGGTGACCTGTTCGACGAACTTGATGATTGCCTGCTTCGTCGGTCCCTCATTCCAGGAAGGGAGCATATTGTTCTGCATACGTTTGAAAACTCCTTCGCTTCGACGTCTGCCTGCGTTCCCAGATTCATTTTTTGGAGCTGCTAGCGAAGCGCTATGTACATGTCCGTAGCGCCTGAAGCGAGGAGCGACACGATAGCAATCCACATGACGAGTTTCTTGCGCGGAACCGATCGCCCTTCGCGATAGAAAACGACACCGTAACTGGCGAAAACGCCGGCGAAGTAAAGCGCGCACATGGGAACAAGCAGCAGTGCCAGACTGGCGACATCCTGCGTCGGACTGACCACCGCGGCAATCAACGCGAGTCCGATAACAGCGTACCGGCTGTTCCTCCATAGGAATGCAGGCGAGACTACGTGTAGCAGCGTCAGCAGAAAGAGTAGGGCGGGAAGTTCAAAGACGAACCCGATGCCGAGAGTGACGTTGATAAAAAGATCAAAGTACTCACTGATCGTCAACATCGGTTGAAGATCGAGATTCTGCCCGATTCCAACAAGAAAAGCGAGACTGTATCGAAAGGCGACGAAGTACGAGAATAAACCTCCGGCTACGAATAGTCCCGCAGTACAGATCACGAACGGCGCCGCCCATCTTCGTTCGTTCCGATAAAGTCCGGGAGCAATAAACGCCCATAGCTGGTACAGTACCCATGGCGATGCGATGAATAGGGAAGCTAGGAGCGGAAGTTTCACCCAGACGGTGCTGAACGCCTCCATCGGGGTCGTGAAGACGAGTTTTTCATGCAGACCCAGCTGCGCCATCGCCGCCACGGACGGCTGACTCACGATCCGCCAAAGCTCGTCTGTGAACGTAACGCAAATCAGGAAGGCGACTCCAATCCCCGCAAGAGCGCGAAGAATGCGACCGCGCAGTTCATCCAAATGGTCCAAAAGCGACATCCGTACCATGTCTTCGTCTAGCTGCATAGAAATTTCCATTTCGTGACGTCGACGCCCTGGCGTGCGGAGGCGCTTACTCAGGATCAAGGAATGCGATGCCGCGCCCTATCGCGAGAATCGCAGAAGCCAAACAAGTATCTTGGTCGGAACGCCCCAACTTGCGGCGGCGGTTATGGTGGGTAGCAGTCGCGCGATTCTCAATGGAGATCGCTTGATAGGTGTATCTCACATTCTCCGCCATGTGTCAAATACAATGGCAGCACAATACAATGGCAACCCAGGCATGAATACCAGCCTCCGAGAGTTACCGTCGATCGACGAGGTGCTTCAGCGTGTCAAGACGCACCATCCGCGCGACATTGTGGTGGCCGAAACGCGCCGTGTCCTCGAGGAGCTTCGCGAGAAAATCAAAAAAGGCGCCGTTGTTGATCTGGAAAGCATTCCGCAACGGGTGTTTACTGCTCTGCACAACCTTGAGCAACCATCGCTGCGTCACGTGATCAACGCGACCGGGGTTGTGCTGCACACGAATCTCGGGCGCGCCCCGCTTGCCACCGACTCAATTCGAGAAGGCTACTGCAATCTCGAATTCAACCTTGAGACCGGTAAGCGAGGGAAGCGCGATATCCATGCGGCAAGCCTAGTCGAGCGGCTGACCGGCAAGCCGGGGCTCGTGGTGAACAATAACGCCGCGGCCGTCTATCTCGTCCTGAATTCGCTCGCTGCCGGAAGCGAGGTAATCGTTTCCCGCGGCGAGCTGATCGAGATTGGCGATGGGTTCCGAATACCGGACATCATGGCGAGGTCCGGCGCGATCTTGCGGGAGGTAGGCACAACGAACCGCACACGCCTTGACGATTACCGCGACGCGATCAACGACCGGACTCGGTTGATCATGAAGGTTCATCCGAGCAACTTCCGGATATCTGGCTTTACCGCCTCGCCGCCCCTAGACAAGTTGAGCTCCCTGGCGCGGGAGAAGAACATTCCGCTCTACGAAGATTTGGGCAGTGGCTGCCTCATAGATTTGAAGCATTTCGGTGTCGAGGAACCTGTGGTCTCCGACAGGCTGAAGGCCGGAGCTTCCCTCGTTTCCTTCAGCGGCGACAAACTACTTGGAGGTCCTCAGGCTGGAATCATCGCGGGGGAGCCGGAGTTGTTGGCAGCATTGCGACAAAATCCTATGTTTCGCGCTCTGCGAGTGGATAAGCTAACTTACCAAACATTAGAAGGCGTATTACGCACGATTCTGCTGGGCCGTTTCGAAGAGATTCCCGTCCTGAGGATGATTACGATGCCTCTCGATCGAATTCGGGTTCGCGCTGAAAGGCTCGCGGCGCAATTGTCCGGCTGGGCCGTCGACGTACGGCTGGGACAATCGATCATCGGCGGCGGCTCGACCCCGGATCAATCACTTCCGACATGGCTGCTGTCTCTCGCCATGCCGAATACCGTTCAATTCGAGAAAGGACTGCGATCAGGAACCCCGCCGGTCGTCGCTCGCATTGAGGACGACCGTCTAGTCCTGGACTTGCGGACTGTACTCGAATCGGAGGAGGAGGAACTACTCGCAGCGCTTGCTCAGGCGCGTTCCAGATAACTGCCGTCGCTAGTATTCACCTTGATGCGTTCCCCTTCATTGATGAAGGCAGGAACCTGAACGACGAGACCCGTATCGGTTTTTGCCGGCTTCGTCACGTTTGACACCGTGGAACCCTTCAAGCCCGGTTCCGTTTCAAGGACAGTCAATTCCACCGAAGGAGGCAGTTCGACGCTCATCGGCTTGCCTTCATAAAATTCGACGTGGACCTTGATGTTCGGGATCAGGTAGTCGACGGCATCGCCAAGCAGTTCCTTCTTGAGCTCAACCTGCTCAAAGGACTCAGTGTTCATGAAGGTGTAGTTGTCGCCGTCGTCGTAGAGATACTCCATCTCTTGTTCGTCGAGAATTGCGCGCTCAACTTGTTCCGTGGAAGAAAAACGGTTATCTACCATGGAACCGTTACGCAGGTTGCGCATGCGGACCTGAACGAAAGCGCGGAGATTGCCCGGCGTACGGTGGACCATGTTGAAAATTGAGTACAGGTCGTTGTTCCACTTGATGACCATTCCGGGTCTGAGAGCTGAAGCTTGCATAGGAGGGAAACCTCTATACTACCAGCCTCAGTACAGAACGATCTGCGTACACCGGAAAAGCGCCAGTTTCTTACCAGTTTGCTCGTGTGTCACGATGGCGTCCCACACTTGCGTCGTGCGCCCTAGATGAGGGCGCGTCGCATCGCAAAGCAGCAGACCTTCGAGCGCAGTCCCGAGGAAATTACTCTTCAACTCGATAGTCGTGAAGCCCTTGGCCTGGTCCGGCAGGTCTGCCATGGTGCCATAACCGCAGGCAGTATCGGCCAAACCGATGATGGACGCAGCGTGAAGATAGCCGTTTGGAGCCAGCAATTCGGGGCGGATCGCCATACGTGCGCGCAATCTCCCTGGCTCTACCTCGACCACCTCAAAGCCGATGAGCCCGGGCAGGAACCCCTTACCCCAGGCACTCAATTCTACGACCGTAGGAATTGCGCGACTCACGAACGGAGTATACCGCCGTAGTGCATGTCATTCTGACTAAAGAGTGATGTTTGCTTGCTTGATGCTCGCTTTTATGATCGATCAGCAACTGATCGAGGAACTCAATCGAATGCGCTCGAACCCTGCCCGGTACGCTACGCACCTCGAAGAGCGCCTCAAGTACTATCAGAAGAAAATACTCCGGTTGCCGAACCAAGTCGCGCTCCAGACGAAGGAAGGAGACCGCGCCGTTAAAGAAGCGATTCGCGTCCTACGGGCAACCCAAAGCCTTCCGCAACTCAAGGAGCAATCCGACCTCGCTGCCGCTGCTCGCGATCACGTGCGAGAGATCGGACCGAAGGGGCTAATACGGCATGCCCGCATTCCGCCAGGGGTTGGCGAGGTTATGAGCTTTGGTCCGGAACGTTCGCGCGATGTAGTTATCGAGCTTCTAGTAGATGATGGCGTGCCGAATCGCGGCCATCGCAAACTCCTGCTTGACAGCAGATTTCGATACGCGGGAGCAGCGTGCGGTCCGCACAAAACCTATCGAACTATGTGTGTGATCGATCTGAGTATTGGACCAGATCCCATGCCAGCATCGCCCAGGCAGCAATGAACGCCACTCCGCCGAATGGAGTAACAGCGCCGAGCGTCCGAACTCCGGTGAGCGCCAGGACGTAAAGACTCCCCGAAAAGAGGAGCACGCCCGTCGCCAACATCCAACCCACACGCGACGCTCCTGCCGAACTGAGAAGCCCGGCTTTCGCCAGAGCTGGAAGGACCAGTAGACCTAGAGCATGGACGAAGTGGTAAAACACCGCTTTCTCATACACAGCCATTTCATAAGGATCCAATCGATCGCGCAGGCCGTGAGCGCCAAACGCTCCCAGTCCAACTGCCAGCGCCAAAAACATGGAACCAACCGCACCCCAATTTATCAAGCTATTTCGATTCTAACCGGGTTCGACGACACGCCATCGACAACGAGGACTAAATCGGCCTCACCCTTGCCAGCAAGGGAGGTAGGAAGGCGCACATTGACCTGATCGACACCGGCAAACTGACCCTAAGGACCGGCATAGACTACGGGAACGCTCGTTCCGCCTATGCTCACGCTAAACGACGACCCACCTCGAATGCCCGTTACATACAAGCTCAAGTACACTGGCCGGTGCTCTTCGAGTACGAGTCGCTCGACATTGCAAGTCAAGGGACCGTTGCAGCGGAAAACGGGAACGTTTGTTTGCGACCCATCCTTCTCGATACGGAAGGCCATGGCGGCGGCCACACCGCGACCGCTCGCGTTGGCGGTAAATAGAGCCGGAGCCACCTTTTCAACTTGACCGGTAGCCGTATTTGTAAGTAGACCGGCGAGGTCAGTCACAGCAATTTGGATCGGACCCGGTGCTAGACCATCCGGCGCGATAAAGTTGACCTGCTCGGCACTCGCAAACAACACCGTGGCTCGGCGCGTAGTTTGAGCGCTATCGGTAATGCTGATTTGCGCGTCGTTGGGCATCCCTATTCCAAATAACGAAACGATTGAATTCGGTGCGATAACCTCAAACCCGCTGGCAGCCGAGACGGCACGAGGCGCAAAGTCCATCCCGTAGTAGCGCCCCATCCAATACGGAAGGATGAAATCGATGCCGGGCGTTTCGATTCGACCGGATCCGCCGCCAAACAGAAGATACGGACTGCGCTGCCACAAAAAATCTGTGCGTACGCGCTCGGCTACCGGAATCGGGTGGCAAGCCCGGTCGCTGCCGCAAGCTTCGTACTTGCCCCGCAAATCGACGAAAAAATCTCTTCGGGGCCGCTCAAGCCATTGCGCCATCAATCGCGCCGTCTCGGCATCCCGCTGGGCATTCTGCCCCCCCAGTGACCGATCGATGACGTTGAAGAAAGCGTTGCCATGGTCGGCAACAATCGATCGGAACGTCCGGTATGTCGCTATGTAGTCGCCTCGTCGCGAGCTCTCTTCTTCCAGGCGTAGCAGACTATACAGCGCAATCGCATCGAGATTGAACTTGAAGTAGGATTCGTGTTCGTCGAACGCCTCCAGGGATATCGGCAGGCTGATCCCAATCGCTCGTCGACGCATGTCGTCATAAGGCGCGCGGAACCGCTCCGCATTGATCTGACGCCCTACTTGCAGGAGAGCAAGCTGTTGATCCGGTCGCAGCAGGAACGACGTGTTGAAGACCGACCAACCATCATCTAAGACGCGATTCAGCAACCTCGTGCCGATCTCTCGAATCAGCGGGCGATCTTCCGGCAGATGATCGTAGGCGACGCTTAAGCCGAAAAACACACCCAGATACTGGTCACGCGATGTATTGCCGAACCAGTAGTAGTCGACACCATTGACCGAACTTCTGGATTCACCGTGGCGCCGCTCTTCTTGCCGTGGGAACGCCGCATACGCCGAATCCACCCGCAATGCGCATCGCGCCAGCAGGTCTTCGGGGCCGGTGACGTCGATCAGTAGCTCTACTCCCCGAAGCGCCTGGCGGGCTGCGGCCAAGCTTTCGGGAGACTTGGTCACCGCGTAGCGAAACGCCTCGGCTGCAAGATAGTGCCCGGTCCAGATTGCCGAATCGCCACAGCGGGAGTACCCGATAATTTCATTGCTTTCGGGACCAGCAAATACAGGACTGAGGATCGTCCCAAACGGAAGATGACGAGCCTGGATATTGCGTGAAATCTCGAGCGCCTGGCTGTCAAACGACTGCGCCGACAAAATCAAAGCCGAAAGAAAAATCTGACGCTCAGCGCACCCATGCATGAAGGACGTAAGACAACGCCAGAAGGAGCATACAAAATGTAGAGACGGCGCCGATCAGATGCTTCAATTTGTCCGGCCGGCGCAGCACCGATGAAAATCGGAAATGCCAGAAACAAGTGCGGGGTAATCCCATATAGGGCGTTTGCGGTCCGGTGTAGTACCCGAGAGCCACAGTGGATAACATTCCGGTCAGGATCTTATAACTAAACCGCGGGGCGGCGCCGAGCTGATCACGGCAATACAGAACAGTCCCTCTAGAACCAAGTTCACCACGCTTCACGAGAGGAGGATTCTCGCGTAATCCGAATCGCTTTCCAGATGACTTCCAGTTGGCAGCATCGCTTGGACCTGAACGACCCTTGTCGCGCTGGGAGCGAGAATCGTGGTGTAAAGCAGCGAATTGCGGTCTCGGATTCGGAATATCGAGGCTGGCGAGACGATAAAACACGATAACGAACACCCGTGGCGGGTGGCCACATCGGGATAGCGCGCGCCGTCATTGAACGCGGCCCGGACTAAAGTGGCGCCCAGATCAGCGGGAAAACCCTGAGCCCGATCCAGAGCGCGACCAACCGGCGCTCAGTTTGGGTCAGCGGGTCTCGAGATGGATAGGCTCATCCAACCGGAAGCGAAGAACAGATTCTGCGGGAATGCGGACCTCTTTGCCCTGCGTCAAGACTTGCACTGCTGCCCCGGCGGCCGCCCCGATCAGCCCACCGAGAACGGCTCCCTTGCCACCGCCTGCCGCAGCTCCGATGAGCGTGCCAAGCGCCGCTCCGCCACCCACGGTCTCCGCCGTTCGACGATTAGATCCCAAACCGGTCGTTTCTTTTCGTTCCTCGCTGATCACTAAATACGTGTTTCCCTCGACGGTGACGCTGCGAAGTCCAAGCTGCAAGCTCGCCCCCTTGACGCCGCTCTTCTCTTTGGCCTCGAGGATCACTAACTCGACTTTTGCTCCGCGCGGCAGCAACACCTTACCCTGAGCATCGACAACTTCGGTTGCGATACTTCCCTGATAAGTGCGGCCTTCTGCGTTGCTGCTATTGATTTCCTCACTTGTCCGGACTTCCAGGTTGGTGCCTTCGGGAATCGTATTTGGCGCTCCCTGCACGGTGATGACGGCCGGCTTTGCGGGCGAAGGAGGATTCCCTCCCGCGGCCGTGCGGCTGCCGGAACAACTTGATAGAAGGAGCATAAATGCTCCCGCGGCAGCGATGGCGCCAGTCATGATGGTTCTGTCGATGTGGGACGTGCGCACGTGGGTAACGGGTTTCAAAAGCCTGTAGGACGAATCCAGAAGCTCTCTCGCCATTTGCCTCCGGGCGGAATGGATTGAAGATTCTCGTATTTCCCCGCCTGCTTCAGGTTGAAGGCATTGGTCGGCCCACTCATGGGCTCAAAGCAGATGAAATCACGATCCTTTGGCGAGTACACGACCGATACCGGGTAGTTTGGTCCAAAAACGAC
>DASQLD010000040.1:0-4627 GCA_035630195.1 Bryobacteraceae bacterium
ATTGGACATCGACCAAATCAGCGCATAGCATTCGCGGTTCGGCTCGCCGGTTATGCATACTCACGTCTTATCGGCCCACTAGACGAAACCTTTAGCGCAAATTGGGGTACGCTCACCCTATTCCCGGTAGGGCCACATCCCCACAACTCGGTTTGGATCGCCAGCTTCAGCTTATCTAAAACGTAAGACGTATGCTACCCCGGTTTTCCGTTACGAAAATTCAGATTCGATTGAAAAGTTCCACAACTTTGCTAAGCGCTTTATATTGGCGAATTAGCGGCACCATCTTCGTCTCACGCTCATCGATCTCTTGGGAGCGCTTTAGTACTTCGGCGGCTCGTTCCTGGGGGACCCGAACCACCCCATCTTCGCCGGCTACGATAATGTCTCCCGGCTTCACGGTCACGCCGGCGCATTCCACAGGAACGTTATTCCCGGTGCTCGCCCAACGGCCAACGGAACTGGACGGCACGACCGACCTGGAGTAGGACGGCAGACCCAATGCCCTTACCTCCGGAAGATCACGAAGTCCGCCATCGATCACTACGCCCGCCATTCCCCGCACCTTCGCCGTCGTTGCCATTAATCCGCCGAGACCAGCCACGTCGAGGCCGTTCTCAACTACGATGATTCCTACTTCACCAGGCTTCGCGTTGTCGATCATTGCCACCGAGTGCTTGGCGCTTAACGCGGGAGTCGCCTGCTCGGGCGTCGCCTTCCGCAAGATTGCCGTCACAGCCCTGCCAACAATCTTTCCCGGAATGCGGGGGCGCATGTCGTGAGACATGAAGCCGCGCTGTCCTACGATCTGGTCGACGGCATCGGCTACCGAAGCAACTGTCGATTTCTTGAATCCTTCAATCAGAGCCTGCTCCGGATTCATCTTTGCCGGAGCAGCAGCCTGGAAACCGGACATGACTATGACTCCGGCGACGATAGCGGTCGATGCCGTGACGGCGGCAACAGCGGTTCTCATGGGATCCTCCTGGATCGTATCATCGTGATCGGTATCTACAGGATAATCCCGCCATGCTTGCCGTCATCGCAGTACCCTATCATCTTGGTGAACGAGGCGCAGCCGTCGGCGGTGGCCCTCTTCGGATCACGCCTCTGCTTAGTTTTCCCTCGACGATTCTTGAATTAGGCGACCGGATCTCGTGGCACAGGGTGAACGACGGTATTACAACCGCTGTTTCCGACGCGCGGGAAGCGGACCACTTTCCACTCGTCCTTGCGGGCAACTGCAATTCCTGTCTGGGCACACTAGCCGCTGTACAAGATTTGCAGCCGGGGGTTGTATGGTTCGACGCTCACGGAGACTTCCATACAGAAGCGACGTCCATTAGCGGATCCCTCGAAGGGATGTCGCTCACTCTTGCTACGACACGATTTGTGTCGGAGAAGAACGTCGTGCTGGCCGGCGCCCGGGCTCTAGATCCGGGTGAGATGGAACGGGTTCACGAACGCTTGCACTATGTCCCGTCCGGCATCCTACAGAGAAATCTTCCACTTCCCAATCGCGTGTACGTTCACGTGGATTTAGACGTGCTCGATCCGTCGATTTCCCCGGGAGTTAACTTCCAGGGAGCCGGCGGCGTAACCATCGAAGTTCTCCGCGATTCACTATCGCTTGTCTTGACACGTTACAACGTGGTTGCCATGGCCATCACGAACTACAACCCGGATCGTGATGTCGAAAACAGAACGCGGCATATCATCGTCGATCTGATCGAATTCATTCGAGACTTGCGAAGCACCTCATCTTCTCGGTAGCCTCGAAGTTGCCGCACATGAAGATTCAAGCGAAAGCGCCCTGCCGTGTAGACCTCGCTGGTGGAACTTTGGACATCTGGCCGCTGTATCTTTTCCACAAGAATGCAATTACTGTCAATTTCGCGGTGGACCGCTACACTTCCTGCGACATTGTTACACGCGATGATGCAAAAATCGTCCTACGCTCTGCCGACCAAAAAGGCGAGGAGACATTCGAGAACTACGAGGCGTTGGCAGTGGCAAAGAAATATAAACTGCCGCTGCTCGCTCATATCATTCGCTTCTTCCAGCCGTCTTCCGGAATCGAGCTTTCGACGGACTCTGAAGCTCCCTCGGGAGCCGGTATTTCGGGGTCATCCTCTTTGCTGATCACTACTGGCAGCGCTCTAAACAAACTCACGGGGGCAAACTACAACCTCGAGAAGATTCGTGAGATCGCCCAGAATGTGGAAGCGCAGATAATCAACGTCCCGACTGGGTGCCAGGACTACTATCCTGCGATGTACGGTGGTGTGAGTGCGATCGATCTCACCGCGGCAGGCATAAAACACAACAACTTATCTCTCGACCTGGAAGACTTCAATCGGAGGATCGTGCTGGCATACTCCGGCAAGCCTCGAAATTCGGGTATTAACAACTGGGAGGTAACAAAGGCCCACATCGATGGCGATCGGACTGTGTTCAAGAACTTTGAACGCATCGCCGCCATTGCCCACGCTCTGCGGACCGCACTGGCGAAGCCCGATTGGGACGACGCAGCACGGCTTATACGTGAGGAATGGTCCCATCGCCGCAAGAACGCTCCCGGAATCACAACCGAACTCATTGACCGTCTTATCGCCAGCGCAAAAAAAGCCGGCGGTAAAGCCGCGAAAGTGTGCGGCGCCGGAGGTGGAGGATGTGTCTTTTTTCTTGTAGAGCCCGGCTCGAAAGAACGTGTTCAACAAGTGCTGGCTGCCGAGGGCGCTGAGATTCTTGACGTCAGGATCGCCGCTCAAGGCGTGCGCGTCAAGGTTTCCCGGTAAGATCCGATGCAAGCCACCATTCCGAGCGACAAGCTAGGTCTGGTGCTCAAGATCGGTCTGTTCGTGTTTCTTGCTTACATCGGACTCGGCCTCTTTTACAATCTGCTGATCTTCTCGGGCCTGCTGATCGCGGGAGCTATTGGTACTTTTCTTGCGGCGGCCGTGGCGAATGCCGTAGCGGTCCGTATCTTCGAACGGGGAAGGCTTTCGGACGTCGGCCTGGGTTGGAATGAACATTCCTCACGCGACATAGCCTTTGGTCTCAGTAGCGGCATTCTCGCCGCGGCGATATTTATTGGACCCGCTTTGATCGCCGGCGCCGCCACGGTGGAGCGAGACCCGCAGTTCCCGGCAAGCCTGCCCTCCTTCGGATTTCTGACTGGAATATTGATTTTCGGAGCATTCGGCGAGGAGTTACTCTTTCGCGGCTACGCTTTTCAAATCATGGCGAAAGGATCCGGCGCTTTCGCCGCGCTCTTACCAGTCAGCGTACTATTTGCCTTTGCGCATGCTAATAATCAGAACGTTTCCCTTCTCGGCCTCGTCAATACATTCGGGTTCGGTTTGGTTCTTGGCTACGCTTATCTGCGGAGTGGAAGCCTTTGGTTGCCGATCGCAATCCATTTTGGATGGAACTGGGCGCTGGTGGTGTTTGGATTGAACGTAAGCGGCTTTAAAATGGGAGTGACCGGGTTTGTCGTGCGCTGGCGGGTCTCCGATCTTTGGAGTGGCGGCGCCTACGGCCCGGAGGCAAGCGTGCTAACTTGCGGAGTTATCGTCGGTTTGTTGTGGGTGCTTCACCGCGTGCCCATCCAGCCACGCGAAGCCTGAGGAGGTATTTTCGATGTTTCGTTCCTGCCTGTTGATGACGCCGGTAGTTGTTTCGCTCGCCACTTCCTCGCTCTATGCGGAGAAACTAACGGCCGATCAGCGCATCGAAATTCTTCGCGGTCTCACTGCGGAGTATGCAACCGCCAAGACATATCTCCCGAAATCCAAGAAGCCCCTCGAATATAAGAGCACGGGTGAGTTCGATAAAGCCGAATGGCAGGAAGTCGGCCGTCAGCTTGGACCAGCAGCCCGTCCCGGTGACTTGGTGCAGATCACAAAAGTTCAAGTCGATGACGAGCGGATCGTTCTTGAAATCAACGGCGGCGCAAAAGGGAAGCGCAAATGGTATGAAAACGTGGAAGTTGGGATGGGGAATCGCACCACACCCATCAATTCTCAACAAAACACGGCCGCGCCCGGCGGTACGAACATTGCCATCGTCTTCGACAAAGCAGTACCCGGATTGCCGGCTACCGAGCTGAAAAAGCTCCTAGCCCCTATCCTTGACTTCGATAAACGAAGCGCGACTGAGCAGCTCGTCGAATCGCTACCGCCAGAAGTACAAGCGGCTGTCAAGGAGAAACGAGCAATCGAGGGCATGGATCGTGATCAGGTGATTCTCGCAATCGGTAAGCCACGAACCAAGGTTCGAGAGACGAAGGATGGCGTTGACGAAGAGGATTGGATCTACGGTCAGCCTCCCGGCAAAGTAACCTTTGTCACTTTCGGAAATGGCAAAGTGACTAGGGTGAAAGAGACCTACGCCGGTCTAGGTGGATCGACGGCTCCCACTCATAAGCCGCCGCTCTAAAGGCCCATTTTTGCGGGCTCCAGGGGCTCGCTTGGTATCATTGAGGAAGAATCCAACCAACTCCAAAGGAGAAGCTTCCCCAATGCCAATCAAAGTGGGAATCAACGGCCTCGGCCGTATCGGGAGAAATGTAGTTCGCGCCGGACTCAACAATCCTGACATTGAATTCGTTGCAGCCAACGATCTT
>DASQLD010000041.1:0-6119 GCA_035630195.1 Bryobacteraceae bacterium
TTCCGCCATCTTAGTAGCTGCAGTGTGCCTGAGGTCATGTAATCGGCACTTAACGTTTGCCCGCTTCCGAAGAGCGTCCCACGCGCTACTAACATCTGTTATGCATCGCGTCGGATCATTGGGTGTCGGTTTGCCGAATGGGAACAAATACAGTTCCGGTCTTGCTTCACCGAAGCGATTGCTAAACCATCTAGCGTGGAGCGAGAGGACTCCGAAGAGTTCGACGTTCATGGGAATCTGACGGCCCGTACCGGATGACGTCTTTGCTTTGCCTACCGTGATGACTCGTCGCTCGAAATCTACTTGCCCCCACGTGAGACTTGTAATCTCTCCGCTACGCATTCCCGTGAGCAGAGCGACGCGCACAAAGGTCCCGAGAACTTGAGAGCGATTCGGAGAGACTTGCGCACGGATCGCATCCAGTAGCCGTTCTTCCTCCTCGGTTGATAGAGCCTTCCCGACATCTTTGCGTTCTTCCATCTTCCGCACCTTAGGCCAAAGAACGGACCACGGCTGCCCCATTGCTCGGCTGAGTTCTCCGAGTTCCATGTTTATGGTCCTTCCACGCACGCCTTCTAGGGCGCGAGTTTTCATGTACTGGTGAATCACGGATTGGGTGAGGTCCGGTAGAAGCGTACTGCCGAGTAGTCTTGAGATCTGAGCCAATCGCCCGTTGGCAAAGAGCACGGACTTGTCACGATGGCTGAGCGCGTAGCTTTCCAAGTACACCTTTACGACATCGTTCACTGATCTAATACGATCTTCTCGTTTTTCAGCAGGCAACCCCGCGAGGGTCCGCTCCAGTTCACGACGTCGCGATTTCTCCGCTTCTTTCGCCACGGTCTTGCTTGGCGTTCTTGCAGATTCGCGCACCCGCTTACCAGCGAAGACGAACTCGTACCACCATGTGTCTCCTCTCTTGTAGACACCCACTATTTGCCTCCTTTCGTTTTCACTTGCGTTTTACCGCTTCCCTTCGGCCTCCCGCCCTTCTTGCCCCATTCTGATAACTGCTCCTTCGAGTGCTTCTCCGCTCTTGCCTTCCCGCCTTCGGCTCCAGTCTCCTTGAAGAACTGAAGGACCGCTTTCGGTATACGTGGTTTCTCCATCCTTTCACTATAACATAGGCCCTAGGTTTTGTCAAGTGCCTATCGGGTTGAGTTACTTACCCCCTAGGTTTCGACTCGTCGTATCCTAAACCGTCATGGGAGGTCTGCGGAGCGTCGCCGAATCGGGAGGCAGTCGGAGGTCAACGGGTGGAGGAACGACCGCGCGTAGCCCAAGCGGAGCGCGCGGGCGCAGGGCTGCACAGATTTTGAGGCGGGGTACCCGACCCTTGGGGGTGTATCTGAGGGGCGTACCCGGCTGCGATGCGAACGCAAGGAGCATCGGGTGGAACGCGCCGGGGGAAAGTTGAAAAAATTTAAGAAGTTCGCGCGGGCCGTTTATAACTACTTATCGGGTCCGGTTCGATAACTAGTTCCCGAAGGAATACTGAGGTCACTAGACATCGCCGGAGGAAAGGACAAGGCTATTCAGGAGCCGAGCAACTATTATGGGCGTCTCCTTCATTCATACCGCGCCACTTTTGCTTAAAGGTTGCCCATAGCCGTTCAAGATCTTCGTCTGAGATATTCCTGATGATGTGATCGTAGTTCTCGGGAAACTCGCCGCGTGTCAACATTCCCGCCAGTTCGTCTATGTCCGGCGTGTCGTTCGTATTGGCTAACATTTGTCTGAACTCGCATTTCGCACAACTGTCGCCGAGCTACTCGACCGTGATATCTGCACAGGTGATTTGTAGCCCTCGCTCGCAGTTTCTGTCCCACCACCGTCGATTTCTTCGTCTTGTGCCAGGGACCGCAAGACCGTCGGCCACCATACTAGACTGATACCTTCAAGAATCTGAGCGGCGCTTTTCATAAACGCTCATCGGCATTGAAGGGCGGCTTCCGACTAAGGCAAAACACCTACGCCCGATAGAAGCTTGCTCCTACTTCGTTAGTGTTGAAGTTGGGGGTGGCTCGATTAGGATTCATCGCGCACAGCTATTCACCGTGACTTTTATAGATTCTGCTCGAAGTTGGTACTTGTTTCGCATCTCACATCCGACGCATCCGTCAGAAAGGTATCACACATGTCGACATCGAATACTATTGCAGAATACGCCAAATCCTCGCCCGAACCAGTCGCCAAGCCGGAGCATCGCGAAGGTACATTGGCCCGGAGCATTGAGCAGCAGACCGCTAAACTTCCTTCCGATATATTCTTGTGGGCGGCTCTCGGTTCAATGGGCATGTCGCTTGCCCTTGAACTTATGGGCGACGAGAAAAAGGCGAACTTTGTCGGGCATTGGGCCCCAACTCTGCTAACCCTAGGTCTATACAACAAAATCGTTAAGCTTCACGGGTCCGATCCTTCGACCGCTAATCGCGGCTAGTGCAGAAGTCATACTTCTACTCGCTTACCACGGCAACTTGAGCGGGTACCACGACGAAGACCGTCCTTGGTACTTGCATAAATGACGGATGACGGGCTATGACGGCTATTTTCCCTTTCTAAGAAAACAAAGAGATAAAGAGAAGGAGGCAGAACCCCGTCATAGCCGTCATTGGTGTCATCGAGGGAACCGACAGTGCTCGTACTTGACTTTCCCGCCGTAGCGCCTGCGGCCCGTAGGGGAAAAGGGCAATAAGTCGTGAGTCAACGGTTCCGCTAGTCGCCGCTCGAACCGTTAAAAACTTCCTGCCGCCGACCCCAACTACTGCCGCAGATTCCTAAAGGTTGTGTGACCTCAAGCCGATAAATCAATCTCGTATGGCTCACGTTCCAACCGGCGAAATGAAGAGCGTGCCGCAACCTAATAAGTCCGGGAATAAGTATCTGGATGAGGAGACACTGCACCGCTACGCGGCGGAAAGAGGGCGCATCCTGTCTCGTGTTGCTGAGAAGCCGGAGGTGCGCGTCGTGTATGTGACCGAACAAAAGCTCCACTGCTTCACACCAGAATGAAAATCTCCGGTCGCTCCGAGCATGGGCATAGCAATGGCAGACGCTTTGGTCTCCCGGTACCAGAAATCTTAATAGCGTGCGGATGGGCGAAAGCCCAATCCGTGCAGAAGCCCTTTTTCGCTCAGGAATTTCCCCATCCCACAGAGTCGCTCATCGAAACGCCAGAGCGAGTTCCTATGGAGTCTCGACCTGTGCTTGGCAACTCGACGCCGCACGCAACGCAACTGGCGACCGTAATAACATCAGGTTGACTCGCACCACAGGAAGCACAGGCCGGAAGGTTGAACATCTCCTCTGACGCCATGGTAGATAGACGGCTCCCTCAATTTTTCAACACGCATTTATATGAAATTGTTATGAACTTTATTTTTTGATTGAGGCGCTCGTTGTGTTCCCTATGTACCCGCATCAACGTTAGTGAATACCCCCATTCGGGAGATTTCCTTTCGTGGCAGTATCCGTTAAACTGTGGCGTGAGAACAGAAGTAGTACCGTCAGATCACAAGTCCTACATCCGTCAACTGACTGTGTTGATGATAGAAGCTCACCACCCCGACCAGCGATTGATGAAGGAGGCCCTAGAATCCATTGATCGCCTGTGTGTGTGCGTGGGAGTGACGAAAACTGATGAGGCGCTTGCCTACATTCGGGACGGGGGACTGGTTGATCTGATCGTTCTCACTCTCAACACTGACAGGGACGGCTTAGAATCTATTAGTCTGCTGAGAGACGAGAGCAATTCGCATGCGATGCCAGTGGCAGTTTTCGCTGGCGGTTCTGGACCGGACGAGGCTAACCTCGTATGGAATGCCGGTGCATCGTTGTACCTGGACAAGCCATTCAACTTTGACGGATATCTACGTTTGGCGTCGGAGCTGATCAAGTATCTCGAAAATCCATTCCGACCGGCGGATATAAGACCAACTTCTTCGGTGAAACGCCGTTTGCAGTAGCTTACAATGAGTTCGGTACATCGCATCGACGGAAGATCACTGATATTTTCTTTCCGCTCCCCACCTCCACAACTGTTTCCACGCATGGATGCGTGATTCCAGCAGCCATCGCCTCCAGTATCGTTTTCCTATTTTCGTGACCGCTGCGCTATGGTGTGCCAACGCACCATGGCAGCGAAGAGATAGAGACTTGCGGGAACGGCGAGGAAGATGAGGCTTTCCATAGCTAGTGCTTAAGACAAGTCCTAGGTCCAAATGTACTCCTCTCTCCTCGGTTATCATCTCAGCGAAACACCTTAGAGTGCGTTGCTTTTTTGTGGGTAACCGGTGACCAAGTGACGGAAGTGACGGTCCCGAGAGAGCGCCGGGGGGTAGCACGTCGACAGCCCTTACTCGCGGCATACTCTTTCATTCCGTCACTATCGTCACTTAGTCATCTTATATATATAAATTATTAATAATAAGAGGCTTACAGTGAGAGAGTGAGAGGTTGCTCCGTCACTAGATGATCACCATCGTCACTCGCGCCATTCACACTACCGCGTGTCTTCTGAAACCTGCGGCTACACAGTCAAACTTTTTAGTCAATGCTGCTCAACGTCCGGTAGTGGGTCAGTTTGGATTTCTTCAGTGTTGACCAAGAATGATCTCACTCAGCCGTGCTAGATCTTCATTACTGAGTTGTCTTACTGCGAGGCTGAATTCCTCGTATGTGATCCGCTTCTGCATTTTGGCATTGACCAATGCTTGAAGTGGATCGTTGCTCTGACCTGGATCTTCCACGTACCCTAGATGCCGTACGCTAGATAACGAGTACAACCTTTTAGTGCACTTCTCAGAAGCGGATCTTTTAATCAGAATGGCTGAACAAGAATTATGGGCGACGCTCTAAGACAAACATGCCCATAAGGCACCACCCCGCATTGTTGTCAACCTGTCAGGGTGGTGGGCTACTTTGAAATTCGCCAAGCCGATATACTCACGAGCATGATCGGCAACCAAAAGCCATGTCGAGTTTGTCGCGGGGCTCGTTGGGTCTGCGAGAATCACCTCGACAAACCATGGGGCGATGCTAGCGATAGAACCGATGCTTGCTCTTGCGGAGCTGGAGCGCCCTGCCCAGTGTGCAATCCCTGTGACCGTGATAATCCTCCAGAGATGCCAGACGGCTACCGCTCTTTCATGGAGCATGACGATCTATTCCCCGATGCCCGCCCACTGCCTAAGCCACCGCGTTGCCGGGGAATCGCAATAGGCGATGGAAACTACACAGGCTGCGCATATGGATATGCTGACATAGAGCCATTTACCGGGCCTTGCGATTGCCCTGTATGCAACGGCTCAGGCAAAGAATGCTCGTACAATCCGGATTAGCGTCGTAAGCGGCGGCGACGGATCGGTGGGAGTAAATGCTACAGGATTGGGGGAGAACAGACCGACGCCTAGCCTCATTTCTGAAGTCGTTATCGAGTGGATTGCGGCTGCGATCTCACCTCTTCTGTTTGTCGCTCAATCCACTGTTTTACTATCCTAGAGATCGGTCCTGTCAGCACTGGGCCTTGCTGTACTATCTAAGGGCTCGTCGGAAGGCGAACAAAAGGAGAATATAATGGTATTCTCTCTTCGTGTGGACCGCCACTCAGTGAGGGACAGCTCTCCCAACTTCGTCAAAACCTCGCCAGACTCATCGAATCTTGCGTCAAGGACACCTACCAACAAGCTCACAAAGACTGTGAGATGAGGGCGGCAGTCTGCCGAAGGCCGTCGCTATTCAACAACTCGTAACGGCCTGGAAGCAACTCTGGCTGTGGCGGAAGAAGCGGTAGCTTTCTAGAGATTACTCACACGGCATGGGATCGAACTCTCTTTCAAAGGCGTTGGCGGCATGAACTTCTCATATTGTCTCGCCCTCAATTGTTTCTGCTTCCGGTCCCGGACGCGGTTCATCTCGGCAAGATATTCTTCGTGCAGCGTTCGCAATTCTTTGCGTCGTTCGGAAATTTTCCTGCGGAGAATCGACAGACGTTCTTCAGGAGTAATAGTCACGCTATTCTGATCAGACATACACCTTAGTAGTGTCGTCACGAGTTCAGAAATCTCGGTGATTCTACCTATGTGTTACGAAATTGTTGAAGCAATATCGGCCCACGTCCT
>DASQLD010000042.1:0-7758 GCA_035630195.1 Bryobacteraceae bacterium
TCTCTGGATAAAGCGTCGGCATTGAGCTTACAAACGGGAGAGACTTTAGTAGCTTTCACTTTAGCCACGCCGGTCTCCTTCTCTTGACGCTGCGCGTCGCTCAGCTTCTGCTTCAGTGCTTCGACGTCGGGTGAGAATTCCCAGCTTTTCGTCGTTACGCAGTGGACCGACCCGTAAGCGTGAGTGATCTTCCCGCCATACTGCTGCTGGCAACGGGTCACTAGATTCGGCTTCAGAGCCTCTAGTTCAAGCTCTATGAGCTTCAATTGTGCGCGTAATTCGAAGAATCGAGTAATCTCCTGGTCTGGTGTAAGTCCGAGATCGATTTCGGGCAGTTGGTTGAAGTTGTGGTGCAGGTTAAAGGGCGGATGAAAACATTCAATTACTTTGCGCTCCAACTCCCGCCGGTGACCCTCATCCCTTTCGGTCATCCAAGCGATGCACGTAACCCGATTCTCCTGCTTGAACAAGTCCATCTTTTCGTGAGCGCACAGTCTACTGCGGATGCATTCGGCTATACCCGCATACCAAACGCGGCTAGAATCATCGACCGCAAAGTATATACCGGGTTCTGCCGGAAGACTGGCGGTATTACCGAGAGGGACTTTTGCTAACGAATAGACGTCAACAGGCGATGGCTGCAGGCGGGGCAGGTACACTAGCTTCTCCCTTGTACGCACGAACTGGACAAAACGCTCTGAGTCTCAGCGTGTTCGAAGCGCTATTGTACTCCGGGAGTCCGGTCGTGGGAACATCACGAAGGGCGAGAAAGTACTGCGGAACGGATGTATCCCTTGGTATGGCAGATCGTTGTCACCCTTCACCGGGCCGGACGACAACCATGGACGCTCGGTGCTTTCGCTGTTATTGCATTCCGGTATCGCGTAGCCGTATTCTACTTAGCACTATGTTGCTCTCATGTCAGGGGCGGTTACTGGCCGCTTCATTCATCGCTCTGCTCATGCCAGTGTGTTCATTCCCGTTCCAACAGAAGACTAGTCGAGTTTGGCAAACAGGCACGTTGGAATCGGTCCACAGTAGAGTCGCTGGAAGTCGAACTCGAACCTCCCGAACCGGGGCTACGACAAGTGCTATTGAGTACTTCACGTACACTATCCAGGGTGGAACTACAGTTTATACCGTAGAGGATTTCGCGCGAGTCGGCGGTGGACTAATGAAGATGTTGTCTCCTGAAGACCCGCAACTCACCCGATTGAAAGATCCGGTCCGATATGCAATCGAAAAGAACGCGTTCTACATCCTCGATGAGCGAGACCGAGAATTTAAAGGCAGGATAACTCTTCAGGAACGCACGATCCAAGCTGCGGCGAATCCCACTGCAGCACAGGCAGTCCGTGACGCAGCAGATGCTTCCACTGTGGAAACGAAACCTCCGAATTTGCAGGTGCTCGAAACCAAACTCTACAAGTGGTCACAAGCGGACGCTATAGCAGCCTTCGGTCAACCCAGTATGCGTAAACCGGCAGTCGACATGAACACACGCGCAGTCACCGGCGAGATACTGACTTTCCCGGATAAAACACGCCTCGTTCTGACGTACGACTTGACATTCGGCAGCAACGACGGGTTGCTCCGTAGTGCCGTCGCTTATCCGTTGGGTCTAACGTGGTCTGGCATGAAGAAGCTTATGACGGGAGATTTCACCACTACTGAGCAGCCCGACGGCTCCCGCATTCACGGGTACTTGACCCGGCGATTAGGAGTGCTCGAAAAGGACGACAAGGTCATTTCCATAGCGGTGTTTTGATACTTGCTTCCCGGTGACGGAGTGACGATGGTGACGGTGTGGAGAGAGGCGTCCCCCCTCACCTGTCCAATTCGCGGCGACCTCTGTTTTTCTTTCACCATCATCACTACCATCATCTTTATATATAAATATATATAAATAAAAGACTTACGAGAGCTTAAGGCCGTTTTGCTCCGTCACCTTTCGTCACCCACCGTCACCTCCTATACCAAACCGTTCGTACAAGGAGTTTCGGCGTGCTTCCTCGATTTCGATAATGCTGCCTCTTTTGACGTGTTTCGTATGAACGCCCATCTCCCGGAAGATCCTTCCTACCTTAACTGCATTCAGCCAAACGAGAGTGGAGTCCTCGACTCCCCACGTCTCCTGGACTGCTTTCGCGATCTCACCACACGTAGGCGCGTTCGCTTGCGAGGTCCTCAGTCTCTCGTATTCGGTAAGTATTCGCGCCTCCCAGGATTCCTTCCGCTCATCCATAGAACGCCGTTCCATCAGTTCCGCATAGCTACGCAGGTCGCCCATGTACCGGGACTTCCCACCATTGAGCAATCCGCAAATCGTTACGAGCGGACCAAGGATCTGATTCGTACGAGGTCGGACGCCAGATAGCCTGAATGATGCGTCCAACTCGACCGTATTCAAGTGATCGAACCTCCACTGCAACGCCTTGTTCTGGATCTCAGAGGCTTCCTTTTTGAACTCTTTCCCGAGATGAAACGGAAGGTCCGTTCTCGTCGTGATCTTCGGCGTGTACTGAATGCAGCGGCTCTCCGTCGCGTCATCTTGAAACGCCTTCCGCCCGTTGATAATCTTCGGGCCGAACACGTCGTAGATCTTCGGCTCCAGCTTGCCCTCATCGTTCTGTTCCATGCGGCTCACGGGCAATCCTTGTTGATAACCGCAGTTCAGGATTTTCACGATGTCCCCGCCGATCTGCGATTTGGCAAAGTCGGCCTCGTCCATAAGCAACGTACCGCCGAACACTTCGATCATTCGGAACATCGGCGCGGAGGTCGCGGCCCCGGCGATAACAAGCGGGTGATAGCACGCGGCCCCGATCACCTCTGTACCCCTCGACTTGCCAGATCCTGGTAGACCGATGAAGCGGAGATAAGGAAGGGCATGGAACTTCTCATATACCCACGTGTGGAGCGCGTACAGCGCCGCGACTGAAAGGAAGTTATCGTCGCAGTCGTAGTAACGGTAAATGAACGCACGGATCTCCGAAAGTAATTGCTCAGTGGACCCGTACGCTTCAGCCATCTTGGGAACACGAGCAGCGCCAACGTTCACATACGCGCCTAACCATTGAACGGGTCTGAATCCTGCGTACTCGGGGCAATACTCGATCTGGCCCTTCCGTTTGAAGCTAAACTCCAGCCCCTTCTCACCCTCGACAAGCTCTGCGTGTTCGTGGTCTTCACGCCACAAAAAGGTGATCTCTTTGTCTGGCTGGCTGGGTCGGATGCGCCGCTTCATTGCTGACCCCGCATGATTACGTCAACAATTTGCGACGCGTATTTCGCGACCTTAGTGCGCCACGGTGGACTATCGAGAATAGGTATGTCCTCCGCGATGACGCTCAGTCGGCGTGCATCACCGGCAGAAAACCCTCGACAATTTGACCACCGTGTCTTTCGGACCTCGCGTTCATCTGGCGTCTGTCCTCGGTAAATGACGGAAAGAGCCCAGTAAGCAAATCCCGGATCATTCTCAATTGCAGCCTTAACGAAGGCTGTTGCTGTAAATTTCATTGTTCTCCGTGTTCTCCGATCACGTCGTGACCGGATACACAGTTTGCACAAGATTTCCGGAGATTAGAAGTGGGGATAATTAGGGCGAAATATCACCCAGGGTCATCCTCCTCCCGTGGGTCGTCATCGACTGCTATCCAAGCTTCACCGCAAAGCGCTGAGATTTCTTCGTCGTCATCTTCTGGAATTTCCAACATAAGTCTGCATAGTTCAAGAAGTCGCCCCTCAGGAGACTTTTTGAAGACTGCTAAGAACCGGTAGACCTCTCGAACGGCGTGCGCAATATCAGTTTTGGCTTGTTCAGGTACGACCACCTGTGCGATCTGCTCGATTTTCATCCTTTGCTGTCGTAGCTGCCAACAACGGTAAGCCTTGTCGCTTCTGGGTTTTCCGGCGGAACGTTTGCGTAGGTCAGAAGATAAGGTTCCCTCAGGCAGATCTATTCCGTTCAACCATAACCAACACTGGAGCAAGCCGGAATAGGTTTCTAGATCCTTCTTGTCTTTAAAGTATCTGAGCCACACACGTATGTTTCCGAAAGCATAGCGCCCAGGAGCCGGCCGGAAAGTCATCGGTCGGACGCCGTCGTAGCTGCCGACGTCCTTGACTGCGGCTTCCAGAGCCGTTATCAACTTGTTAAGTCGGGCATAGTCCCCATCCTCAAAATCACGCACGCTTCTAATTTAATGCCGAGGTTAAGCCCTATGCCACGAGTGTGGGGACTGCTGTGGGGACCTATGGGGAGTGGCGCTAACGAGTGAGGAAGGTGTGTGTCTTGTAAGCGATTCATTACAAGGCTTGGAGAGAAGCGCGGAAGCCCGTTTTGACTGACTCTTAATCAGTAGGTTGAAGGTTCGATTCCTTCCGCGCTCACCACCTAAACCTAATATCTGGTTCCTATAACGGCCGTTTGAAGACCAGCGCAAGGATCATCGCGGACTGGAGATCAGCCTGAGCCGTAGGTGATGGCAAGGTGCCGCACAGTTCCCAGCCTTTCGATCCTGCCTGGCGGAGGAACTCGAGAACATCACGATTTGTCGGCGCCTCCGGGAAGTCACTCCGAGCGTCTATAAACCCGCCGTCATAGTCGGCAATTGCGTACTGCCATTTTTGCATCGCACCATTGTACGCCGAAATCACGTCGGCTTTAGTTCGAGGCCACGCATCCTGCCAGTCGACGACGCGAACTTGTCAGACTCAATTCCCATTCGCTGCAGCATACTCACAAACAGGTTTGGTAGTGGATAGTTCCGCTCAGTGTCGAAGGCAAGGTGCTGACCGTGACGGAAGCCGCCGCCGGCGAGAATCACCGGAAGATTTGTGGTCGTATGCTTGTTGGCATCGCCAAAGTTGCTCCCGTATAAGACCATGGTGCGGTCAAGGAGCGATGCGCCATTCTCGTTAGCGCCCTTCAGCTTGCCCACCATTTCGGCCAAAAGCTTCATGTGCCACTTATCGATCGCGTCCAGTTGCGCGAGCTTGCTTTCGTTCCTGCCGTGATGTGACAGATTGTGATATCCGTCCGTAATCTTCACGTCTCCCAGATCTATGGCCGGTGAGTTCGAGCTGTCCAGGAACAGAGTGATCAAGCGCGTAGAGTCGCTCTCGAACGCGAGCCGGGCCATATCGTACATCAATCGCACCTTCTCCATGTACGCGCGATTGCTGTCCGGGTCCTTCGGCTGCGGCGCCTTCGTCACTGGTTTTGGCTTACGTTCCCATTCTTTCGAGATAACCATGCGGCGCTCCAATTCCCGAACGCCGGTGACATATTGGTCCAACCGGTCCTGATCGCTTCGCCCCAGCCCGCGCTTCAGTCCGCCTGCATGTTCGGCGACCGAATCCATGATGCTCTCGCCCAGCTTCAGACGCGCGATCTGGCGCTCGATCTCTTCTTCGCTACCTTGTAGAAATAGGCGCCTGTAGACACTCGCCGCGCTATCCTCGCACGGGATCATGACGCCGGACCCCGTCCACGTCAGACTTCGCTGCCCCTTGTTGACATTGACACCGAGCGTCAGAGAAGGAAACCGCGTCTTCACGCCGATGTAATCGGCCATGTGCTGATCGAGCGAGATCGAGTTGCGGAATCCTCCATTGGCGGGATGTGGTGCCGCCGTTAAGAAGCAGACTTCCGACGCATGACTGCCGTCAACGTCCGGATGCGAAACGCCGCTGAAGACCGTGAAGTCATCGCGATATTCCTGCAGGATGCTGAGATACGGAGAGAGTTCGTAGTCCTTGCCCGATCCCTTGGGGAAGAAACTGCCGCCCAATACACCGAGGTTATTGCAGATCGCCAACATGCGCCGGGGCGCTTCTTCTACCTTGTCGGCCGCAAAGATTGGAAGCGCAAGCGCGACACCTGCTCCTCGAAGGAATTGTCTGCGGGTTCTCATAGGTGGCCTATTTATTCTGGAACAATCTGCTGCCGATCACCTGCTGAATCAAGCTTCTCATTCCGTAGCGCTCTTTCTCCGCCGCGTCAAGCATGCGCTCCACTTCCGCGCGATCGGCAAAGTTTACTGGGGCGCCAGTGCCGTACGCGACGAACTGCTTTATCATATTGCGAGCAATCTGACGCTCATCTTTGAGCAGAAGCTTCTTCAATCCGATCACGTCTTCAAACGACTCTCCGGTTGCCAGCATCCCGCTGGAATCGACCGGCTGCGACAGTCGGAATGCAAACGCAATACCGTGTTTGCCAAAGCCCTTTACAGGCTCTCCTTGTTCAATGGAGCGATATCGATCTCGCCGCGAACCGACGACATCGAAGCTTTCGAGCGCGAATCCCGGAGGATCGATCTTCCTGTGGCACGCTGCGCACGATGCGTTCGATCGGTGTTTATCGAGCTGCTGCCGAATGGTAGTTGCGCCACGTGTATCGGGCTCCACTGCCGGCGTCCCAGGCGGAGGAGGCGATGGAGGGTCGCCAAGAATGCGTTCCATAATCCAAACGCCCCGAAGAACCGGCGATGTCGTGGTTCCATTCGCCGTCACTTTCAATACGCTGGCTTGCGTTAGCAATCCGCCACGGACGTTCCCCGCAGGCAGTTCGACGGTTCGCATGGCCACACCATCTATCGGTGGCAGGCCATAGTGGCGGGCGAGGTGCGAGTTCAACACGGTGAACTTCGAATCGATGATATTCGATGCGGGCAGGTTCTTTCGCAGGAGCTCGTCGAAGAACAATTGCGTCTCAAGCAGCGCCGACTCGGTCAACAGATCGTCGAGATACGCTTCGGGATACAGCGTCTGATCTGGAGTAGTGTCTCCGATCTTCCGTAAGTCCAACCAGTAGTCGAGGAATGCGTCGACGAAGTCGCGGGAGCGTTTGTCATCGAGGAGGCGCTTCGTTTGGGCCTTCAAGACGTCAGCCCTTCGCAGTGCGCCTGTAGCAGCATGCGCCCGCAATTCCTTATCCGGCGGAGCGTTCCACAGCAAGTACGATAAACGGCTCGCCAGCGCATATGAATTCAGCGGTCCCGGCTGCTCTTCGAGGTAAAGGAATCCTGGAGAACATAAGACCGCCGTATATCCGGCGATCATCGCTTCTGTAAATGATTTGTCGAGCTGATCCTTAACAATCTTGAGGTATCGCTGAATCTCCGCTTCCCGCGGCGGTCGACGATAGGCGTCCCGAATGAAACGCCGCAACAGACGCTCCGCATCTATAGCAGAGCCGCCCTTCTTTATCTCGCGAAGATAGCTTTGACGAGCTACGGGCGTTTCCAACGGACCTTCAACATCCATCCATCGATAAGCAACTCCCGGAGTTCCCGCCTCACTTGCATCGGGGTTCCCGGTGAACCCTGGGCGGGAGCGGAACAGGCGCGCCGCATCGGGCAGAATGTGCTCGCCAGGCAGCAGGTCGACCACTAATTCGTGCAGCGTCGGATCGGGAGTTACGTCAAAAGAACCGAGCAGGCGCTTCTCCCCACCCCGACTGAGGGCATAGAGAGTCACTGGCTCCGTCGTCCGACCTTTGGATGTCTTCTCTCGACTGGGACGCCAAGCTTTCAGCTTTTTATCCCCTGCCGCCGGCGCGTAGATCGTGTGCGCCCAGATCGAGAAGGCATTGACACGCAGCCGATAACGGCCACCCACCGAAGCCGAGAATTGGTCGAAGTGCATCTCGTTACCCGTGTAAGTGCTGGCGGTTGTGGCGAAGCCTTCGAGATCCCGTACCTTCGGGTCGTTGTCTCCGACCGTCATCGGAGCTTTCTCGGCGATTAC
>DASQLD010000043.1:0-5171 GCA_035630195.1 Bryobacteraceae bacterium
ACATCTTCCGGTATATGCGGGAGCTCGAAAGGACTTCTTCCCGTGTTCGGGTGTTCTCCGTAGGCAAGTCGGAAGAAGGGCGTGAGTTTCTGCTGGTAGTTTTGTCGGACGAAGAAAATCTAAAGAACTTGCAGCGCTATAGCGACATGACGGCCAAACTCGCCGACCCGCGAATTACTCCGCCCGCTGAAGCCGCTACACTCATCGAACAAGCTCTGCCATTCTACTGGGCCACCGGCGCGATCCACTCTCCGGAGACCGGATCGCCGGAGATGCTGATGGAGTTGGCGTATCGACTCGCAGTGGAGGAAACACCTTTTATTCAGCACATCCGGAAGAACTCCATTGTCATGTTGACACCTGTTGTCGAAGTGGACGGACGCGACAAGATGGTCGATGTCTATCGCTACCGGAAAGCGCATCCAGATCGTATTCCGCCTCCGCTTATTTACTGGGGTAAGTACGTCGCTCATGACAACAATCGTGATGGCATGGCGCTATCGCTCGAGCTGAGCCGCACGATGATGAAGACTTACTTTGGCTACCATCCGCAAGTCATGCACGACCTTCACGAATCTGTCCCATTTCTGTACATCTCGACAGGAATGGGACCCTATAATGCCTGGCTGGACCCGATCGCCGTCGGCGAGTGGCAGAAGATGGCGTATTTCGAAATCGAAGAGATGACCAAGCGCGGCGTCCCAGGAGTCTGGACCCATGGCTTTTACGACGGCTGGGGCGCGAATTACATGATGAGCATCGCACACGGCCACAACTCGATCGGACGTTTTTACGAAACCTTCGGCGGACAGGGAGCCGACACACGCGATCGAACGGTTCCGGATACGGCAACATCGCGAACATGGTTTCGTCCCAATCCGCCGTTTCCGAAAGTACGTTGGTCGCTGCGCAACAACATCAATCTGCAACAGAGCGCCCTACTACTGGGGATGAGCAATGTCGCAACCAATAAGAAAACGTTCCTCGAGAATTTCTATGCAAAGGGCCGGCGTTCCGTTGAGAAGGCCGTGAAGGAGGGACCGGCGGCATGGATCATTCCGGGTGACGATCCACGCTCCGCACAAGCGGTTGAACTCGTCAATTTGCTGCGGCTGCATCGAGTAGAGGTACACAAATCCACGGCGCAGTTCGAGGTAGAGAAAATCAAAGCTCCCGCAGGAAGCTACCTGATTCGCATGGACCAGCCCTATTCCCGAATGGCTGACATGCTTCTCGATACACAGTTTTACAGCGTAAACGACCCGCGTCCCTATGACGACACGGGATGGTCCCTTGGTCCGCTTCGGAATGTTTCCACGATTCGAGTGAAGGACACGAAGGTATTGAAGACGCCAATGAGACTGCTGGACGCGGACGAGAAAGCGGCTGGTGGCGTTACCGGAGAGGGACCGGTTTACGTGATCGCTCATAATACCGACAACACGCTGATGACGCTGCGGTATAAGCTGCCCAAGCTCTCAATGTTGGCCGCAGAGAGCGCGTTCGAGGCCGGTGGACGCAAGTATCCTTCCGGTTCGTTCCTGATCCCCTCTGCCGACAAAGCAGATCTGGAGCGCGCAGCGATCGAGTCCGGCGTTCGCATCGAATCGCTCGCGACGATGCCGCGGGTGGCTACACACGCGCTTGCGACACCGCGCATTGCTCTTGTCCATAGCTGGCTAAATACGCAGAACGAAGGTTGGTATCGGATTGCTTTTGACAAGCTGAAGATTCCCTACACCTACATCGGAGATATAAGACTCCGAGACATGGAGGATTTGCGGGAGACGTTCGATGTCATCATCTACGGCCCGACTTCGGTTTCAGCACAACGACTCGTGAACGGCTTCCCGAAGAACGGGCCAACCGCAATCCCATGGAAAGTCTCGGAATTGACCCCGAATCTTGGAATGTCCCCTGACCAGGCGGACGATATTCGCGGCGGCGTCGGGCTCGCGGGCCTTGTCAATTTGCAAAAGTTCATTGCGGATGGCGGCCTTTTCGTGACTATCACAGGAAATGCGGCGTTGCCTATTGATTACGGCCTAGTTGAAAACGTGTCGATTGTGCCGTCCCGGGAGTTGCAAGCCAGGGGTAGTGTATTGCGCGCCGCAATTGGCGATAAGGCGAGTCCGATCACTTACGGCTACGCGGACAGCTTGGCCGTGTACTTCAATCAAGCGCCCATTCTCCAGGTGAACCGCCCGGCCGGGCCACCGCCGGCGGCGCGCGTCAGCGGACGGGGAACGGCAACTGATCCAGACGTTCCGCAGGGCCGTCCGTATCTACCTCCGGAACCGAAGCCCGAACTTAAGCCGGGCGAAGACCAACCAATAACGGAAGAAGTACGAGAAGCGAATCGGGCGTTTCTTCCCGCCAAAGGGACGGAGCCGCGCGTGGTTCTGAAGTTCGCGGAGGAGAAGGATCTGCTTGTCTCCGGCATGCTCGCCGGGGGCCGTGAGCTTGCCGGAAAACCGGCCCTCCTCGACATCCCCGTAGGAAAGGGTCACGTGCTACTGTTCGCGAACAACCCAATATGGCGAGACCAGACACAGGGCAGCTATTTCCTGTTGTTCAACGCGATGCTGAACTATGCGCACTTAGACGTCGGTCGATAGATTCCGGCGTAACTTTTGCAGCAACTTATCCTGACTTGACTGAATGTAGAAATGTCCACCCTCAAACTGCTGCAGCGAGAATGCAGCGGTCGTCTGCTCGCGCCATCGATCAAGATGCTCTCGCCGAATCATAGGGTCGGAAATACCGCCATATGCATGAATAGGAATCGACAAGGGCACGTCGTGGTAGTAGACGTATTGCCGATAGAGGCTGGCGTCCGCCCGGAGCGCCGGTAAGGCAACTCGCATCAACTCGGGATTGTCGAGCACATCGCGCGGCATGCCTTCGAGTCGCCTGAGCTCCTCGAGAAATGTATGCTCGTCAGGCTCCGGACCTGGCGTATGGTTCAAACGGTACTGAGGGGCGCGCGCAGCCGAGACATGGAGGGCCTGTGGAAGATTGTGCCCGTTCGATCGCAACCAACGGGTCAACTCATAAGCGGCTATGGCTCCCATACTGTGGCCGAAGAACGCAAATGGATGGTTCAGATAGGGGAGGATTTCCTGCGCGAGATTTCCTACTAACGACGACATGGTTTCGAGAGGAGGCTCAGCTAATCGAGATTCGCGGCCTGGAAGCCGCACGGCTACCATAGCGGCATTCGGCAACGCCTCTCGCCAGCCTCGATACACCATCGTCCCGCCACCTGCATAGGGAAAGCAGAATAGAGTGAGCCTGTCGGCGGTAACATCTCCCAGACCTGAGAACCACTCTGGTTTCTTCACCGACCGCTGTTTGAGCCGTAACGCGAGGAGCTTGCGCTTGTCATCAGAGATCGGCGCGGCGGTGACTGGAGCCGACTTCTTCGGCCGTCGCGTGAGTTCCTCAAGAAAGGATTCAAACGGAAGCACGTTTAGATTTGCCGCGTAGTCCAGCGCGGCCTTCCGCGACTGTGCCGCGAGTTCCTGCCAGTGCTCGCGATCTTTCACAAGGCGCTGGACAACAGTGAGCCAAGGATCGACATTCTGTGGAGGTACTTCCGCCACCGGAACCATGTTCGTGTCCACCAACGGTTTATAGTGCCGGATCGGATTGACCGGTACAAGGCAATCTATACCAAGCACCGCTTCGTGCAGCCCGCCCACGTCGGCAGCAACGACAGGCACGCCTCGTGACATCGCTTCGAGAACGATACGGGATCGCGCTTCTGCCCACACAGAAGGCACCAGCATGACCTTCGACATCCGCAGCAGATCATCTATGTCGTCGAAGGGCTGCAGCAAGGTGATGTTTGGGCGTCGTCGCAGTTCATCGAGGTCTTCGGGAGTAGCTCCCCATGTTGGCACGGCAGCAAACTGCACAGCGGGCAGCCGATCGGCGAGCTCCAGGAAGATGGCAATTCCTTTCACTGCGCACGGATTCACCATCGAGACGTACGGATTATCGAAACTGCCCAGGTTGGGGTACTCACGAACCTGCTCGAGAAGCGAAATGGGCACATGGATCGCCTTGATGCCACTCCATTGCCTGACATAGTTGGCAACGTAGTGGCTTACGCCCACCACGCCGTCCGCATGCCGAAGGTTCTCGGTCTTGGCGATGCTAGTCATCGAGCTGTCCGGGCCGAACGGAACCGCAATTGTTGCCCGAACCAGATACACTACGCGAGCATGTGGGGCTCGAATCGCGATATCGAAGAGAAGCTGGCCGGGATCGTCCGTTGAAGTGACGATAGCGTCGGGATTGAACTCAGCAATATGGCGCGAGAAAAAGACTCGCATTTGCGGGTTGCGTGTCAGAGTCCGCACGTCCACTCCCCTCAGGAGCATGCGAACAGAAGAAGGATCTGAGGTGTCCACACTCACACCTCTCTCGCCGAGTTGGCGAAGTAGTTTTTCGTGATCCGCGTCACCGTAGTTCTCAACACGTGTGATGACTCGAACATCGTGTCCGCGTGCGGCCAACGCTTCCATAAGCAGGCGATTCGATTTGTCACCGCCGCCGTGGGAAGGGAAATAGAGAGAATTGTGCGCGAGGAGAATGCGCATCGCTACTTCTTTTCCCTATCGCGCAAACGCTTCAGAAGGAGGGCCCTCTTTGCATCGGAGAGATCGGCACCCGGACCAAACTGTATGGGCGCCCGCTGTAATGAAGAAAGATATCTCTCAAAGTCCGAAGCGCGCAACTTTGAAACGAACTCGATGGCGGCACTGCGCGAGCGATCCGACTCAGCCTCATAGAGCCCCCGCTCTGTCAACAAGGATCGCAACGCCGCCGCCCACGGATGGATATTCTGTGGAACTTCGACGGGCCTCGGCATGTTCGTTTCATCAAAAACCGGCTCGAATCTTTCCAATGGACGGACGGGAATCACGAATCCTGTTCCCGCTTTCGCTTCCACCAAACCCCCGGAATCGCTCGCTATGACGGGTAGACCGCGCAGCATCGCTTCCATGGCGATCAATCCGAATCCTTCCAGCCAGAGCGAGGGCATCAGCAGCAGCCTCGATTTGGACAAAACGTCGTCAATGCTGGGGACACTTTCGAAGATTCTCACATTCGGTAACGCAGCCATTGCCTGGCGATCCTGGCGGGTTGTACCCCAACCTGTA
>DASQLD010000044.1:0-6996 GCA_035630195.1 Bryobacteraceae bacterium
AGCGTCGCTTTCAGCGCGACCGGATGCTCAGCGATGCAATTCTGCTGGCGAAGAACCTGTATCACCCTGTCGTGCTGATGGGCGACTTCAACGACAGCACGTGGTCGGTGGTCCACTCGAGTCTGCGACGCCACTTCAGCGATGCTTTTCGCGCTGCTGGAAAACGCTGGGGCCCCACGTTCCGCGCTGGCCCGCTTTCGCTGCGCCTCGACCGTATCTATCTCAGTCCGAAAATTCGCGTTGCGGACTGCTGGGTTCGGAGCGACTCGCTGACCCGGGCGGCCTCGGATCATCTTCCCGTGCTCGCGACCATTGAGATCGACTGGCGGTAAGTCTGCCGGCCACATACCCGACCGCGATGCCGACGGCGATCCGTGCCCACGGGCTGCTAAATACGGATGTCGCGATGGTCCGAATCACATGGGACGTCGTGAGCGGCTGCGAAGGATCGATCAATTCGTCAGGGACGATCTGGGTAGCACTGCTGTCGTCCGGCAGCTCGCGCAAACAACGCGACTGCTTACTGCACGAGTCGATAAGCCGGATCGGCGAGTCGTCTTTCCTCAACCGCTCCTCGACCAGTTCCGCCGTGAGGCCCAGATGCTCGCCGAGCAGGCGGTTGCGAAGATGCGCGATCTCTGCCTGCTCGCGTTCGTCGCTGGCCTCGATTGTGAGATCACACTCGGTGTCGAGCGCCATCGAGCGGTTTGTGAGGTTCGCAGACCCGACCCGAAATAACCGATCGTCGGCTACGACAATTTTCGAATGTACGACGATCGACGACTCGTCGGCCGATTCGTGGACAGTGGGATAGCAAATACGCAACCGTCCGAAACGATCGGTCTTTCAATCCGCCGCACCTGCCGATAGCGCAAGGCTTCGACGGTGTGATCTTCCAACCAGCCGTGATTGTTGAGCGGGAGGACGATGACGATCTCGGGGCCTTCGGGTTCCTGCAAACGGCGGCTCAGTGCGTCGGCGATCAGCGGGCTCGTCAGGTACTGGTTCTCGATGTAGAGGAAGCGGCGCGCCGCCGCTATGAGATCGAGGTGGAGTCGTTCGACTTCACGGCACGACACGAGCGGGTCAGTACGCGAAATCACGACATTTACGTCGGTGATGTCTGCGCAGACATCTTCTGGCCAGGGGTCGCTTCCCGAAGTCGTTTGCGGGCAGAAGTCCCCTGTCGCTCGATGCCATCGTTCGCGAACGATTTCAGCGAGAGCTGAGGCCGCATTGCCGTCGACCATCGCCTGCACGTCATGGGAAGGCGGATATCCGCGGCGCGGATCTTTCGCGTGGTGCTCGGAGTTATCCCAGCGGCCGCCGGCGACGTCCATGCCTCCCGTGAATGCGAGCTTTCCGTCGATGATGACAATTTTCTGGTGATGGCTCCCACCCGGGGGATGGACATCGTCGGACTTGAAATGGATGCGCGGGTGTTCGAACGGGTCCTCGCCGTGCGTGAGCTTCGGGTCACGAACGTCGGCGAAGAGGATCGGGAAGTCCCACGACAGGACATAAATGTGCAGGTTGGGATTGTGCGACACGAGGTCTAGGACGAACTGCCGGAAGGGGCCCGTGGCGTGCGCGGGCTCATGCTCAACGAGGTGCGTTCGCGTATCGAGGTCCCATGCGAGGAGCGCGATCCATCGTTGCGCTCGTCTCATGGCGTTCGCGAGAGCGCAATAGTAGGCTGCGCCATCGATAAGCAGGGCAAACCGGTTTGCTGCCTCGATGCGCCAGCAATTGCGCCCTCTCTGCATAACGCGGGACATAGCTCTTTTTTATCAGGTGGCTCGCTACCGAGGCGCGATAGTTCAGAGCGGGTTTCTGACTCACACGCGCCGTCCTGGCACGCATGCCAGAGCGCCGCAAGCTCCCACACTCGAAGACTCGACGCGCCGCGTTCGAAGAGTGAGCCCAGGCGCAGATCAGGAACGGGAAGTCAGCATCGCGTCCGGGACTATTCCGTCTGTCCCGCCGAATCCAATCGGCGATAGAGATATCGGTGCTCGATCTTAGCCTTTACGGTGACGCTTGTTGGTGGTCGTAGATACCAGCGAACGCAGAGTAGGATCACCTCGGCGGGGTAACGGGGTCCTTAAATGGATTTGTCCGGATGATCGGCATGGGCTCTCTATCGTATCAAAAGGTCAAATCGGTTTCGCAATAGAACCTCGCTGAATGATAGTATCTAGCACCATGAAACGCCGCGATATTCTCGCAACATTTGCCGGCGCCGCCGTTCCGGGCTCGGCCCAAACGTCTTCCTTTGCTCTTCAATTCCGCGACGGTTTTCTAAAGCACTGGGAGGTGGAGCGTGGCTATACCCTTGCCGTCGCCGAATCGATGCCAGCGGAACACTATAACTTCAAACCAAACCCGGTTCAACGCTCATTTGGTGAGCAACTGATTCATCTGGCCGCAGCAAACACAGCCTACTTCTCGGCCTTTGGTCTAATCCCCATGCCAGAGCGGGTAATTGCTGCCGATAAGGAGACCGTGCCTAGATACCTGAACAGCTCTTGGGATTACACCATCCAGGTACTCCGCAAGCTGACGGAAAAGGATATCCTCCGAAACGACCTCGGCACACCGCGTTTTAAAGCACACACGGGTTCGGACCTGTTCCTTCGCGCCTACGCGCATACAGCGCATCACCGCGGTCAAGCCATTGTTTATCTCCGAATCAAGGACATCACACCGCCGACGTGGGCCTTCGAACCGACGGCTGGTTAACGCAGCCAAGCGGATAGTCTTTTGTCAAGTCGTTGGCGAATCGGAGATTGGGGCGGAGCAAGACTAGAAGTCGGGAAGGGCCAAGTCACCTTCCGAGTGCCGCGACACATCGGACGCGACCCGGAATGTCTCCCACGTGGCGATAGTGATCGGCATTGCATCAGGTCATGGACGAGAAAGGCATCCGTGCCGAATTCGGACCGCGGCGAACCTGCACCCCTACTTGCGAGCAGGGCCGAGATACTTGTCGAACCAGTCCAGCGTTTGTTTCATATCCTGCTGTTGGAGCAGGACATGCCCAGCGTCGAAAGCGACATACCGCTTTTGTCCTTCTGGAGTCCCCAGTAGCCGAAACATCGGGAGTTGGTCGGCTTCCGCCGGGTATAGAAGATCATATCGACCGTTTAACATCAGCACGGGAATGCGAACTCGACTCGCGAAGTTGATTTCGTCAATCTCGGGAGCCTTCCGTTGCGGTGACAGTCCTCCATGCGAGAAGACTGCAGCACGAATGCGGAGCTCGTCGGCAACCATGATCAGGCCCAGCCGGGCTCCGTCGCTCAAACCGTAATACCCGAGTTGGTCATGCGCGATGTCTCCGCGAGTGTCCAGGTAATCGATGGACCGTTGCAGGTCTTTGCGCTGATGGATCACCCCGTCTCTCTCGGTATTCGGACCCGGCGCTCCGCTCAGGCGGCGCTCGTACGTTCCCTCATACGTCGGGAATAAGACAGCGCGGCCGCTCTTCATTAAGAACTCGATTCTCTTGACGTCCGATTCATCAATCCTGGCGAGGAAAGCGGCGCTTCTCGGAGGGAAGAAGATGATTGTCTGATACGGCGGTTTACTGCCCTTCGGGATGTACAGCGTCGCCACTACCCGCTGACGGTCGTACCCCGCATCGAACGTGATCCTTTCCGATCGCCAGTAGACGGAAGTCTCGTCGATGGACTCCGTGACGGCGCGCAGTTCGGCCCGGTCGTAAGAGTAGATACTTTTCAGGATGCGGTAAACGTCATCGGAAACTGGCCTCTCCACCTGGCGATCTCTGAGGGGGCTCACTACGGGTTGAGTCAGCACTTTGGGTGAATTCGCGGAGGGTCTCACGCAGCGGAATCCGTTCGCCGCCGACCTGTCGAACGGCGAAATCGCTGTCATGTTGCTATAAGCAAAGCGTTCGTCGTTCCAGGCGCCGCCGAGAACGTACCGTCGATCTCCCGTCGCATTCCAGCACCATTCCCGAACGTTGCCGGCCATGTCAAACGTGCCAAACGGCCCCAGCCCGCCGCGGACCCCGACCTTTTCAGGACCGCTACTGCTAAAGTTGCTGAACTGCAGGATGTCGGACCAGATGCCAAGGTTTGCCGCCCGAAACCAGTGGTAAACAGTTGGGAGTCGTTTTTGCGCAAATTGCGCGTATGCGGCAGCTTCATACCAGCTAACACCGCCTACTGGAAAGTCATCCTGCCCCGCCGGATATCCGCCCGCTTCCCAGGTAGCCGGCCCCGTCCTGCCAGTTGCATCCCGGAACTCGCTTATCGCATCCTCCCAGCTCACGACGCGACCCTCTTTCATGAACGGCTCGAGCCAAAACTGGCGATTCCGGTATCCACCACCGTCGACGAACTGCTTATATTGCCTGTTGGTAACCTCGTACTCATCTGCCCAGTAGTCATCGAGCTTAACGGGCTTTAAGCTGAAGAGCTGGAAGGCGGCGTCGCCCGGCACATGGACCATGCCCGGCGGAACGCGGCTTTCCTCATCCAGGGTGAAATGCACGTCCAGAGTCTGAATCCCAGCGCCGCCTTCCACGGTTCGATAACCGGACTTCTCCGCTTTCCAGCGGTAATATCCAAGCGGCAGCAGGAAGTTCTCCAGCGGAGTTTGGCCGATCAGTAACCACGGACCATGCGGATTGTCGTAGGCTTTCAGGTAAACGTTTGCGGCAGCGGGCGTGGTGCGAATCGATATGGGGTGGGAGATTTCGCGGAGGATCCTGTTCAATTCAGGATCACGCGGAATGACCTGCCGCGCCCGTGCGATCAACTCGAAAGCGGTGGGATAACGTCCTGCCGTGACCAGACGCTCTGCTTTTGGAATGGCAACGTGGCGTGCCCATCGTGCGGGCGCGGCGCGGTAGTACATCCATGCTCCCATTGCGCTGCTCATACATACGACCACCCCGAGCGGAATCACAAGTCGCGAACCGAACCGCCGCACAGCCTCCGGCGGGGCATTTGGAACTGTGTCGGAGTTCGCTTGCGATGGCGTTTGCGGCTTATCGTCGATTGCGGTGGCGGGCGGATCCTCGATCTGCCCGATGAACCGGTAGCCGCGACGAGGCACGGTTTCGATATACCGAGGCTCTTCCGCCGAATCTCGAAGCGCTTCACGCAGCCGCTTCACCGCTGCATTGATGCTGTGATCGAACTCTACGACCGTATTGTCGGGCCAGAGCTTTGCACGGAGTTCCTCGCGCAGTACCACCTCGCCCGGACGTGCCAGCAAGGCAACAAGGATTTGAAAGGGTTGCTCCTGCAGCCGAATTCTACGATCATGTTTACGCAGTTCGGCACTGCGCAAATTGAGATTATATGGACCAAAGCGGACAATGACCGGGCAGGAAGGCTTAGCGGACGGTGATGTCTCTTCCATGCAGGTGCGGTCAAGTGTACCAGTTCCGCCCATGCTCCTGTAAGATACTGCAGAATGAGCGATTTAGCGCGTGACTTACGCGTGACTGCCTTTTCAGGTTCCATGCATCGACCGCATCAGGCGTAACGCGTACTGTGGGATCCCAACTTCGGGTTCCGCTCATCTGACCGGAGCCCGACCTGGAATTCACATACCAAGGAAGACCCTATGCAGACCCATCCGAACCTGAGACGTAAGGCGCTCCGCCTTTTGTTGATAACCATGTTGAACGTTGCAGTTGCTTTCACCGCAATCAACACCCCCGCCTTCGCACAGGGCGACCAGCGTAATGAGAATGGATCCCAAATTGAAGGGAGCTGGATCCTCACCAACGAGCGCATCAATCAGAACGGCTTCACCTTTACTGCTGTGGCGTCGTTCGCGTCTGGTGGGGTCTGGCTCGCAGCCGGCTCCATCGACCCGCAAAATTCAGCCTTGTATGGAAGTTGGAAGCGCACAGGTCCGAACCGCTACGACTCGACATCGTTCTTCTATGTCTTTGATCCGGCCGGGAACGCAGTCGCGATGGTCAAGGTGAACCAGTCGTTCAAACTGACCGGCCAAAATCAGCTCACGGGTAGTGGAGTTGGACTCGCCTGCAATTTGCAAGGAGAGAACTGCGTGAGCGTCCCTGCCGTGACGATTCGTATCACGGGACGCCGAATTGTGCCGGAAACCTTGTAAATCCCACCGGAATATCGGCCGGACATAATCGCATCACGGGTGCTGCTGCCTTCGAACGCACACGGGAAGCCGCAGCACCCACCCGTTTTCATTCGGCGTAGCCTGACATCGCGATGCCTGAGAGAGCTCCCAGGTGCCGCCGCAGGGTCTACTGCTGTCGCCGGCGATTGGCTCAAGTAGGTACTTCCTTACACGTGCACGGCTTTGCCAAACGTCGACAACGCCGTTAAACCAACCTGACCGTGGTGCCGCCATCTCGCCGAGGTGCCGGGACGGATCGCGACTGATAAGTCGCCATCTCAACTGCCATCCCGCGAATCTTTCCTTACGCTGGGGCCTTAACCCCTCAAGTTTGCGTACGAGCTCACCTTGTCTTAGCGCCGAGCAGAATGGGATCTGTCTCGATTAGCATGAGGGACTTAATCATGTGCTGCGTTCCCGTTTTGTACTTCTTGAAATGAGGAGTCTCGAGGTGCGCTTTGTAGGCAGCTACGTCCGCATACGTCTCGAACATCCGGATCTGGGTAGGATGATCCTTGACCGATACAGCGAAGAGGGTCAGCACCCCTGGCTCCAGGCGGATCGAAGCCTCGATTTCTTCTTTCAGTGTCGCCTTGTAGCTGTCGAGCCGAGCGGGATCGATTTCGAGTTCCGCCAACCGCACGAGACGTCCTTACCTGGGCTCAGCAGGGGCGCCTCCACAGGCACAGCACAGGCACACGGCAAGCACCGAGGCACCCAGGAGGAGAAGTTGTCGTGTAGTCATGGTGAACTCTTACTCAAGGGTGCCAGAGGGGCCAGCGTCATCGGCTGTTCAAGCCGGGCCACAGCAGCAGCAGCGGTAGGGGAGCGGTTGCCCCAGAGATACGCGTCATG
>DASQLD010000045.1:0-7538 GCA_035630195.1 Bryobacteraceae bacterium
GGCAAATCGCCTACGTTGCCGAAAAATATCGAGTGCCCCTGGTAAAGCTCACCGGAGGACAACGAATCGACCTTCTCGGCATTAGAAAGGAGGATTTGCCCAAGGTGTGGGAAGACCTCGGGATGCCGTCCGGCTTTGCCTACGGTAAGAGCTATCGCACTTGCAAGAGTTGCGTCGGAGCCGACTTCTGCCGCTTTGGGCTGGGAGACAGCATGTTACTCGCCAGCAAAATTGAAAATGAGTTTCAGGGTTTCGACAGTCCTCACAAAATGAAATTGGCGACGGCGGGATGCCCTCGCAACTGTTCCGAAGCGATGGTGAAAGACGTAGGCGCAGTCGCGGTCGAAGGCGGCAAGTGGGAAATCTATATCGGAGGGGCCGCGGGGTCGTCCATTCGCAAAGGCGACATACTCTGCGTGGTCGATACTCACGAGGATGTTTTGAAATACATGGGCCGCTTCATTCAGTATTACCGGGAGAACGCCAAGTACCTCGAACGAACACACGGTTTTGTGCAGAGACTGGGGATCGACAAGATCCGCGCCGTCGTAATGGAAGACAGCGAAGGAATCGCCGAACGGCTGGATCGGGAGATAGCCGAGTCCAAAGCAGCCTATAAAGATCCGTGGAAAGAGGCATATTCGATTCCGGCAAATAATCAGTTTGCGACTCTGCTGCCGGTGCTGTCATGACACCCGCTATGACCGAAATCGATCTTGGTCCTGTTGTCGCGATACCACCCGGCGAGGGACGCACAATCGAAGCGCAGGGCCGGAAGATCGCGGTCTTCCACACGCGCGCCGGTGGCGTCTTTGCGGTGCAGGCCGAATGTCCACATCGAGGTGGACCGCTGGCCGACGGATTAGTGGGCGGAACAACGTTGATCTGCCCCTTGCATTCCTGGAAATTTGACTTGGCTACGGGCGCGGCTTTGTTCGGAGACTGCGGACTCAAAACTTATCCTGTCCGCGTGGACGAAACCGGCCGTATTTTCCTCACGATCGATAATTCGTAATCGTTCATCGACGCAGCATTGCCTCTCGGTACGAGGCGCCCATCCTACGTCCGGATGAAAAGTTGTCCCTCTTCAAGGAGAAGAACAATGGATATTCGCCACAAAGCGACCGCCATCCGGCTACTGGACTTTCACAGCATTCCCATGCGGACCTTCCACATGACATGGGTTGCCTTTTTTCTATGCTTTTTCGGTTGGTTTGGCATCGCGCCGCTGATGCCGGTGATCCGCGACGAATTGCATCTCACCAAGGAGCAGGTAGGCGCTTCCGCCATCGCTTCCGTGGCCATCACCATTCTGGTGCGGCTCTTGATGGGTTGGTTATGTGACCGCATCGGACCGCGACGGGCGTACACCTGGCTGCTGGTGCTCGGCTCGTTACCTGTAATGGGAGTAGGGTTAGCGCACGACTACAATTCCTTCCTGTTTTTCCGGTTGGCAATCGGCGCGATCGGCGCCTCCTTCGTAATCACCTCCTATCACACGTCGGTCATGTTCGCTCCCAATGTTGTTGGCACTGCAAACGCCACGACCGCGGGCTGGGGCAACCTGGGCGGAGGAGTCACGCAGTTTGCGATGCCGCTGCTTTTCAGCGCCTTTATGAGCTACGGCGCTGGAACCTGGTGGAGTTGGAGACTCGCCATGGTTGTGGCCGGCGCAGCCCTCTTCATTACTGGTATTGCATACTATTTCCTTACCCAGGACACTCCCGATGGCGATTTCAAAAAGCTTCGCGCCGACCGGGCAAACAGCGCCGCAGCGCGTACGCCAACGGCATTCTGGAAAGTTTGCCGCGACCGGCGTGTCTGGGCGCTATCGGTCCTCTATGCTGCCTCGTTCGGCATGGAGTTGACACTCGATAACTTCGCGGTCCTCTACTTCACCGATTATTTCTCCCTGTCTCTCGGCATGGCCGGAGTCGTCGCCAGCACGTTCGGACTCATGAACCTTTTCGCCCGAGCGCTCGGCGGCATTGTCAGCGACAAATGCAACCAACGATGGGGACTCCGCGGACGAGCCACGTTGTTGGGGCTCACCATCGCCGCCGAAGGGCTCGCCATGATGATGTTCTCGCGAGTGCAGGAACTTCACCTGGCGATCGCGGCCATGATGTTCACGGGTTTATTCGTGAAAATGGCGAATGGAGCTAACTACGCCGTCGTGCCGTTCATCAACAAACGCGCTATCGGCGCAGTCGCCGGAATCGTCGGCGCCGGCGGGAACGTAGGCGCGGTCATGGCCGGATTCCTGTTCAAGACATCGAGCCTCACTTACCCGCAGGCCTTCTTGATTTTGGGCGGGGTGATTTTTGTGGCTTCACTGTCCGCATTCGCAGTGCGATTTTCGGAAATGGACGAGGAAGCCGCTCGCGAGGAGATGGCGGCGCGTCTCAAGGTGTCCCGGATGCCGGCTCCAGTCGAAGTGAGCGCCTAGAAGCGGCCCTCGATACCAATACCACCCAGGAACGATCCCCTGAGATCGATCAGTGTACGCGACTCTGCGCTCTGGCTCGTCCAGTCAATGGTGCCCTTAAAGTCACCTTGGCCGAACAAGCCCAACTGCGGCACCAATGCTCCAGGTTTGTCGATCAGCTTAAGCACGTAACGAGCGTTGCCCGAAGCCCCAACAGCGAACTGGACGGGCGGACCAATGGACTTTAAGTCGAATACAGGACTGACACCCCACTGGAACCCGAAGGTCATCGGCGCGACCGGGTCTAACTCGAGCGGACCGACTTTCTTGACGGGTTTCGGTACAGCCCCAAGAATGGATGCTCGGAAGGGAAACGTCGGCGGTAGTTGATCCAACAGCCGCATGATCTCGAGGAAGCTGGCTGTGGCCGGATCCACCGGATCGTTCCGCACCGGAGCCGTCAAAACGAAGGTGACCGTCTGGCCCGCCGGTGTCAGTGCCGGTACCCGTGAAAATGAATCGGGAGGCAGCAAGAACGGAGTCACCAGAGGCGGCGTCAACGGCGGCAGCGTCAAAGGCGGGATCAAACGCGGCGGTTGAATACCAAGGCGGGGACCAGTCGGCGTTGCCTGCCTCGGCGTCAGCAGGAGCGTAACGGGGAGTTGCTCCTCCTCGAAGAGCTTGCCCATCGTCACCGGCCCGACGACACCGTCCGGCTTTAACTGATTCGCCTTCTGGAACTCGACCACTCTAGCGTGGCTGAGCGGCCCAAAATCTCCGTCCACCTTTAATGGCGTAAGTCGCCGGATGTGGAAGTTCAGTACATCCTGGACGGCTCGTACATCCGCGCCCTTCGTGCCTAGTTTGATTAACCGGCCCATGAAGTCCCTCCGTTTACTAGGGCGGAAACAAGAGCGGCTTCCCGTCACTTACGGGTCAATACCCCGGTTAAATCCATCGTCGCCACAGCATCTGGTCACAATGCCGGCGCTTGTAGGAGCAGGAGCCGAAGCCGGATCTCCGGCATATCGGTCCCCTCACCTCTTCAGGAAACGAACGGAAACCGGATTCGTCATCGCCATATGCCAGCCTGCTGGAAGTGGGGAAAGGTGCGCTTGGGAGCATTGGATCGGAGTATGAGTGAGGTTGGGTCCACCAAGCCGCCTTGCGCTGAGTATTGTGGTGAGTATTGTGGTGAGTGTTGCGTTCGACTATGGGGAGACGGATGACGATTATCGACGAACGGCGAATTGGCGGGAGTTGGCGAAGCAGCACGGCGGGATACGCGAGGACTGTAAGGACCAGGGAAAGGCGGCGTGAGTACGCGAAGCTCGAGGCGGACGGATTCTACTGGACGGCATCAGAAAGCGATCCAACCCTGTTGGTCACAGATGACGGCAAAGTCTATATCGGCGGCATGACCACGTCTTCCGAATTCCCTAGTGCCAGAGCTGCACAGTATGGCGCGAGCGGTCGGCAGGACGGCTTTGTCACCATGATCCGACCCCGGGGAGCGGAAGCAGCAGCCTACAATCGGTGCTGATCGGTGGACGGGGAAACGACAGAGTTTCTGATCTGGACCTGGATGATTCCGGCGGTCTCGTACTCGGTGGCGTCACTGACTCCAGCGACTTTCCCGTCGAGAACGCCTTCCAATCCAAACTGGCGGGAAACAACGACGGATTCGTGGCTAGACTGAGCACCTCCACTTGGAACATCTCCTTCGCGACCTACGTCGGAGGCTCGCAACTTGATGCAATTTGGGGGGGGCGCGCCCACTCGGCAGGAAAAATAGTTGTCTCGGGTTCAAGTGAATCAAACGACCTTCGAACTTTGCAGCGTATATCGGCGAGACCCTCGGCAAAGAGTGCCGCCTTCGTTGCGAGTATGACATCGGACGGACAACAGCCGGGATGGTTGAGTTTCTACGCGGGAACTGGCGAAACTTACGGCGGTGGCATGGAGCTCGACCAAGGGGGGTGAGTCTGGTTCATAGGCATAACGCAGGCGGCCGACTTGCCTACTCGAAGCCCGCACCAGTTGTCTTTTGGCGGAGGCGACTCCAATGGTTTCCTTGCGGCACTATCGCCGGACGGCCAAAGCCTGTGCTACTCGACATATTTTGGAGGCCAAGGGCACGATGCGTTAAAAGGAATCGCCGTATCAGGCAGCAAGGTCTATGCATCCGGCATGTTCTCTTCTCACTCCCTGATACCAAAACATCTACAGATTCAGCCTCGTTTTGGTGGTGGAAAGTTCGATGCGGTTCTACTCGGCGTGGAAGCAACTGGACGCCTCAGCTGCCGATAATATTGGGGCGCAATGATGCGATCTTGCCGGAAGAACGGCCTGACGTGAACTGGAGTACGAAAAACTGCAAAGCACTTGCGGCATCTTCTCGGCAAGCTCCCTTGCGTCCTGGATATCCCACTCCGCTTTTTCGCGGTAGAGGTTCGCAGCGTAGACTTCGGTGCCCGCAAACTCACCGTCGATGCGTCCGGCTGATCGAGACACAATTAGTGCCCGATTCGAATTCCGGGTAAATTTGCGGCCAACCCGTGAGAAACCCGTGTTTGCTACGACTACCTTGAAGTGTGGGACGAGCTGACTCCAATGAGCATGGCCAGACGCGGCAGGACGATCTGTATGAACAGGCGGTCAGTCAGTTTGGGACGTCCCTCACCAGGCTCCTTCGCGCCTATGAAGCGGATGAAGAGAAGCGCCGCGACCTCAACCAGGAAATTCACTTTCAGTTGTGGCGGAGTCTGGCTGCTTTCGATGAGCGCTGTTCGCTGAGAACGTGGGTCTTTAGAGTCGCTCACAATACCGCAGCCTCATATGTTGCAAGAGAGAGACGAACCTCAACACGACTAACGACCCTCGAAGAAATGGAACGACCATCTTGCGAATTGAACCAGGAGATAAAAGCCCACCAGAGCCGTCAATTGGAAAGGCTCGCGATCTTAATCCAGCAGCTCAAGCCGTTAGATCGGCAAGTCATTGTCTTCTATCTGGAGGAGCTGGATGCCCGCTCCATTGCGGAGATCACCGGCCTTTCCGCAACGAGCGTCGCGATGAAGATCCACCGAATCAAAAGGATTCTAGGGCAGCAGTTTCAGGAGGCGCCGTCGTCATGATGGATAAGAATTCAAAGAGTGATCCCAAAGCAGTATGGCAGAACCAACCGGCAGAAGAAGTTAAGATGACAGCTCAGCTCCTCCGAAGACAATCCAATCAGTTGCGCCAAGAAAGGCGAAATGGCCCGCTAATCATCGCAGGCGTAGTGCTCTTCATTGCCCTGTTGTCCTACTGGAAGTTCCAGTTAGAACGCAGCTTCTGGTACGACGTCGGGTTATTCGGCGCCGCGGCCTGGGCCATAACTTCAATAGTCGTGCTCCGCAAAAGGATTTGGCCGCCCCCCATACCGCTGGATGCGTTTACAGCTAGCAGCGTCGATTTTTATCGATCGGAGCTCATCGAAGCCCGTTCACACATGAAGGCGATGTGGGCGTGGAGCGCGCCGGCGTTTCTTGCGTTGGGCCTGTTGGCAGTCCGGTTGGCCACTAAAGCACTGGGCGAGAGCATCCCCCTGATCAATGTGGCCCCTTTCGCTGTCCTAACAATCGTCTGGGCTGGGATGTTCGCGATCAAGACAAGATCCAGACTTCGGGAGTTGGAAGCAGAAATTCGACAGTTGGACGCGGCGGACTAACAGCAGTCCGGTTCGACTCGATTTGCTAAAGTCAGACAACAACGGGAGGCCACAATGACGCGGAGATTCTTCGACACTGGTGGCAAGTCAGATGCTTTTTGCCGCCGGCCCATCTACCGACGAGATTCGCAAAGTTCTTGTCGAGCGTATGGAAAGAGCAGGCAAGTGGGACGCGCTGGAACACTGCGTCTGCCTGGTCGTTTCAAACAGAACAAGCAAGTCGGTTCAACTTCAATATCAGAGGGCCACTACCCTGCAAGAAGCTGCCAATGACGCCATGGTTTATTGCCACTGAACCCTTCATACCGAGCGACGGCCAAAGATGGGACAACTATGTCGAATGGTCTGGCCTAAAGCAGCTCGAGGAGTTGGTGTCGCTTGATGCGCTACTTTGCCCGACCCTTCTGCGCGAGATTCGAGAAGAGTACTGGCCGTACATAGTGAACGAAGATTTCATGCTGTACTTCTTCACAGATTTTGACTTCTTGATGGAACGCGTTGCTCCGATTGAACGAAAGAATGTGCTGTGTGTGTATCGCAATCCGACGGCCCCTGCAGACGACTCATTCGGAGACTTTAACTTTCTCGGATACGATCTTGTGGACAACGAATGTTCGATCAGTGCGCTTACGAACTGTGGCGGCTTCCCTGACGTGTTTGCCAACTCCGAGCTGTCGAATCGTGGATTGCTTACGGATTTCCATCGTGCGGTTGAAGTACAGCGGAACCTGCGCATACTGCACCCGGAGGAACGCCATGCGAATTGCCACCTATGGGCGATCTTACGTTTGGCCCCTAGACGTTTGTGAAATCATAGATCATGATGACCGACGAGGAACTGGAAGATCATTTAAATAAACAAGGCTACAAGATCGGCTCTTCTGCCCTGAGTGACGACGGAATGATACTTCGGAACATCAATGGCACTTACATGTTCCGGCTCGACGCTGTTGATCTCGCGAGAGGCGCGGCAACGCTCGAAGAGATCGTGAAGCGTAATAAAGACGAAGCTTTCCCAGACGCCCCGGCTCATAGCCCATTGACGGACGAGGTAGATGAGGAAAGACGTTGAGATCGTCTGCGGCAAGGACATAGTTGAGGGGATTGATTGAGTGATCACTGCCTTGGGGGTTCTCAATAGACGCGTAGTGTTGGCGGAGGGTTCTCGGCGTGGCTGCGGCTCTAAGCAAAGGTGACCTCCCCTCCACGTCATGAGTTCCATCCGGGATGAGCGCCGGGCGCCAACCCTCGAAACGAAACTCATAGCCTGCGGCAGCGCTATCTGAGAGGGTCCGTTACGAAGGTGTTTACAGCTCAGATCCTTCCTGACGAGGTAGCGCAGGGCTTGACGGAATACGGCAGATGTCTACCCTCTGCGCGAGTGAACAGAGTATAGCG
>DASQLD010000046.1:0-10704 GCA_035630195.1 Bryobacteraceae bacterium
ATGTCACGAAGTCGCAGAGAGCACACAACTCGTCTGCATGCAGGCCGGAATCTAGCCATTGCGTTCACACTAGCCGCATTGGCGGCAGCCGCTTCGCAGATGGGACCCGTCGATGGCAGACCGATCTTCGGCTATTTTGCCGCTCTATTTCTGATCGGGGCGTTGGCTGCCAGCGTCGCGCCGTTAGTAGCCGGCTTCTCTTCTTTGACAGCCGGGACGATGCGAAGGCTGTTTGGCGCGGAAGGACTACTCGCCACGCGCAGCCTCGCTGGATCGTTGCGAAGAACATCGGTCCTTGTGGGCGCGTTAGCGACCGCGATCGCGATGACGGCCGCGGTCGGCATTATGGTTGGCAGCTTTCGCCAGACGGTGCTGCTCTGGATGCATGACCGTTTGCAGGCCGACCTGTACATTCGTCCGGCCGGGCCTGTCAGTGCCGATCGTCATCCGACGATGAGTGCCGACAGCGCTGACCTTCTGCGCGCGCTTCCCGAAGTCGAGGCGGTCGATGCCTTTCGAGCCTACGAGATCAGCTACAACGGCAAGCCTGCGACTCTTGGAGGCGGCGATGCTCGCGTAGCCGCCGATCACAACGCTCAGCGCGAAGTCTTCCGACGTCTGGCGTCGGAAGAACAATCAGTGGTGGTGAGCGAGCCTTTTGCGAACAAGCACAACGTCAAAGGGGGCGACAAACTGACGCTGCAGTTGGGCGGAAAGTCCGCGGAGTTCCTAATACTTGACGTCTACTATGACTACGCGAGTGAGCGCGGCTACATCATCATGGATCGCAGCACGATGCTCCGCTATCTGCCCGATCCTGCGCCTTCGAACGTCGCGGTCTATCTGAAGACGGGTGTCGATATAGAGCAGGGACGCCGAGCCGTAGAAGAAGCACTCGCTGGGCGCAAGCTCCTCATCCTCACGAATCGCACTCTGCGCGAAGAAGCTATTCGTACCTTCGACCGAACCTTCGCGATCACGTACGCGCTCGAAGCAGTAGCAGTGTTCGTCGCCATCATGGGCGTGGCGGGCGCGCTGCTCGCGCTCGTCATCGATCGCCGCCGTGAATTTGGCTTGCTTCGCTTTCTGGGTGGGACCAAACAACAACTGCGGCGGTTGATTCTGTTCGAGGCAGGTCTGCTCGGACTGCTGGCAAACATCGCGGGCCTGATTGCGGGTGTCTTCCTATCCTTGCTGCTTATCTTCGTCATTAATAAGCAGTCGTTTGGCTGGACGATCCAGTTCCATTGGCCTGTGGCAGTCTTGTTAGCCGCTTTGTCATTAGTCTTTCTCGCAACCGTGGCGTCCGCACTCTATCCGGCGCGCGTAGCTACGCGGTTGAACCCGATCGAGGTCATCCATGAGGACTAGTCTTGGCCTGCTCCTTTGCATGACCCTGCTTTCCGCCCCGTATAGACCAGCCCTTCCGGGATATCAGTTCTCCTTTCCCCGCGACCACTTCGACCATCTTAAGTTCCAAACGGAATGGTGGTATTACACCGGCAATCTTCGCGATAGGGCCGGAAAACGATTTGGCTTCGAGCTCACGTTCTTCCGTCATGCAGTTCGACCTGAACTGCCGAAGGACGCCAACGTCTGGGATGTCCGTGATGTGTGGATGGCCCATCTCGCATTGAGCGACATCGATGGGAAACAGTTCCTCAAGACTGAGCGGCTGAATCGTTCCGGCGCGGGTTTGGCCGGAGTTGCGGCAAGTCAGGGTCGCATCTGGAATGGCAACTGGAGCGTGCAATGGAGCAGCGACACACAGCAACTCAAGGCGATCGCAGACAGATTCAGCATCGGTTTGACGATGCGCTCTGCAAAACCGCCAGTGACGCACGGCGTGAATGGCGTAAGCCAGAAGGCTGCCGGAGTTGGGCGCGCATCGCACTACGTCTCCCTGACTCGTCTGCGAACGTCCGGAACCATTACCCTCGACGGACAGAAGTATGAAGTGGAAGGCTTGTCATGGATGGACCACGAGTTCTTCTCGAACTCGCTCGAAGCGAACCAGATCGGTTGGGATTGGTTCAGCCTTCAGTTCGAAGATGGATCCGAGTTGATGCTCTACAGGATCCGGCGCAAGGATGGAACTGTCGAACCCTACTCCTCGGGAACATATGTCGACCCGTCCGGACGAACGAAGGCGCTGCATCTCCAGGATTTCCAACTCGAGCCGGGAAACACATGGACAAGCCCCGACACGGGCGCCAAGTACCCCATCGAATGGAAGATTCGAGTGCATTCGCTTTCCCTGGCCATAAATATAAGCACGCGCCTTCCACAACAAGAGCTGGCAAGTAACGCAGCGGGGCTCAACTCGTATTGGGAAGGAGCGATTGAGGTCAAAGGTACGCACTCCGGCTCAGGCTACTTGGAAATGACCGGCTATGCAGGCGCTGTCCGCATGGGCCAGTAATCTTAGCCTATTTCTTCATTTGCCCGACGCAACAAACCCTTCATGCTGGCGATGATGTATGCAGTACCGGCGCGGCGTATGCCGGTGTCGCCAACTAATCCCGGCACGTGATCCGGTTCCGCAGGCCCATCGAACTTCACTTGGCGAAGGGCCTTCATCACCTGATACATGTCCATGTAGCCGTCGTCCGGAAAGGTCTCCTCAAAGCGCGGCAGCGGCGAGCTCACATTGCGGAAATGCACTTCAAAGATCTTGCCGCGCCCTCCGAAATCTTTGATCATCTGGAAGACGTCCTTGCCCATCTTGGTTCCACCTTCCGACCAAGTTCCGACGCAGAACGTAAGCCCCCAATTCTTGCTGCCTCCAGAGATCTTCTCAGCGCGCGCATAGCCGTCGTAATGCGTGAAGAGCTTGGCAACGCCATTCATTTTAGAGATAGGAGGATCGTCGGGATGCAGCGCAAGTTTGACACCGGCTTCTTCGGCAACCGGCAGCACCGCTTTCACAAAGTACGTATAGTTGGTCCAGATGTCGTCCGCCGAATACTCCCGCTCAAAGGCTTGCTTCTCGACCCGCTTCCGAAAGTCATCGAGATCGAAGACTCGAGTCTTGTACCCGCGACGTTCCACCTCGGATGTCGTATAGGTGTTGGCCGGATGGAAATCATATGATGCGATTGGGATCCCGAGCTTGCCGCAATCGCGCAGGAATCTTTGGTATGTCTCAATATCTTTGTCGCGACCAGGTTGACCAAGCTGTACTTTCAGTGACCGGTAAGCATAGTGAACCCCCGAGAGAATCTTGATGTCGTACTTTGCAAACCGCTCTTGCGTAGCTTTCAGATAGTCAAACGATGTTTCTCCTGCTCCGAACTCAAGACGTCCGTACCGCAGCCCGATCTGTTTGAGAAACAACAAATCGTCATCCGAGATCTGGCGAGCGTTGATGCGATGGCAGATCTTGGTGTTTTTCGGATCATCTTCCCGGATCACCGCTCCAGGAGCGAAGGCGACTGCCGCTGAGGGCAATAAGTGAAGGAAACTGCGCCGGTTCATTCGTGCTTCCATAATATGGCCGATAATCATCGAATGGAAGGGCGCACGGGACTCGTTGCGGCATTCGCTATATTGGTCGCGTTAGCTGGCGCGTGGAGTCAAGTTCCCGATAAGCCCGAGCCTCTGCTTCCGACATCTGAGTACCACTTCGTTCGCCTCGAGTATGTCGACCGCGCGGGCGCTCGAAGAGGCTGGGGCGGCCGAGGGTTTGGACGACCAGGATGGTGGCGACAAGATTGGCCCGAGGCAGAGATCCACTTCGCTCAAGGAGTACGGCGGCTCACGCGCATCGACACGGGAGATGGAGTTCATTTACCGCTAACCGACGATCGCATCTTCGATTACCCGTGGTTGTATGCGACCCAGGTGGGTTATTGGGACCTGTCGGATGTAGAAGTCAACCGCTTGCGTGACTATCTGCTGCGGGGCGGCTTCCTGGTAGTCGACGACTTCTACGGACTGGAAGATTGGGCAGTATTCCGCGACACGATGGAACGCGTGCTTCCCGGCCGAGCGATTCTGGATGTGGAAGAGTCGCACGATCTGACGAACGTGCTGTATACGATTCGCGATCGCACCTTCATCCCCGGATTGCGTCATCTGCGCGCGGGAGCAGGAGGAACTGTAGTTATTCAACCGCAGGCTATGCCTCCGTCGTGGCGGGCCATTTACGACGATGAGGGGCATGTTCTGGTGGCGATCAACTACAACATGGACGTCGGCGATGCATGGGAGCACGCCGATATGCCCGAATATCCGGAACAGATGACGACGCTTGCCTATCGCTTCGGAATCAACTATCTCGTGTATTCCATGACCCATTGATCACGCCGGCGCGACGGTCTCCGGTATCATCGGGGGATGCCCGTTTCTTTGAAGGACCAGGTTGTACTTGTTGTTGGAGCATCCAGCGGCATTGGCCGTGACACTGCTGTGCTGTTTGCCCGCGAAGGAGCCCGCGTGTTCGCCTCTGCGCGTCGCGAGGATCGCCTCCAGGATTTAAAGAAGCAATTGCAGGGTGAAGGCCACACGATTGAGGTCGCCGCTGCAGACGCGTCCGATGCAGGCCAGATGGAGAAACTGGTCGAGCAGGTCGCCGCGAAATTCGGCGTCGTAGACATCCTTGCCTTTGCAACCGGCACGAACACACCGGACCGCGCGCTTACGCGCCTGAAGGTGGATATCTGGGACGAGTTGATCAATGTCAACTTAAACGCCGCTTATTACGTGACGCGAGCCGTGCTGCCCGCCATGCGGGAAAAGAAGTCCGGTCATCTGATCTATGTGTCTTCGATCTCCGGAATGGTACCGGACGTCTCGGGAACGGCATATCAGGCGTCAAAGCGCGGACTGCTTGGCCTTGCTCATGGTATTCGCGTGGAAGAGAAAGAGAACGGAATCCGCACCTGTGTGGTCTGCCCCGGCTTGGTTGAGACCGAGATCCTGGAGAAGCGGCCCGTCAAGCCGGCGGCGGATGTACTTGCAAAGGCTTTGCAACCAGAGGATGTAGCGGAAGTGGTGATTTCCATCGCGAAGCTCCCCCCGCGCGCTGTAGTTCCCGAACTACAACTTATGCCGACCTACCTTTAACAGGCGCCTGATGAGCCGGGGTTACGCATACCGCAGCCCCGGCACGCCTGTAAGCTAAACTCACGCTTATGCCCCTTTCCGTCAGCGTGCGGCTGAGCATCATGATGTTCCTCAACTATGTCGTGTGGGGAGCCTGGTACGTCACGCTGGGAACCTATCTAACCCAAACACTGAAGTTCACAGGGACGGAATCGGGGGCGGTGTTTGGCACGGCGGCCCTGTCGTGTATGATTTCGCCGTTTTTCGTCGGATTGGTAGCGGACCGTTTCTTTGCAACAGAGAAGATTCTTTCGGTTTTGCACCTGGTCGGGGCCGTCCTGCTTTACTTCCTCTCACAGGCGACCACCTTCGGCTCCGTATATTTTTTGCTGCTCGCCTATTGCCTGTGTTACTTCCCGACAATCGCATTGACAAATTCTCTGACGCTGCGCAATATCACCAATGCAGCCACTCAATTTCCATTGATTCGGGTGCTGGGCACGCTCGGGTGGATCGTGATCGGCCTTGTCGTTGGGTTTATGAAGATCGAGGCCTCATCGACTCCGTTTCTTCTCGCGGCCGGATTCTCTGTAGTAATGGGTTTGTTCAGTTTGATGCTGCCGCACACACCGCCTGCCGCTAAGGGTCAGCCGGCATCCTGGCGTTCGATCCTAGGGCTGGACGCCTTGGTCATGTTGAAGGATCGATCCTACTTGATCTTCGTTGTCGCATCCGTGCTGGCTTGTATTCCCTTGACCTTCTACTTCTCATTCACAAACGCGTATTTGAACGAGGCCGGTTTTGAGAACGCCGCCGGCAAGATGACGATGGGACAGATGTCCGAGGTCGGCATGATGCTGTTGATGCCTTTCCTTTACAAGCGCATTAGCCTCAAAGCGATCTTGTTGTACGGGCTCCTCGCATGGTCAGTTCGCTACTTGTTCCTGGCGTTCGGCAATGCCGGAGAACTATCGATTCTGTTTTACCTTGCGATCCTGCTGCATGGTATCTGCTATGACTTCTTCTTCATGACCGGACAACTCTATACCGATCAGGAAGCGCCAGCGCATCTCCGCGGCGCTGCGCAGGGGTTCATTCTGTTCCTTACTTACGGTGTCGGCATGTTCCTGGGATCCCTGTTGTCCGGCGTGACTGTAGATGCGTTTACGACGTACCAGGGCGATACCGCCATCCGTGACTGGAAGGCGTTTTGGATCACCTCTGCATCAGGCGCGTTTGTGATTTTCCTGCTTGTGGCGACTGTGTTCAAATCCAAGGGCAAGATTCGAGCACAGCAGGAAGTCGCCGTCGCCGGGGATTAGTCCTTAATCAACGGCTGGCGAATGTGTCACAGGCGCCGACGTCGCCGGATTCAAATCCTCTCATGAACCACTGCTGGCGCTGCGCAGAGCTTCCGTGCGTGAAGCTTTCGGGATTTACGCGACCCCTCGCCTGACGCTGTATCCTATCATCGCCAACGGCCGCTGCCGCCGCGAGCCCTTCCTTAACTTCGCCAGCTTCGAGAATACTGCGCTGGTTCGTACTGTGGCCCCAAACACCCGAGAAACAATCGGCCTGTAATTCCATTCGTACCGACAGGTCGTTCACTGCTGATGGATTTCTCGACTGCGCCGCACGTACCTTCTGAGATATTCCGAGCTGAGTCTGAACATGGTGACCAATTTCATGAGCGAGCACGTAGGCCTGCGCAAAGTCACCCGGGGCGCCGAACTTCGTGTTGAGCTCATCGAAGAAGGAAAGGTCAATATAGACCTTCTGGTCTGCCGGGCAATAGAACGGACCTGTTTCGGCTCCGGCCGCGCCACATCCGGATTCAACGCCTTCGCGGAAGAGAACGAGTTTCGCGTCCTGATAGCGCGGACCGAGAAGTTTTCTCCAGGTCTGCTGGGCGTCGTCGAGCACGAACGAGACGAACTTGACCATTGGCTCTTCAGCTCTGTCACGCGCCTCGTCGACCTGCGGAGAAGTGGCGACGCGGCCTCCACTCTCCATCAGCAGAGGGGTGATGAAGTCGCGTCCGAAGACCAGCGACAATATCCCCGCGATGAGGAGTCCCCCCAAACCCAGGCCTCTGCCACCGCCGAAGCCGCCGCTCGACCGCTGATCCTCGATGTTTCCGCTGACTCCGCCCGGTGTCCATCTCATGTAGTGTTCTCCCAGGGTGTAAGACTGCGCAAGGGGCCTGCAAGTTTCGAAACCTACACTACTGATCTATCGAGCGCTCTATTTGCGCATACATAGGTGACTGTTATGGCGATACTTTATGGTGTTCTCAAAGGTACGGTGACGGGCCATCTACGTAATGCGGATGACGATCACTATCAGATTCTCGTGACTGCGGGAAGCACGATGTTTCGAATCGCGGTCAACGTCAAATCTACACTGAAACCTCCTGATTTGCGGTTCCAGAGCACGACTTCTCTTCCCGCGGCGCTGACAAAGGAACTGGCGAGCTTGCCGCCGGGATTCAAGAAGGTTCCGAGCAAGCCTGGAGGAATTGCCCAGGACTACGTGCGAGGCGGAATCGTTAAGTTGGAAAAGTTCAAAATTGTGCCGGGAGATGCTCCGGGCAAGGATAACGATCTTAAGGACACGATGGAAGGAGCGCTCCTGAAGGCCATTGATGAAGCAGGCTCCATGGTTTATGCCTTCGGCGCGCGCTGGGGTCCTGAGGCGAACAAGAAGGACAAATACTTCAAGTTCCTTCCCGGTAACGGCATTCACGATATCCACATGAACCAGGGGAATGATAAACGCTTTGCCAAAGACGACGGCGTTTATCATGACGGGTGCCTTATCTTCGAGTATCCTGGGTCAAAATACCGTGCGTTCTATTTGGCGTTTCAGTCGCAGTCCTTCGATACCGATGACAAGACCGGGCACGCCAAGCCCAAAGGGGCGCCGCCGACGAAACCTCCGAAGCCCAAGAAGCCGAAGAAGAAGTAGGTTGTGACTTGAATCATCGATTGCCGCGGTGGCCACCCGATGATTCAACACTCGTCAGTTTGAACGAGAACGGAAGGGATGGCGCGACGTTCGTCCACTGGCGCTATTCATTCTCGATGCAGGCATATATGCATCAAGTTCATCGCGCGGTGGGAGTAGCCATACTTTGTGTCGCCAGCGTCTCGGCATCAGGAGGGGCGTTTGCCGCTCTTCGCGCCGGTCCTAAACCCGTAATGGATCCTCGCCAAGGCGATGGAGGCGTTTCTTCTTTCTATCTGTGGGAAAAGAGTGTCCCCAACGTACCCCGGTCGACTACTGCGTGATGAACCGCTCCCAGACGAGCTAATGCTTTCTAACGCAATACGTGGAATGCGGATATTGTACACGTCTACAGACGGGATTGAACGCGCAACCTCGACCACGGTCTCAGGAACAGTCTACTTCCCAAAAGGCTCGCCACCGAGCGGGGGATGGCCGATACTCGCCTGGGCTCACGGGTTTGTGGGTATTTCTGACATTTGTGCTCCGTCCTGGCGGAAGAGGACAAAAAGGGACATCGATTACCTGAATGCATGGCTTGCTGAGGGGTTTGCGATCGTTGCTACTGACTACCAAGGGATGGGCACGCCGGGCGGGCATGCGTGGGGAGTCTAGTCATGGAAGCCTACGGAATGATCGACAGTGTACGCGCGGCACGAGGCGGGTTTCGCGATCTGTCGAATCGGGTGGTGCTGGTCGGCCAATCTCAAGGCGCACGTGCGGTGTTATCCGCGTCAGCGCTTGCTCCAACCTATGCCCCTGATTTCGCATTTAAGGCCACGGTCGCCACTGGCGTTCCTGGCGGTCCTCCGCATGCGCCACACACGAAAGCTCCGCAGATTCCTGTACCGACACGAAGCGGAGGCGGAATTCAAGCGAGATTGGCCGTGTACAGCGTTTTCCGCTTCCTCGCGTTGAATCGGAGTTTCAATCCGTCTGAATATATCAGTGATAAGGCCAAGGCTTCCATCGAGGCTGCGCGTAACGGTTGCCTTGCCGACGTGGACGAGGTCAACGCAAAAAACGGCGTCACAGTCGAGAACACGTTCCGCAGCCTGCCGGAAGCTGAGATACGGCGGGCGGCGCCTATGAGGTTTATCCACGTCCGAAGTTTGCTCGTCCGGTTTTCATTGGCGTCGGGCTGGCCGACACCACCACTTTCCCGGAAGCCCAGTACAACTTAGCGGCTGCGGCGTGCTACGAGGGGTCCACCGTCGAAATCCACTACTACGCCGGTCTTGATCATAGTGGCGTGGTCAATCCATCCCTCGTTGATTCCCTTCCTTTCGTCAGGAAAGCGCTCGGTGGGGAATCAATAGCTGGCATTTGTGCAACTCTGGAACCACCACGGCTTGTACGGTAACTCCTAGTTTCAGTGTATGAACGTAGCAGCGCGTATGGCCGAGCGACACTGAAGGACACTGCTTTGCAGCGTCAACATTGGCGCTGCATACGTCGCGATACATCACTCGTGCCGTAACGCCACGTTTGGATCGATCCTGGTGGCTCGACTGGCCGGCCATGCGGCGGAGAGCAGGGCAACCGCGGTTGTGAACAGCCCGGCTAAAATGAAAATCAACGTGGCATTGGCGCGCAAGCCGAAAACTAAGCTCTGAATGAGTTGGGTTCCCGCCAAAGACAAGCCAACGCCCACCGCGAGTCCGATGCCTAGTAGCAGCAAGGATTCGGCGAGCGCGGTCCAGACGACATCTTTCCTGGTAGCGCCCAGCGCTATGCGAATTCCGAACTCAATCGTGCGGCGCGCGACGCGATACGACACCAGCCCATAGACGCCGACGCAGGCAAGAAGCAAGGCAAGGCAAGCGAAGAAACCGGTGATCTGACTAAGCAGACGTTCCCGCGTGATGGTTCGTTCGATCCGGTCGGATAGAGTGGCAACCTCAATTACAGGCAAGCCAGGCGCAACTTCAGCAATGATCTTACGTAGCCGTGGGATGAGCGGGCGAGGATCGCCTTCGGCGCGAACTTCGAGACTACGGGCGAATTGCATTTCCTGGTTGAGAGGACGGTAGGCCATCGGCTGAGCAGATTCTCTGGGATTTCTTGTCTTAGCGTCTGCGACGATGCCGACAATTTCAAAGCCGGAGTGCCCCAAACTGTAGCCGAAGTTCCTACCCAAAGGGTTGCGGTCCGCGAAGTACCGGCGCGCGAATGCTTCGTTGATGATCGCAACCGGCGCGGCGCCTGCCGTGTCACGTTCGTTGAAATCGCGGCCACGGATCAACCGCATTCCCATGATGGTGAAGTATCCCGGCGAGATGAGATTCTCCTTCGTTCCGGGGCGCTCTGATGGTTGAGGCACATAGCCGGGCACATGGATTCCGCTGCTTTGCTCACCGCCACCGGCAATGCTGGACAGTGAGATGGCTGCGTCGCGGACATCGGGCTCGGACTTAATCCGATAGATGAGTTGCGCGTAGAGCGCGGGCAGCCGTTGTGGAGATATACCGGCCGATTGCGGGTCGAGCACCGCAGTGACGATGTACTCCCGATCGAAACCGAGATGGGCGCCCATCAAATTCAACAGGCTCTGGCCGAGTAGTGTTGCGCCGGTCACGAGAACGAACGAGAGCGCGATTTGCGAGACAACCAGGGCGTTTCCAAAGATTCGCGGCGCTCCGAGAGAGGGGC
>DASQLD010000047.1:0-5157 GCA_035630195.1 Bryobacteraceae bacterium
AGCGATTTCGAAAAATCCGTCTTCCGAAGCTTGCTTCACATCGGCGACCCAGTCGATGGGAACGCCCACGGACAACAAATCCTCCGATGACAACGCCTTGAACAGCGCCAGTGGAGGTTCCGATTGCGCAATGTTGGGGGATGGTCTTTCCGTCGCGACCTCGGTGAACAGATGCGGCCTAATCTCCTCGACACGTTCGCGGACTTCAACGATCTGGATGGCACCGGTCTTCGGATGCGCCTCGATGCGCCTGCGTATGGCCCAGTCGTAGGCTTTGTCGTGATGGTCCACGTAACAAAGTAGGAAGCTTGATGCCGTCTTGTGGACGATTATGCGCAGATCGCGATTCACGCGGATCGACCAGAAATTCGGGTCCTTCGACTTGTCGATGCGATGAAATTGCAGACCGGGCGCGGACGGGTTCAACTGTAGGTCAAAAGCAGCGGTCTTCGCTGACTTCTGCTCCTGCGCCGGAAGTTTTGCGAGCGCGCCGGTAAACGTATCTGCGATGCGAAATTCCATTTGGTAATCTTATCTGGCACATCAGTGTAAAAAGCGCGCCGGTCGCCGATGTGCCTCAGCGTGCTGCTTCCATTCCGTCGAGTCAAAAAACTCCTGAACGCGGTCTGCAAGCTCCAACAGATGCCCCAGATCGATGCTGCTAAATTCCGGCGATCCGATTAAACGGGTGATTTCGTCATCAGGGTATCCGAAAGCAACCAGTTGACGCATGTTGTTCATGGACGATCGATAGCGGCTTTCAAATTCTTCAAGGACCTCAAGTATCTTCTGTTGATTCTCGAAAAGCTCATGTCGCCCGACAAATGTATTGATGCTGAGGGTAAGAATGGCATTTTCACCTACCGCGAAAGGAGCGACGATGCGACGAAGTTTATGACCGCCCAATTTGCATGTACTGATCGTCGGCCCTTGGTCTGGCCCATCTAAATGGTTGATCTCCAGCGTTCCCAACAGCAACCCGTTCGCATAGGGAATGGCAATTTGAGCCCCCGGAGTTGCCGGCTTCCGTGCAGTCTCTCCCGAAAGGGAGAAGAGGAGTGGGTATGTCCACAGACTTACTTGGGCCAGGATCGATTGAGCCAACCCCTCTTGTTCTGGCTTCCCGCGTTCATAAAGCCGAAATATGGCATGCTGGGCCACCGCAGCGTGATGAACGGTCTCGATAATTTTGAGTGTATTCTTTTCGAGGACGAACGTGTTCGATGGAAGGATAAGCCAGTACTGCTCCGGTCCTTCCACGCAGGCAGGAAATGATGTTTCGAGGATCGCTTTACGCCGGACCGGATGGCGGATGAGACGTAAGTTGGTTATCGCCGCGCCCACGCTTTGCATGTCGCTGTCGAACCTGGATGCGATCTCAAACACATCCCACTCCTGTACGCCGCCATCTTGATTATATTTTCGAACAAGTTCGGCCTGTGTTGGGGAACGAGGGCTAGTTGCCGCTTTGGAAATTAGTGCTAGTCGACGGAACAGTTCTCTGGCGAGACCACGAGCCAATTTCTCATCCATCCTTACGGGGTTAGCTCCTTGCTTAATTTGATCTGGTGGTTTTTTAGACCGAAAACACTTTCATCACCTCATCGCCGAAGTGTTTGATCACCTTCACCGCGATGCGCCCGGTGGACGGGTGCGGGAACGGTCGTGAGGTGTCGCGGTAGAGCGTCTCCCAGGCTTCGGGATCGATCTCGGCCTTGAGCGCGGTCTTGAGGCTCTTGTAGGGGTCCTGCGCGCCCAGGAAATAAGCGTGGCGGACGAAGAAGTTCTCCTCGTCGTATTCAGTGTCGATGAACCAGGCGGCGATGGCGTCGGTATCGTTGGAGCGGATGTCGCCGGTGTTCGGGTCGAACACGTCCACGCCCTTCACCTGGACGCGCAGCTTGCCGTCCTTCTCGTGCTTGATCTCGATGTCGGGTTCGCCGAACACGACGAAGAGATTGCCCTTCCCCGTGTTCTTCAACTCGTCCGCCATGTGGAGATCGGGGTTCATCTTGGCCTTGAGGATCGCCAGCGGGCCGAGCTTGGATAGCTCGGAAGCATGCGCGTCGAAATTGAACGCGCAGGCGATCAGCACGTCGAAGCGCGCGTCCGTCGCCTCGCGCGCGGCGGCGACGAGATCGATGCGCGACACGGTGCCGAACTCCGGCCCCAGGAAGATGGCGGCGCGGCGCTGGGTCTGGCCCTCGGCGAATACGCCTTCCGCGGCAATGTATTCGCCCGGCCAGGCTTGCAGCGAATTGAACTTGATGGCGTCCTTCTTCTCGCTCTGGTGCACGCCGGCAGAGCGCAGATGCTCCAGCACCATAGCGGCAAAATCGGTCGGCGGTGTGACCAGCTTAGGTCGCCGGCGCTTGCCTGCCGCCGCGTGCATAGTGTCGAGCAATTCCTCCGCGTCGGCTGGCACGACGCGATGCGGCGACAGGCTCTCGACCGTGAACGGCCCCGCCACCCGCACGCGGGATTTGTCCTCATAGGGTCGGTCGTAAAGGAACTCTACATCCGCGCTCTTCGCTATCGACTCGTCGACCTTCCGCTGACGAGTGATGCGTTGCTCCCACCAAGCTTTGTGAATGCCTTTGATGCTTTCAGACCACTTGTCATCCGCCTCTCCCGGAATTTCCCATTCTTCCCATTTCTTGCCGACCGCAGCGTTCAATTCCTTCCGCAATGACTCCAGCTTGGTCTGGAAATCGTCCCAGATCACATCGATCTCGGCATTGTTGGCAATTGATTTTAGCGTGATATGCGGCGCTCGGTCGTAGACGAAGCCCTGACGGATGTCTGAACGAGTTGGATGATCAGGCTGAATTTTGCCTGTTATCTGCTGTTCCTTAGCTCGGCCCTCCGGGCTATCACTCAAAAAATAGTAAGAATAGTTGGCGCTCATCACGCGAGAACGTGCCAGCGCAAGAGCTACTCGTGATGTGTCTATGTTGATCCAGCGCCGGCCCCATTGCTCGGCTGAATATGCTGTCGTTCCCGCGCCGCCGGTTGGGTCCAGTACCAAATCTCCAGGGTCGGTTGTCATCAAAATGCATCGCTCAACAGCAGTAGTGGATGTTTGGACAACGTAAATCTTCGGATCAGACCGGCTTTGAACGCCCGTTACATCTGTCCAAACGTTTGAGCGCGGGGATGCCGGGAAATCGGACAGTACTCGACGATACCGAAGATTCCTGTCGAGAGGCTCAATTCTGTCTGCCTTCTTCAGCCGCTCTATTCCGGTCCTTGTCGTTGACCAACCGCGGGTTGATGTCGGTTCATATTTTCGTCCACAGAACTCAACTTCAAATCCCATGGCAGACTCTGGCCCAGTTTGCCGTCCCTGCCTCTGGGAGGTCAGGTCACCAAGACTGTAAGCGCGCACACCATTCGGCAGCGGTCTCATTCCAAGTCGAATATCCTTTTCTAGTACGTAACTGTCGCCTCTCTCATCAAGACCGCGATCATAACGATCCGCGCCACCATCGTTGAACGATTTTAGTTCGAATAGCTGGCGATACTTGAGAGACTCCAAATCTTTTGCATACCAGATGATAAAGTCCGTCACCGAAGAGATGTAGCGTGAGGTTTGCGCTGCGGTCTTTGCAAAGACAATTTTTGAAACAGCGTTTCTTTCTCCAAAAACTTCATCCATAAGCGAGCAGACAAGATGAACATTCTCGTCTCCAATCTGGACAAATATTGAGCCCGAGTCGCTTAACAGGTCCCTCGCCACCGTTAGGCGGTCGCGCAGGTAGGTCAGATACGAGTGAATGCTGTCCTTCCAAGTGTCTCTAAATGCCTTAATTTGCTCGGGCTCCCGACTAACATGCTGCCTGCCATCTCGTACATCGCGAGAGAGCGTCGAAACCTGCCAATTGGAATTGAATTTGATGCCATAAGGCGGATCGATGTAGATGCACTGAACCTTTCCGCGCAGGTGCTCGCGCTCGGCTAAACTTGCCATCACATGCAGGCTGTCGCCGAGGATCATGCGGTTCGACCAGTGCTGGTCGTGCTGGTAAAATTCGAGCTTGGCGTCGGGATCGAGCCCGTTGAAATCGCCGAAGAGGTCGGGTGCATCGTTCTTCTCCGCGGCGCTCTGCTTCGAGCGGCGGATCAGGTCGTCAATGATTGCCTTGGGATGCACTTTTTCCTGGATGTAGAGCGCGGGCGCCTGCACCACGAGATCGGACCAGTCCTGCCGGTCCTTGCCGCGCCACACAAGCTGAGCATCGCCGATCTCGACCTCGCCTCTTTCATGCAATTGCCGCACCTGGTCGGGCGATAGCCGCAGCCGCACCCCGTTCCAGACGATCTGTGGGTCGAGGTCCTTGTCGCGGTCGCGCTCGTCGTTCTTCTTCAACGGCGTCCGGCGCGGAAAACGAACCGGCGCGACCGGATCATCCTCCTCCAGCCGCTCGGCGACGGATTGCAGTTCGGCAGTCGGGATGTTCTTGCGCGTGGCTTCGTCATGGACGATTGCCCTGACTTCCTTCTGGCCTTTAGCCGATTTTGTCTTCTTCGCCATTCGCTAGACCGCCTGAGCCAGGATTTCGTGTTCAACGTTGGGCGCGAGATTGACCCATATGACTGCACCTGATGGATGAATGTATCGAACCGGACGGGTCAGCATGCGAGCATTAGAAAGTACCCACGGAACCTTCCAACCATCCGCAAGGGCTTGAGCCTGACGCAAAGGCGGAACCCCGTGAAACCGCTCTGCCGCAGCGTACTCTTCCGGAGTTGCGATGGGGACTTTGCAATCGACCACATCGGCAACCCCAACGACTTGGCCGCTGGCTTTTCGGATCAAGGCAATTCGACCGCGTATCTTGCACACGGTCTTTCGCATCTCCCAGGTTTTTTCTCCCCGAAGAATCTTGCCGATCCAGGGCTCGTCGATTACGAGGCCCTTCACGCAATTGCCTCGGAAGCCGCAATGGGCGTTTCCTTGCTGGTCACGGATTCCACCAGGCGATTGAACGCAGCTTCGATTTCGAACACGTCGGTAAACTCCTCGAAGCGCCAGCGACCGAAGGCGCCAAGATTGTTTACGCCCGGACCCCACATCGTTCGCATCGTTTCCGCTTTGAGTTGCGCGTCGCCGCCACGATAGCCCTTGGTTTCGAGAACGAGATTGAGCAGATCGTC
>DASQLD010000048.1:0-4658 GCA_035630195.1 Bryobacteraceae bacterium
TCGAGTTGTTCGCCTACTTCGTCGAGAAGCTCAAGAACACACGCGACGGCGACGGGTCGCTGCTCGACCATTCGACAATTCTCTACGGCGGCGCCTTGAGCGATGGGAACCAGCACTCGAACCGCGACCTCCCCTTGCTGCTCGCGGGCCACGCCGGTGGAATCCGGGGCGGCCGTCATATCTCGACTGGCCAGCCCACGCCCGTGGCCAACCTGTTCGTCCAAATGCTGCAGAGCGTTGGAATCGAACAAGAGACATTCGCCGACAGTACCGGCAGACTCGATTTAGCCGGCTAGGCGGACTTTTCCCCAAATCAACGCTGTTCCGGGTGAGGTTCAACAGAAGCCTCAATTGAAAGGAGCAGTTTATGAAACGCTTTGCCTCCACAACAGCGCTGTTCGTGGCAATCGCGGGTTTTTCAATGCACGCGCAGACACTGAATCTGCGGGCGAGCATACCCTTTGATTTCCGAGTCGGTAAGGTTCTGATGCCCGCCGGGGACTATGACATCTATCGCACCGGTGAGGTAGTCAGAGTCCGCAGCGAGAATGGAACCATTACTGGCGCAATGTTCCTTACATTGCCCACAACCGGATCGGAGCAACGTACCTTGGGCGGACTCGAGTTCAACCGGTACGACGACACCTACTTCCTAGCGAAGATATTCTCGCCGTACTCGAAGGACGGCCGCGCATTTCCAAAAAGCGCACAGGAAAAAGCGCTGGTCGCCCGTGGCGCTACTGTCCAGACAGCCGCGGTCGTCACTCGCCAAAAGTGATCGTTCTTGACCCGAGTCTTACCCATGCCGAGACGGCAGCAGGGAGCGAAAAACTCCCTGCCGCCGTCAGGCCCCATTTCCTGAGAGGACCCATATGTCATACGAGAGTGAACGAATCTCATTCGCGTCCGTCTTAGTAAGAGGTAGAAACGGGCCTTCGAGCGGCGGCGGGTTAGTATATAATACCCCCACAATCGAATGGCGTGAACGGCCGATGGGTGATATAACTGCGCTCCTGCATCAGTGGCGCGAGGGTAACCGCGAGGCTGAAAACGAGCTTTTTGCGCTCGTGCTGCCTGACTTGCGCCGACTCGCTCACTACCTCATGCAGGGCGAACGCAAGGGCCACTCCTTACAAGCAACTGAGCTCGTCGACCAGGTTTACATGCGGCTTGTCCGCGCCAAAGACCGAGATTGGCACAACCGCAGGCATTTTTACGCTATTGCAGGTAGGGCAATGCGTAGGAACCTCATTGACCATGCTCGCGGACGGCCGAATGCCGACTTTGTTGCGATCGAAGGCATTCAGGAAATTCTTCCGGCCGAAAGCATCAAGATTGACGTCGCGATCACGGTCGACCGTCTCCTTGACCGGCTTGCGGCCCAAAATTCCGACTGGTGCACGTTAGTCGAATTGAAATACTTCCTGGGACTCACCGACGAACAGGCGGCGGATGCAATGGGCATGAAGCTTCGAACCATGCAGCGTATGTGGCTCGAAGTTCGTAAATGGTTGTTTGAGCAGATGGAGTCCGGAAATGCCACGAACAGCGGGGAATGATGAACTGGTCATGCGACTGGTGGAAAATGCGCTAGCCACGCCCCCCGAGGAGCGTGAAGCGTTTTTGCGCCGCGCCTGTGAAGGCGATACCGCGTTGTTCGACCAGACGTGGACGTACGTCTTGTGGGAACAGCGCATGAACGGCTTTCTGCTGGACCCGGTATGTTCACGACCGGACGGCCAGCACCCCTTCGCTCCTGGCGATCTCCTCGACGGGCGCTTCCGAATCGTCCGTGAAGTTGCCCAGGGCGGCATGGGAATTGTCTATGAAGCACGGGATCAAAAGCTGGAAAGGCGCATCGCTCTGAAATGCGCCAAGATCGGCTTCGGCAAGCGGCTTCCACCGGAGGTGCGGAATGCAAGCGAAATCAGCCACCCCAACGTATGTAAGATCTACGAGATTCATACAACGCCAACTGACCGTGGCGCCATTGACTTCATCACCATGGAGTTTCTCGACGGCGAGACGCTCACCGAACGCCTCAATCGCGGTCCTCTGCCGGATAAAGAAGTGCGCACGATCGCGCTGCAGGTGTGCGCCGGACTCGCCGAAGCGCATCGCAATCAAGTTATCCACGGCGACCTAAAGAGCAATAACATCTTCGTCACCAACGGCGCCGACGGCAAGATTCGCGCTGTGATCACAGACTTCGGTCTGGCGCGCCGTCCGGAGGCTTCCCAGCACGCTGTCCAATCCGGAAGCTTGGTCGGTACGCCCGACTACATGGCCCCCGAGCTTTGGCAAGGAAAGAAAGCTTCGATCACATCGGACATCTATGCGCTCGGCGTGATCCTCCATGAGCTGATCACCGGCAAGCGGCCACAACTATACACGGAGCAACGCGCTCCGAAGAAGCTAGGCTCGGTTCATCCCAAGTGGGACCGAATCCTGCAACGCTGCGTCGATCCTGATCCGCTCAAGAGATACCAGCGGGTAGAAGATCTCTCCAAGGCGCTGGCGCCTTTCGATACGCGACTTTGGTTGATGGCTTCTGCCGCGGCCGGACTGCTCGCGATAGCATCTGGACTGATTACATACGAGACTGCAACGGCTCCCCAGGAATCCGTGCGGCTAGCCGTCTTGCCGTTCACGTCCGTAAACAGCCAAACGTTCCTTTCCGAAGTGCTATCGAAGGATATTGCAAATCAAGTAGCGCAACTCAGGGGGAACGATCGCACCGACTTGACAGTCATCCCGCTGCAGCGCGCAATCCGCAGTAACGTCGACACCATTCAGGAAGCGAAGACCGTCCTCGAAGCCACACACGTTCTACATGGATCGTTCAAAGATGAGAACGGCAAGCTGCGTCTCCACGCCTACATAACTGATGCGCGAACTCAGATCAACACGAAGGAGTGGAAAGCCGACTATGCCCAGGGGGAAACTCGATATCTACCAGTGGCTCTAGCCGGTATGGTCACTGGAACCTTCCGGCTTCCCGCTCTGTCAGTCAAGGCCACTGTAAATGCCCTCGCCCTTCAGGACTACCTCAACGGCCTCAACTTCCTTCAGCGGGACAGCGGAACCGATAGCGCGCTCGCGTGTCTCGAACGAGCCGTGGCCGCCGATCCTGATTCGCCACTGACCCACGCGGCCCTCGGCGAAGCGCAATGGTTCAAATACTACCTGACAAGGGACGAGGCTTGGCTTGAGCGAGCAAAGCAATCCGTACGTCAGGCCGAACGCCGCAATCCCGACGTCGCCCAAGTGCATAATGCCGCCGGCCTGGTGCTTGGAAACTCCGGCTTTTACGAACTGGCCGCGACAGGTTATCAGCGCGCCATCCAACTCGATCCCAATAACAGCGACGCTCACCGCCGGCTCGGCCGCGCGTATCAAAGAAGCAATCAGCTTGAGGATTCGCTTGCAGCTTATAAGCGCGCAGTCGAGCTCGATCCAAATCACTACAGGAATCATCAGGCGTTAGGCAGTTTCTACTTCGATCAATCCGAATACGAAGAAGCGATGAAGCACTGGAAGCGGACCATCGAACTGGCTCCTCAGGAACCGGCCGCGCGCTTCGTACTTGCCGGAGCCTATCTCGTGCTTGGCCACATCACAGAAGCTGAAAAGGAGTTGCGCACCGGGCTAACGTCCGGCGAAGATCCGAAGCTACTGCAGGCCCTCGGCACAGTTCTGATGTATGAACGAAGGTACCAGGAAGCCATCCCCAATTTCTTACGAGCGAACGCTATTCGACCGGACGGGCATCTTCTATGGACGCATTTGGGAAATTGCTACCGCCGTACGAACGCTATTGCTGAAGCGCAGAAGGCGCATCGTCACGCTTTGGACCTAGCCGATAAACAACTGACCAAGAATCCGCGCGATGGTACAGCTCGATCCATCCTCGCGTACTTGTGCGCAAGTCTCGGCGACCGCAAAAGAGCCGAATCGGAAATCGCGCAAGCCCTCTATCATGCCCCAAAGGACGCCGAAACGCGGTGGTGGGCAGCGATGACCTATGAAGCTCTCGGTAGACGCGATGAGACGCTTGTCATTCTCGGCGGGTCCGAACGTGGACTGATATCCAGCATTAGCCGTTGGCCCGAACTTGCGGACCTGCACCAGGATTCGCGCTTTAAAGATTTGCTACAGCGCCATCCAAACAACTAAGGAGGAACGCGCGTGTTGATTGAATACGAGGTCGCATACGGGGGCTCCCGTGTGAAAATTTCCCAACGCATTTGTCCATGCTCCGGAAGCAATGGAACCGTACCGCCCCAGTCCACCGGAACCCTTTCGAGAAGCTTAGGAGCCTCGTACTTTGAAGCTCTCGGCGGCTCCGGTATGGAATCAACGGGCACAGACGGCGGCTCCGGTATGGAATCGACCGGCACAGACGGCGGCTCCGGTATGGAATCGACCGGCACAGACGGCGGCTCCGGCGTGGAATCGACGGAAACCGGTGGATTCGTGCGCAGTCCTAAACCAGTCGTCATTTTCGGACCGATCGTCACTTGGGAGTGAAGGAGGGATCTATGCCGTTTCGTTACCCATTGGAGAAGCAAGCGAGAAACAAGCTTTGTTGGGCTGCTATCGCAACAAGTGTCGACCACTACTTTAACCGCGATTCCATAGTTACTCAGTGTTCCTTG
>DASQLD010000049.1:0-8989 GCA_035630195.1 Bryobacteraceae bacterium
GGATGCTATCCGGCAGTTTCGAGCGCGCCTGGGAGGAAAGCACCCTCATCGAGCAGAACTCCAACCACGACCCTCATCGTTTTTGGAATGGTCAAAGCTGGGCGGGCAAGCGCGTGATGATCAGATGTCTGCATGGGCTCGGGGACACGATCCAATTCATTCGCTATGCTCCCCTGATCCGCTCTGTGAGCCGGGAACTCACCGTCCAGGTGCATCCGCAGCTCGTCACGCTAATCGAAGGTGTTCCGGCGATTGATCGCGTTATCACCTGGGATGGCGGCTGTGATCAGGATGATCGAGACTATTGGGACATTCAAATGGAAGTTACGGAGCTTCCTCGCGCATTCAAAGCGCGAGTGGACTCAGTGCCGGCGGATGTTCCCTATATTTTTATTCCGAAGGAGAGGATCAACTGGAGCCGAAGTCTTCTTGAGGACCGCTCGGGCCTGCATATTGGGCTCGTTTGGGAGGCGGGGGCGTGGAATCCGGGGCGCTCTCTCCCCTTTGAAAGTTTGGAACCTCTTCTAGGCAAGAGCGAGCATACTTTCTACAATCTGCAGAAAGATTCGGACCTGTGCACGAGAACTTCCAACTGGCCCCTACGCGAGCTGGAGGCGCACGCGCGAGACATCCGTGATACCGCAGCGTTGATGCTGCAACTCGACCTAGTTATTACAGTAGATACAATGTCAGCGCATTTGGCCGGCGCGCTTGGCCGTCCGGTTTGGATTCTACTCCCGTATGAGGCCGATTGGCGATGGATGCTGAACCGGTCGGACACACCGTGGTACCCCACCGCCAGGCTTTTCCGGCAAGAAAGACCGGGCGATTGGGGTTCAGCGCTAAGAAAGCTGCTCAACGCGATCACAACACCTACAATCCTCCCCTCATCGTCAGTGCCGCACAAATAAGGATTTGCGTTGATCAAGGACATCGATGTCACAATGTCGACTCAGCAGGAGTCATTTAAGGCGTGGCAGAACAGAAGCCGTCGCCCTCGGCGCGTGAGAATATCGAGACTGTCGTAAGGCTCGAGCGTGAGTTTCTGGAGCAGCGGACGTGGGCTGAACGCCTCGGGGATGGGATTGCAGACTTCGTGGGCACGATGTCGTTCATCATCGTGCATCTGTTCGCGCTGATCGCATGGGTCGCAATCAACACCGGCAAAGTCGGCGTTCCATTGTTCGATCCCTATCCTTTTGTGCTTCTGACGATGATCGTTTCGATGGAAGGCGTCCTGCTGGCTACCTTCGTCTTGATGAAACAAAATCGGATGAGTCGGCGGGCTGACCAGCGGAATCACCTGAACTTGCAAATCGACCTTCTGGCCGAGAAGGAGATCACCAAAATCCTGCAACTTCAGCGGGCGCTGTGCCAACGGCTAGGCATTCCCGAAGGGGTAGATGACGAGGTCCGCGAGCTTTCCGAACACACCGCCGTCGACAAACTGGCTCGCGAACTCGCCAAGAAACTACCCCAGTAACCTGCGGCAGGTCGGAGCACAACGAGAACGCAGGCCGCTTACAACGGTGCACCTCGGGTGCGTTACCAGACCGACAGTGGACGCGACACTGAGCATCAGTAGGCCGAAAGCCCGGCGGCGCGAAACTTCTCGCAAACACTGTCGACTAGCTCATTGGATGGCGGCTCGATGCCCTGCAGCTTGTACTCTACGCCGAGCCGTTCCCATTTGTGCGCCCCCAGTTGGTGAAAGGGCAGCACGTCCACGCGTTCGACATTACCCAGGGATCCGGCGAAGGCCGCGATGCGTTCCACATCCTCAGGAACGTCAGTCAGACCTGGTACCAGGACGAAGCGAAGGGAGATAGGTCTTTTGTGGGCCGCCAAACGACGTGCGAAAGCCAGAACAGGACCGATATCAGTGCCGGTGAGCTGACGATGCCGCTCTTCGTCCCAACCTTTGATATCCAGAAGGACCAGATCTATGGTTTCGAGGTCGGCGTCCGTCAGGCGGTTGGCAAGATAGCCGTTGGTGTCCAGAGCTGTGTGAATACCAAGACCCCGCGCGGCGGAGAAGATCTTGAGGACGAACTTGTGTTGCATTAGGGGCTCGCCGCCGCTGATGGTGAGTCCACCTCGCATTACTTTCAGCCCTTGCCGATACTTGCTCAATTCCTCGACAGCACGCGCGAGCGGTACTGGTATGCCATTGGTGAGTGTCCATGTGTCGGGATTATGGCAGTAGAGGCAGCGAAACTGGCAGCCCGTCAGCCACATCACCACACGAACACCAGGTCCGTCAACGGTAGACCCGGTGGTGAATGAATGCACGAAGCCGACATCACCCGAAGCGATTGAGGCCCGCACATCCTTCTCGGGAAGATGGCTGGCGAGATTGACCCGGAGTTCGAACGGATTCTTTGCCGTTAATGGTACCTGGCCCAGTTCATCGCTCGCACTCATATCAGACCGATCCGTGGAAAGTCCGGTTGATGACATCCATCTGCTGCTCACGGCTCAACCGCACAAAATTAACCGCGTATCCCGAAACACGGATCGTAAGTTGCGGATACTTCTCGGGATGATCCATCGCATCCATCAGCGTCTCCCGATTCAAAACGTTGACGTTCATGTGGAAGCCCGTAGCGCCGAAGAAGGCATCGAGCATGCCGGTTAGATTCTGAATCCGGTCCTTCTCGATCCGTCCTAGCCCTTGCGGCACCATCGAAGCGGTGAGTGAGATACCGTCCGCCGCATCGCGGTACGGGATTTTGGCGACTGACGCAGCTGAGGCATGCAGCCCGTGTTTATCCCGGCCATGCATCGGGTTTGCGCCGGGGGCAAACGGCTCGCCACGTCGGCGGCCATCCGGCGTGTCGCCCGTGTTCTTGCCATACACAACGTTCGAGGTGATAGTAAGAACCGACTGAGTATGCAGCGCGCGGCGATAGGTCGGATACTTTCTGAGCTTGTTCATGAATGTGCTAACCACCCACGTTGCCAGATGATCCACGCGGTTATCGTTGTTACCGAACTGGGGAGAGTCACCTTCTGTTTCATAGCTCGTGATTAGTCCGGTTTCGTCCCGTATTACACGAACCCGCGCGTACTTGATTGCCGAGAGACTGTCGGCAATCACGGACAGTCCCGCGATGCCGAACGCCATCGTTCGCAGAGGCGAGTAGTCATGCAGCGCCATTTCTATTCGCTCGTAGGCGTATTTGTCGTGCATGTAGTGAATGATGTTCATAGCGTTGACATATACACGCGCCAACCACTCCATCATCCCTTCGAATTTGTCGATTACGTCGTCAAACTCGAGATAGTCGTCTGCCACGGGCGGGCCGATCGGGCCCACCTGCTCGCCGCTGATCTCGTCACGACCGCCGTTGATGGCATACAGGAGACACTTGGCCAGGTTTGCCCTGGCCCCGAAAAATTGCATCTGTTTACCGATCAGCATTGGCGACACACAACAAGCGATGGCGCCATCGTCTCCCCAACTGCGGCGCATGATTTCATCGCTCTCGAACTGAATCGAGCTTGTGTCAATGGCGACCTTCGAGGAAAAGTTACGGAAGTGCTCCGGCATTTGAGGGGAATACCAGATCGTCAAGTTCGGCTCCGGCGCGGGCCCGAGATTGTATAAAGTTTGCAGGAATCGAAAGCTGGTCTTGGTGACCAGCGAGCGGCCGTCGTCGCCCATACCGCCAATGGACTCCGTCACCCAGGTTGGATCGCCGGCAAACAGCTCGTCATATTCCGGTGTGCGCAGAAACCGCACGATGCGAAGCTTGATAACGAAATCGTCGACGATTTCCTGCGCCTGCTCCTCAGTAAGGACGCCCGTTGCCAGATCCCGTTCGAAATAGATGTCGAGAAAGGTTGAAGTACGGCCGAGGGACATAGCCGCCCCATTCTGCTCTTTCACGGCGGCGAGGTAGCCGAAATACAACCATTGCACAGCTTCCTGCGCGGTGCGAGCCGGAACAGAAACATCGAAACCATACCGGGACGCCATTTCCTTGAGTTCCTGGAGCGCCCGGATTTGCTCGCTCAATTCCTCGCGGTCGCGGATGATCTCATCGGTCGACATCTCCCGATCGAGGTCGGTTTTTTCCCGTTTCTTCTGCTCAATGAGCCGCACCACACCATAAAGGGCAAGACGCCGATAGTCGCCAATAATGCGTCCACGACCATAGGCGTCCGGCAATCCGGTGAGTATGTGCGAGCTTCGGCAGCGTCTGACGTCGGCGGTATACGCGTCAAAGACACCCTCGTTGTGTGTTTTGCGATACTTCGTGAATGTCTCGGCTACAACCGGATCGACCTTATAGCCATACGCCTTGAGGGCATTGGCAATCATCCGGTAGCCGCCGTTCGGCATGATGGCTCGTTTCAGCGGAGCCTCGGTTTGCAGACCGACGATCAGCTCGTTTTCGCGATCGATGTAGCCGGGATCGTGCGCGGTGATCGAGCTCGGAATCTGGGAAACGTCCAGCACACCTTTTTTTCGTTCTTCCACGAACAGCTCATTCAGCCGTTCCCATAACTTTTTTGTGCGTTCGGTTGCTGAGGCAAGAAACGACGAATCGCCCTCATAGGGCTTATAGTTCTGCTGGATGAAGTCGCGGACATTGATCTCTTTCTGCCAGATGCCAGAACGAAAGCCCGGCCAAGGAGCCTTCACCTCTTCCTTAGCCAATTCGTTCCCTATTGTCGTCGCCATCGTTACCTTCCTTTTGCATTAAGTTGCTGCCACGCACGCATAGTTTGCCGCAGGAGCAGCACACGCCCGTTGTCAGTCAACCACTTCGATCGTGATCAGAACGCGTCCACGCCGCCTCGCAGGCGCGAGGGGAAATACGGCATGATGCGGCGTCGTCCGCCCAGGCTTCTCTCAACAGAGCACGAGCGAGACTGCCAATCCGCCTTCGGAAGTCTCTTTGTACTTCGAGTTCATCTCTCTGGCGGTGAGCGCCATCGCGTTGACCGTCGTGTCGAAATCCACGCGGCGATCAATTGCAACTTCATTGCTCGCGATCATGAAGCCTGTCCATGCCTTTACGGCGCCAAAGGCGCACCTCTCAATGCATGGCACTTGTACGAACCCGGCGACCGGATCGCACGTCATGCCAAGGTGATGCTGAAGCGACGATTCGGCGGCATTGGCCACAACCAGATTAGGCATGTCGTGCGCTTGGGCAATCAGTGCCGCTCCCATAGCCGAGGCAACGCCAATCTCTGCCTGACAGCCACCCTCCGCTCCGGACAGTGTTGCGTTGTGTTTGCACAGGTAACCTATAGCCGCTGCGGCGAGGAAACCGTTCCGTATCTTCTCTTGCGGCAGCTTGCGGCCGCCCTCACCCAGCATATAGACCAGCGCCGGCATCACACCCGCCGAACCACCGGTCGGCGCGGTGACAACCAGATGCCCGCGGCCGTTTTCTTCCGATCCAGCCAGGGCATACGCCGACAGCACGCCTACACCGCGTTGCTTCTCGTACTTGTCGTCCATGGCGCGCTTGTATACCTCACCCGCCTTGGTTTTGAGCTTAATGGGCCCAGGTAAAGTTCCGGAAGGAGCGCTCAATCCGGATTTAACAATAGCGACCATCGCCCCGGAGATCTTATCGATGAAGGCGTTGATTTCCGCCTCGCTCTTGCCGGAAACGATCATCTCGTTTGCCATTACGACCTGCGCGATCGACAGCTTGTCCTTCTCGCCGTGCGCCAGTAGCTCCTTCATCGTCGAATACGGGTATTTAGGCTGCCCTTTCTTGGGCGGCTGATATCCCTTCCATTCGATGAATCCTCCGCCAACGGAATAGTACTCAAGCTCATGGATCACGGAGTCTCCGCCCATCAGCTTGCAAGTCATCGTATTGGGGTGTGGAAAGTCTCCTTTTGGGGAGTCGTAGATGATGTCTTTCAGCGAGACGTTAAGTGTTTTGTCACCGAGCTTTACTGGAAAACTCTGATCGGGTTTGGATGCCAGGCTATCGAGGAATGCCGGTTCGACGGTCGCCGGTTCTTTGCCGACAATCCCGGCTAAAGAGGCTCTTTCCGTGCCGTGTCCTTTGCCTGTGGCGCTGAGGCTTCCGAAAAGATGGACTTTGAGAGCGGTTGCTTTGGCGAGTTGATCCGGCGGCAGCTTGGCACAGCGCAGGTAGAAATCGTAGGTGATGCGCATCGGGCCGATAGTATGCGAGCTGGAGGGCCCAGGACCAACTTTGTAGAACTCGTGAAGGACAGTCATAACCGGTCCTTTTGACTTCTTCACAACCTCCAGGTCAGGTGACAGATTGACCGATGGTTTTTGGGGCGCCGTTGCGGCTGCGGTCTTATCCTTCTCGGAAATCGAGCAGCCGGTGATCACCGCCGCCGAACTGATGACGGCGCTGCGCATCATGAATGACCGGCGGTCCACGCCAGCAGGATGATCGTTCACGTGCAGTTCCTCTGCTGACAGAAGAACCCTCTTATCTCCAGCCTTCTCAGACTTCATAGTTGCTCCTTTCGCGGTCTCCATCGGAATTGCACGTTGCGGACATTCCATAAGGAACGGGTCGGTATCGAACGTCCGTCGGTATTTTCTGGGCGCCCCAAGGTTTGCCCAGATCGGCTGCTACGACTGATTTTCCGGCGCACTGTGCGAACTTCCGTTTGGGGGCATGATGATGCCTAGAGAAGGCGCGCTTTATTTTTTCGGATATATTGCGAATTCTTGTTGCGGGCAGCAGAAAACCGATCGCCGTTGGAGCCCAAGTCTCATCGATGGAGCACGCGACTGCCTCTGACTTACACGGATTCGACAAAAATTAACGCTCTGCTTGCGTGGTTAGCATCTTGTCTCAGCGATGGGACTCGGGAGGCAACATGGTTTCCGGAAGTTATGATAAATGGCGCCGCGTACCTGCGTTGGTTTGCGCAATACTTCTCGCACCGGGAAGAGCGCCTCTGGTAGCCCAGGAACCGGCAGCAACGACGCAACAACCTCCTGCCGGGGTCGAGAAAGCCAATCAAGCTAAGCTGAAATCTGCAGACCAGTTGGACAGCTTGGTCGCGCCTATCGCACTCTATCCGGATCCGTTACTTGCCCAAGCACTGGCTGCCTCCACGTACCCACTGGAGATCGTGCAGGCCCATCGGTGGTTGAAGGCGAATGCGAAATTGACCGGCGAGAACCTGACCAAAGCCGCCGCAAAAGAGCCTTGGGATCCCAGCGTCCAGGCGCTAGTGGCTTTCCCCGACGCCTTGAAGCTATTAGACGAGAACATTCAATGGACCACGGACCTTGGCAACGCGTTCCTTGATCAGCAGACAGACGTTATGGACGCGGTACAGCGGATGCGGAAGAAGGCCAAAGATGCGGGCCAACTCGAATCCAGTAAGGAGCAGAAGGTCGAGATAAAGACGATCGAAAGCAAAACAATCGTCGAAATCCGTCCCTCCGACCCACAAGTGATCTATGTGCCTACTTATAACCCTACAGTCGTCTACGGACCGCCGGTCTACGCCTATCCTCCGATCTATTATCCGCCTGTTTCCACCGGCGCAATCGTTGCCACGGCGGCTGTCAGCTTCGGTGTAGGAGTCATGATGGGCGCCATGTGGAGCGGCTGCTGTCACGGCGGCTACGGATGGGGTTGCGGGTGGGGCGGCAACAACACCGTGATAGTCAACAATAATTTCAATTCGCGCTATGGCTACGCGAACGTGAACCGAAATACGAACATCAACGGCGGAGACCGCGTGGGCGCCAGAGGAGGCAACAACAACTGGCAGCACAATCCGGATCACCGGCGGGCTGTGCCGTATTCGGACCGGTCTACGGCGCAACGCTTTGGAGGCTCAGCCCGGGATGCCTCTGGACGCACTGAGCGTTTCGACGGATCGGGTCAGCCACGTGCTACGCAGGGGGATCGCAATTTCGACCGTGGGCCGCAGGCCTCAACCAGGGACGGGGCGCAACAATCCGGCCGCCGCGACACTGGAGGCGGTCAGGACCGCATGGGTAATCGAAGCGTCGGAACGGACAGCGGAGGACAAAGTGCATTCGGCGGATCCGACTCTCGAGCCCGGAGCGAAGCGGCAAGCAATAGAGGATTCTCAAGTTCGCGTGAAAGCGGCTCTGGGGGCGCTTCGGGAAGATCTAGCGCCGGAACAGGTTCCGGCCGGTCTGGTGGAGGCCGATCATCTGGCGGGGGGCGGCGCCGGTAGAGGAAAACATGATAAGCAAATTAACTCGTATCATTCTTTTCGGTGGAACCCTTTTGGGTGGAACCGCGCTGTTGGTCGCTCAGACCGACGCACGCAAGACCTTCGCCAGTCCGGAAGAAGCTCGCGACGCCCTGATCGAAGCAGCGGGGAAAGGACTGGACGAGGTACGGGTGATCTTCGGTCCAGGCGCCGCCGAAATCGTTCGAACCGGCGATGAAGTGGCGGACAAAAACGTTCTGAAGAGGTTCACCCAGTTGGCCGCGGAAAAGACGCAATTGGAAGCCCAAGAGATGAACCCCGACCGTATGACCTTATCGGTGGGCATCATACAGTGGCCATTCGCCGTCCCTCTAAGGCGGAAGAACGGCCGCTGGTATTGGGACATCGAGGGTGGCAAGGCCGAAATCCGCTGGCGCACGATAGGAGGGAATGAGCTCAGCGCCATGGAAGTCTGCCGAGGTTACGTGGAAGCGCAAAAGATCTACTCCGAGACCGACTGGGACGGAAACGGCACACTCGAATACGCGAGCAAGATCGTCAGCACCGATGGAAAGAAGGACGGCTTGTACTGGCCCGGTGAGGATAGTCCCGTTGCCGCGGGATTTGCGAAGGCGGTCGCAGAAGGATACCCACAGCCCGCCGGGACACCCAAGCCCTATCACGGATACTTCTACCGGGTACTCTTCGGACAGGGACCCCATGCCGCGGGTGGCGCGCAGGACTACCTCGTTAAGAAGCTGATGATCGGCGGCTTCGCCCTTGTTGCGTGGCCGGCCGAGTACGGCGTTTCTGGAATCATGACGTT
>DASQLD010000050.1:0-7102 GCA_035630195.1 Bryobacteraceae bacterium
TATCGCGTTGCTGGTGCTATAGATGGCGGCGCAGGCACCATCCAAGATATCTTTCCGGGCTTTGCAGGATGGGGAAAAAATATCATAGCTGGTGCGCCGATAGAAGGCTCATATCCATCGGGCTATCCGTCCGGCACAGTACTGAACTTATGTCCCGGCAACGCTGCCTGCACAACAAATTGGGACTTCGACCACCCCCTTTACGGGAGGGTGTTCCGAAACCCCAACGCGGGCTTGTTTGCTGTCAGGGAAACGCACGCCTGGGCCAAGCGCGCACTACCAGATGGTTCTGATATCGGCGCCGACGTGAACCAATTACCGGAGATTGGCGACCTTCGTGTAACACCGACGGACCGAACGGTACTCTTTCAGTGGTCGCTGACCTCACCGATTCTGCACATCCCCTGCGTAGTTGAGGTCAATGACAGTCCCGATTTTGCAGGAAACTATGTGGGCGAGCTGTCACAGATTAGCACCTACTACCGACAGGATGCCGATGACTATGCGCCGTATGCGCGCCACGGAAATACTCGCATGATAACCGTTGGTCACAGCGTACCGCTCAATGCTTCGACAACGTATTACTACCGCCTCCATTGCGGTGGGGACACACGAAGAGGGGAGTTCACAACAGATGCCGGAGGTCAAGTTACAATCCCGCAGGCTCCAACGAGCGAATCGAGACCAATTTCTGTTACGAGTGTTCCGACTACATCCGGAGGTCAAGTTACAACCCCGCAGGCTCCAACGAGCGAATCGAGACCGATTTCTGTTACGACTGTTCCGACTACATCCGGGGGTCAAGTTGCAATCCCGCAGGCTCCAACGAGCGAATCGAGACCAATTTCTGTTACGACTGTTTCGACTACATCCACAGTCGCGAGTCCGGCGGCAGAACCGGAAGTCTTAGCGATTACTCCGCTGAGTGGATCGGGTCCTGCCGGCAAGTTTACGGCTACCTTCACTCATGGTGGAGGAGCCGGTCAACTGTACCTCGGCTACATGCTTTTCCTGCCAACGTCAAACAAGGTCTCGTACACCGCTACTGGCTCGTGCCTTGTCGAGTACAACCGAATCAGCAATGGAATGCGCTTGATTGACAACGCGGGCACTGGGTGGCTCGGGCCTGTCTCGGGCGTCGTGCTGGGCCCAGCCGCCGGCACTCTCTCGAACGATCAGTGTACTGTCAGCATAGCGGGGAGCACAGTCTCAGTGAGCGGCGAGACATTGGTGGTCACAGTTCCGGTAACATTCAAAAATGCGTTAACACCGGTCGTCGGCACGTTCCTTCAGGCTCTCGATGTAACCGGCAAGTGGACAGGAATGACACAATTCGGCAATTGGGTATTGCCAACCGGGAAACCACGTCCTGGTCCATCCATTGTCAGCGTTACGAACTCGACGACCACTGGATCCTCTGCCGTTTACACTGCAACTACACGTCATACATCCGGCGCAGGATCAATTAGCATGATCCATTTGCTGGTCGGTAAAAACATCGCGGATCGGATGCCTTGTCAGGTCGTTTACTTCCCCGGTAGCAGAACTTTGAACCTAATTGACGACACGGGCTCGCAACTGGTTTCGGCGACAGGCGCTCCAGTCGGCGGTGAAGGGTCGCTGGCGAATAGCCGATGTTCTGTCAATACCCGTCTCGCCTCCCAAACCGCTTCAGGAACTACCGTGACGATCACGATTGCCATTACCTTTCAGACGGGTACGTTTGCTGGGGCGAAGAACGTATACGTCAACGCCTTCGGTGCTGAAGGGGAATTGACACATTGGGTCCAGGCGGCAACGCTGAATGTGCAATGAGATTACCGCGCCCATCGAGCCTTGAGGCGGCTCTGTAGCCGCGTACTCTATAGGCGCTCCCTGACTTTCATAGGCGCTCCCTGACTTTCAGTCACATTCGCGATGTACTGGATTTGGCGCCATCTTTCCATCTTTCAACTTTCCCGCTGTCTCGTTTTTGGGTTTGGGTCAAAATTAGTAAAGCTCGTGTTGTAGCTGCCGAATTCTAAACGTAATTAAGGTCTTTTGCTGTCACTGAGAAGCGTCTCAACCTCATCGAGTTCGATCTCCAATTGCGTATTCCGACGAAGGAAATAGGGCATTCCGATTTGATGTCGATAATGATCGGAGCTCAGCAAAGCTGGGCAGTTCATGTTGAACGATTGATCGACATCAGTCAAGCAAATGATGATTGGGGAGGCGGGCTGGCGCTACATCCGCTAATGCACAGCAGTATTATTTCGTCTTCTCCGAGTCGCGTCCAGGGCGACTCCAGCGTCGTTCAGGTTCGGTGAGGCGGATGGCGACGTACTGCCAGTAGTCGGATGATGCGTTGAGCTGATCTATCTCATCAATCAAGCTGCGGAAGTAGCCGAGTGTGGTAATTGGCGTCCCGATCCGTGATTGATCAACCTCGCGCAATTGCGGAGACATCCGAGTAGGATGGCGTTCGACGCATTCAAGTGGGATGTGGCTCCGGCGCCAGTCAGCGGCGATCCTGTCGTGGGCAAGCGTGAAGGCGCTCGAGACGCATCGCTGCGACAACAAAATCCTTCTCACTTCCGCCACATAGCGTTCTGCTTCCGGTGCGCAGATCGATCGCCGGGTCCGCATGTAAGGCCAAAAGGAATCGCGAATCACACTCAGATTGGCTGGACGCAGTGGCAGACGCCAGCGTGAACGAGCTCCGCCAGAAAGATGCGGATGTCGTCTTCGGTTTTGGGGATTGCAGTGGCCAGATCGCCGAGAGTGACCCGGAGGCTGCCGCGATCGCGCTCCGCGTGCAGGCACAACCACACGAACAGCTTGAAGGCGCCGTCGGTTAACAACGTTGCCGCTCTTCGCACTTCGGCGCCCCCCGCGAACCATCCGGATGATTTCAGTTGCATGCCGGTCATTGCGAATCCTGCTCTGGTTTCGTCCGCGTTGCTTAGGCATCGACTCCCCGCTGAGTTCAATACGACAGGCATTGTGGACCAGTCGATCCATGATGCTGTCCGCAATGCTGGGATCACCGATCTGCTCGTGCCAGTTTGCACCCGGCAGTTGGCTGGTCAGGATTGTCGAACGACGTTGATAGCGGTCATCGCAGATCTCGAGAAAGTCCCCGGCGTTAGTGGTCTTTAATTGGGGCCATTTCGAAGTCATAGAGCGACTGGACGTCCACGCGCGCCAGTTTCAGCAGCAGCTGCCCGATAGTGCCATCTGCGTGCGCTGTAGCCAAATCGCTAAACAGCTCAGCCATCTCATATGTAATGCAAAGAAGCCGTTCTCGGCAGGCTTTGTGCGCCAGGGCACCGCAGTGCGAATTACGCGAGGTCGAGCGCCATACTACACGAACGGATGCACTCGAGGTGGGCTAGATTGGCGAAGACGGGGATTACTTGCCAGGAGTTTATCGCGCCAGTGGGAACGATGTGGCTGATGACAAGAGTTACCAGCTAGCGCCATTGTTAACAGCCGTCGCCAACGCGTCCACGAGCGAATCAACTGATAAACGCGCCGATCAAGCGGGGAGTATTCTGAACAAATGTTGCGTGTGGAAACGAACCGCAACCATGCTCTCTGCCATGCCGTATTAGAGCCTCCCGGGCCGTTCTCGCGGCCGCCCGTGCGTTATCGACCTTGGCGCGTTGTTGCTCAAGCCAACCTCTCTCCCGCCGCTTGCCGTCTATCAACTGGCGAAACATAGCAGAGTGGTCCTTGGTCGAAGCATTCACTTCTTGCGAAAGGTGTTCACCGAGGTGGCACATAGCGGGTATTTAAATAAGCGTGAGAGAAGTTGATTTGTACACTGGAGACCCGTCGCAGACATTACCCAAGAGTTAGATCCGTCTCGAAGTCGTCGGCTACGGAACTGGCTCGGTTACCTTTTGACGCATCTTACACTTGGGGAACATGGCCATTGCGGAGAAGCGGCGGCCACCAGATGAGGCTGCTTCCATCGATCGTGCGGAATGTCCATCTAAGCAGTTAGTGTGTCAGGATATGATTTCTCTCAGAACAGGTTATTGGATAACATTCTCAGGCTTAAAGATTGAGGAGGCAGCATTCTGAAGAGACTGCTCACATACTTTCTCGTCGCTGAGCGGAGCGAAGGATATGCCTAATCTTGTCAGCAGATCAGTACCTCTGCTGGTATGAGAAATCCGCCCGTCCAGATGCAATCCATCTTCATACTGCACCTGAACAGAAGTTCCTCGACTGAATGAACCGCCATCGAGCACAACGCAAATACCGCCAGCGCTGATGTCTGTCGTCATTGCCACTAACCGCGAACCTCGTACTCGCCGTCGCCAACTAGCAGGGTAACAAGCTCACTGGATAAAACCCTATTTGACGCTCTGCGATCAGTCGGCTCTGACATGGACTATATATCGGATGTAGTAAGTCAATACTTGAAGGAATAGTTGAACGGCCCATCTCGAAATTACGATTCCCAGGTGACCGACCGGGATGTTGAGCATCGAACTGCCATGCAGTCTGCTGCTCCACTTGCGGCGCTGATTCTCACTCAACCGCTCCTCAAAAGAACATGTTTCCTCACGATTGTTGTTCGCATCCGTAGGAAGTATCCGCTTAAGACAATGACAAGTGATTCTGTGAAATCGTGATCCAAGGTGATTCCGATCATACTGCTCGGAACGGCTGCGGCTGAGGACAGAATGGAGGGGGGAGTCAATGCGCACTCTTATGCCTTGTCGAAACTAAGCGTGGAGACGGGACGTCTTTCGGCGGAGCAGCGAGGGATCGCGCTGCAGGAACTGGAGCGCCGCCAGTTGGCGGTGAAAGCAGCAGAAAAGGCGCTAGATCTATGTCGGCGCGAGTTTATCCCGGACTTGCGATGACGTGATAGACCGATTCTCCCAGGAAAGGAGGTTATGCTTCGGATGTTCTATTTCATTGGACTTCTATTCGTGTGCGCACAAATCGCCGGTGCCACCGTGGTAGCCCAGTACCACTCGCGCGAACCGTTCTTCGCAGCGGCCGATTCTGGAGGAAAGATGCACTCCGCCGATTTCGAAAACACTGTGATCGGCGACTACTCCACAGCGTCTGGTGTTACCGATGTGTCGGGTGTGAGTGTTCTAGGAAAGATCGCTAGCATGAGTACTTTTACGCACTCTCTAAGCGTCATCGACGATTGCATCACGCCGGCTAATGTGTGCCTCGTAGGCCACCACGTGACAGTATCATCGAATCGTACGTCCATGTACCGTTTCCGTTCCCCGTTAGATACCTCGGGGTTTGAGTTTGGCCACGAAGGGCCGACCACACACTACTCGGTCATTTTACCGACCAACAATTTCGCTGATCATATATCACCCCGAAATACCAGTGGAAGAGGGTTTGGATTCTTCGGATTTCGTACACATGAATCGATCACGTATATGCATATTTATAGCGGATCGGATCCCAATCTTCTTCTTGATAACGTGGTGTTCTTCACCGATACTCCTGAACCGGCATCGCTTGGTGTCTCCGCCTTGGCTTTGGGGGCAGCTTTGCTATACCGGCAACGGATAAATCGCCCTAAAAACGCGTAAGGGGACCGGGTGTACAGAACGCTTAGGCAGCCGTTCAATGACTGCCAGATGAGAGGCATACTTTCTTCCTTCGCATTCAGCAACTCGTTCAGGCGTGGCGGCAATTGTCCAAGTGGAGGAAGAACCGGACCGGGTGATTCGAGAGCTTATGCCAAACTTAGCCGGAAGCCACGGCGATAAGGAAAGATCCAGACTGACCCACTATCCGCATTCACGAACTAAAGTCTGAAAGTCATCGGCGAGAAATGCCGATTTTGGCTGCGATTCGGCACGCGTTTTTTGCCGATCAACCCGTCCGGTCATGCGGTCGCGGCCCGACGTCTCCGGAGCCATATCATCCACCCGGTCGCCAGAAGCGCAAGCAATGCGGTCGAAGGCTCGGGCACCTGACTCGGCACATCAACTTCCTCAATCGCAAAGGTTTCAGACCAGCGGTATGCGTGATACTCAGTCTCGGAATTAGGCAGCCCGGTTGAGTGGAAAGTGACCGTGGCTATTAAAGACTCCTGCCCAAGCCGGAATACGGGATTGATCCAAATATCCGCCGGATGGAATATTGGGTTCCCTCCCCAACTGACGATTTCCGGCAAGGACAGAGCCCCCACTAGGCGAGCATACCCCGATCCGGAAATGTTTGCTCGAACGTTGAACGTTAGGTCACCGACGGAAAAGATGGTGTAGTACTCTTCCGTGGGCGTGGAGAAAAATTTCGCGTGTTCATACGGCGACAGACTAACATCCCCGACCCGAATGTAAAGACCCCGCGCCTCCTGCCCGTATGGTAGTGCTATCTCTTCCACATACCCGCCATTGTCGACCGTGATGTCATCTACTCCAACGCGTGGGTCAAAGACGCGACAGTGTGGGTCATCCGGAGTTCCCGTGTAGACGGTCTCCTTGCCGTTTCCAGAGTACCGAATCACTGCGCACTCATCCGGCACTATGTTCGTGGGTGCAGCCGACAACACACCTCCAAGAGACACCAAAAGTAAAAGATGTTTCACAAATCCTCCGAAGTGTGATGACTCCGGAACTCTAACCAAGTCCGGGGCCGTCCGTCAGTGTATCAATGCAGAGCGAATTTTTCAGTGGTAGGGCATGGATAAAGTACTGGGAATTCAGGTCCACCACACGACTGGGGAGTCGAAAACGTCATTTAGCGGGTTGAGCAGTTGTACTCGGGCCTGCCGCCCGTCTCACGATCAAGATTGATTATGTAAACCCAGAGAAAAATCCCACATTCTCGGCGCTCACAACAGGTGGAACAAGTAACACAACGTTGAAGGCAAGCGGACTCGATTTCGCTTGGTGGCCAGCCGTGTTGAGTTCGTATCAGGCAGACTATTCTCGGAGCGCCCCCGATTGCAAAAAGGGCAAGCGATAGCGCATTCACTCGATCGCTTCACAGTCTTTTGATAGCCCTCAATACCGCCGAGATTGGCGATTTTGATGAGACCTTGCCCTGAACAACGGGCCTAAGGTCTAGATTCTCGATAAGCCGGGATCTAACTTTGACGCAATCGGCTACAACCGTAGCATCT
>DASQLD010000051.1:0-25959 GCA_035630195.1 Bryobacteraceae bacterium
ACGATCTTCAGGCGCAGAGTCTTTTTTCGCGGCGGGTCGCCGAATTACTGGGTGGCAGAATGGCTTGGCGGTCGCCGGGGACTACATGAGCGCAGCGTCCTTTCTCGGGATTGCCGGCTTGATTGCCTTCAACGGCTACGACGGATTCATGTATTCAGTCGGCTGGTTGGTCGCATACCTCACCGTTTTGCTGATCGTTGCTGAACCGCTTCGGAACGCAGGCAAATACACGATGGCCGACATCCTGGCCTACCGTATGAGTCCACGGCCGGTGCGCGCGATGGCGGCTCTGAGCACTCTCACGGTCAGCACGTTCTACACGATTGCGCAGATGGTCTGAGCCGGCGCGCTGGTAGGTCTGCTGCTGAAAGACTCCGGCATCGGCTATTCGACGGCCGTCATCGGCGTGGGTTTGCTGATGATCACCTATGTTGTCTTCGGCGGCATGCTGGCGACAACGTGGGTGCAGATCGTCAAGGCCATTCTTTTGATGGGTGGCACCCTGCTATTGAGTGTCCTGGTACTGGCTCACTTCGGATTCAGCTTCGCCGACTTTTTTAACGCGGTTAGCCATGTCACCTATCGCGAGAATGGTGTGGAAGTCACGCGCAACTTTCTGGAACCAGGGCTACGCTACAAGCCACCCTATGGGCCCCTCGATCTGATCTCGTTAGGGATGGCACTGATCTTGGGAACAGCCGGGCTCCCGCACATTTTGATCCGCTTTTATACTGTTCCAGACGCTCGCACCGCGCGCGTGAGCGTTGTCTGGGCCATGGCGATCATCGGAGCGTTCTACATCATGACGACGTTCCTGGGTTTCGGCGCGGCGACCATCGTCGGACGCGACGCCATAGCGGTGAACGGTGGTGTCAACATGAGCGCGCCGCTACTCGCCAAGGCTCTTGGAGGTGAGACGTTCTTTGCATTCATTTCGGCAGTCGCTTTCGCGACAATCCTCGCCGTGGTGGCGGGACTTACGATTAGCGCTTCCACATCGTTCGCGCATGATTTCTGGACAAGCGTCGTTCATCGAGGTGAAGAGCGATCTCCCAATGAGGAAGTCCGTGTCGCGCGTGTGACTGCGTTCGTCGTTGGTTTGGTCGCAATCGCTGCAGCCATCCTGTTAGGACCCGGAGCGAACGTTGCCTTCCTTGTCGGCTTGGCTTTCGCAGTCGCCGCATCGGCGAATTTGCCCGCAGTCGTCTTATCTCTGTTCTGGAGGCGTTTCAATACGGCAGGAGCTGTGTCAGGACTCGCCGCAGGGCTGATTGTATCGATAGCCCTGATTCTTATAGGTCCCGCCGTGCGAGGAGCCGACGCTTTATTCCCGCTCGAAAATCCAGGGATCCTCAGTATTCCAGCGGGCTTCTTCGCAGCTTGGATCGGGACTCTGCTGAGTAGTGACCGATCTTCAGAGGCGAAGTATGCCGAGCTGATCGTACGCGCCAACACGGGCTTGGGCGCCGAGAAGGCTTCGTTACATTAGCTAGTCGCTGCGAAGGTCGAGAGTAAGGACGACAGGCGCAACACCATCGCTAAAATCCATCTCCTGGTGCTCAGGCGTCCAACGATCACGCGCATAGAGAAGCAATCGCCACGCTGCGAACATCAGCGCGAGTGTGAGCGCAAAGACGAAGGGTCTCTGGAGAAGTCCTACCTCGATATACGTAGTCCCGTAAGCATAGACCGCGAACAGCGTGGACCACAGCAGTAGGGAGATGCCGAGATTCGTTCGTTCGGAATTGAAATCGGTCGTGAAGGGAGCCTTGCGATAGCCAATCAGAAGCGCGTCGAGAGCGATGAGACTCGCCAGCAGGCAGAACAGGGAATGAGCGACGCCCAGGGCGATTCCTAAAAGAACAATATTCACTGGAACAATGAACACGAGCCAAGCTAAAATTCCCAGCTCGAACATGACTCGACGCACTCCGCGTAGAATCGAACCCGACGCGATGTCGGTAATTGCCAGTCGGAAGATCCACGACGCTTGACGTTCCGTCGGAATCTCAAGTAGAAGGCGCAACCCGACCAGTAGGAAAAAACTAATAACCAAGGGCGCCGCAAATACGAGCAATCCCACATCAGTTACTTCTTCAGGCCTTAGAATGACGAATCGCGAAGCGAGACCATGCAGAATTACAGCGCATCCGGCCGCCAGGAATGTCCGAAGCAGCATACGGTGAAGACCGCTCCGGCTGATCGTCTGCTTCACGAAATCGACAATCGCCGCTTCATGAGGGTCCTTCGGGATTGGGAGGAGCCGTAACAAGCGTCCGGGCGCAACTGCTGCATCGCTGGTTTCAGCCGTTCACCGAAAGTGCCTGACATACCCCAGTACATAGAAAACCAGGGATGCTATCGCGCAGATTATCAAGGCCACACGAGCATAACTTGCCCATAGTGAAAGATCGGCTACCGATTTTCCCAGCAGTTGCTCATACAAGCCCAGAAACCAAAGCGGCGGAAAAAGCAGGATTCGCCATCCATTGTCGAGTTGTAAAAGCGCAAGTGTTTCGGCGACTTGCGCTGCGAGCAACAGCTGCGTTAGGAAGAACACGAGCAAGACGAACTGAACCCAGCTTGAAACACGCCGCATCGTCGAGACAGGCAAGACGTTCATCCAGAATCCGGCCGTCACGATGACAAAAAGGGCGCCTCCCAGGGACGCACAGAATGTGGCTACGAAGTGGGACAGCACGTATCGAACAAGCAGTGAGAACGTTCCAGTGTTGCCGAGTACAACGGGTGGGAACAGCAGACACCCGATAAGGTTCACAGCGATCGCAAACAGCGATACGAAAATCGCCAGACCTGACAGCTTCGCCAGAAATACGGTGGCTGGCCGAATTGGAAGTGGCGCAAGAATCATATAATCGCGGCGGTCGGGAAACAATTGGTTCCACTTCATCACCGTAACAACTCCACAGACGACGAATGCAATCGAAAGGAATATGTACTTGTCGTGCAAAGTCGTGAGATCACGATCGAGAGTGAGGATGCCGCGAAACCAGCCGACGAGCGTCGAATACTTCTCGAACAAGAACGAGCACAAAATAAATCCCGGCGCCGCAGCCAGCCCGAGCAACGCAGGAATCCCCGTGCGCAGTTCGCCCGATTGAGCTTCTTCCGTTTCGAAGTACCGACCGAGAAAGTGATTCGTGAGAATGGCCAGCGGTTCACCGCCAAATCTCTCTTTGAGGTTCACGAGCGGATTACCTCGAGCACGCTGGTGGCGCGCTCGTCTATATCCTCCTGGCCAACTAGCTGCGCGAAGATCTGTTCCAGATCCGGCAACGTCATCAGTTCTCTCAAACGCGCCACTGAATCATGAGCGACAACCCGTGACTTGTCGAGAATGACAACATGATCACAGACACGTTCCACTACCTCGAGCACATGCGAACTGTAGAAAAGTATTTTGCCTGCGTTTGCGAGCACTTTTAAGAGCTTTTTGAGCACTTGCGCCGAAGTCACATCTAGACCGGAGAACGGCTCATCGAGAACAAGAATTTCCGGATCGTGAAGCAACGCCGCGCTCAGCAGGATCTTCTGCCGCATCCCCTTCGAGTACGAGGCCAGCGCCATATGCCGTGAAGAAGTGAGATCGAAGACATCCAGCAAACCCTCAATGCGGCGGTCAAGAGTGGCTGCCGGCAACTGTCGGAGCCGTCCGATTAGTTGTAAATATTCACGTCCCGAAAGATGGGTGTAGAGGTGGGGTTCTTCCGGCACGTAACCCAGACGCCTCTTGTAGCCATTGATGTCGTCTCGGATATCATTGCCGTCGAAGAGGACGCGCCCGTGGGTAGGCTCGATGAGTCCGGTCAGGATCTTAACGGTCGTGCTCTTACCTGAGCCATTAGGTCCCAGATAGCCAAGAATTTGGCCGCGTGGGATCTCGAATGACACATCCTGTATTGCGGGGATGCCCGAGTAAAGCTTGCTGAGTCTCTCGACTTTAAGCAGAGTGCACCGCCTATCATCGCTTGGAAACCGTCAGGCGTGCTTTTGTTCCCGGCTACCCGAACAACCACTGAGCAATCTTCGGCCACTGCTGCCTCAATCCGATGATCGATATCCCCGCGTAAAAAACAGCCCCGGCAACAAGCCCTATTCGTAGGATCCAGCCGGGGCGCAAAGGCTTCGGCAGCAGCGTCATGTTGACCCAAAGCGCATGCAGCGCGGAGAACGCAAATGCAAAATTCACCATTACGCCCGTAGCGATCGCGAGCACGAGCGGGCTCGGTGTAATCTTCAATGCCAGTAGACCCCAAACGCCATAAGCAGCCAGGAGTGCATAGTACACATTCTTGGCCTGATTTCCCTCGAGATGCTGAACTCTGGCATTTCCGATCCAAATGACGTCCGTCCAGCGCCGCGCAATACCATCGAGTTGGCTTACCTGTGTGGGCAGCATGATCAAAAAGCCACACAGAAGCGTTAGATACCAAAACGCCTGACCGTGCTTCGATGCGATTGCGTCCGCCGCCATCGCCGCCGCTGCGTGGTCGCTGGCCGTGGTGCCGCGGATGAATTCGTAAGACATCATCGCCGGAAGGACCATTCCGAGAATGCAGCCGGGGGCCCATAGCATCAGTTGATCTCTGCGGATATGCCGGAGCCACCCGAGCCAGCGCGACCGATTCTCGGGCGAGGATTCATCGAAAACCTTGCCCGAGTGAGAGAGCTTGATAGTCCGCCCGCCGACGGCGCTCGGGATAGCCCCTACTTGCGCGCCCATTCCCCAGCCTTTATCGCGCACATAGCCTGAGATCGTCGTGTTGAACAAGCCTCCGGATCCTGCCACCGCCGCAAAACCCGCGATCAACGCCCAATTGACTTCTCCCTGCGGCAGCGCTCCGAAACGAACCAGACCGGACCATATTTCTCGCCAGGTATGCCAGCTCACCCAGAACAGCGCGATGAATCCCAGGTATCCCAGGACAAGAAACAGCTTGGCAACGAGGATCCGTTCCAGCATGTTGTAGATCTTGCCGCCGAAGATCAGCGGTATGAAGGCCACAAGAAACAGCGCGTATCCAAGTGTCTTCACAAAATTCGCGTCTTCCGCCGCAGGCAGATGTCCGAGGATCACAGCCGCTAATGGAACCGCGGCATTGGAGGCGAGATAAGGCCAGGCTCCGGCAAGATCCAACGTCATATAGAAGATTGTCCAGAAGCGAGGTCCAGGTTTGGTCCGAAAGAAGCCAACGAAAATGTTCTCGCCGCAATACAGCGTGTAGCGCATGATCGCAAGGTTGTAGGCGACTTGCAGCATGATGGCGGTGAAAGCGATCCAGAGGATCGTCCCGCCGTAGCGGGCCGTCACCACGGGTCCAAACAACCATTCGCCGCCACCAATATTAGCCCCGGCCATTACGAGCCCCGGTCCGATCAATAAAGTCAGTTGGCGAAATCGAAAAATTGGCGCGGCAGGCAACTCGCCCTTGGTCCACGGGGTGAAAACGGCGGGCTTGTTGATCGCCGTCGGCGTCGTTGACATGCGAGTGCATAATATCATCGGATTCAGCATGAGACATTGTTTGGTCCCGACATGTTTGGCCCCGAGATGTTTTGTCCTGTTCGCGCCGGTCGTCCTGTCCATCGCCGTAGCGGTCGAACCATTCCGGGATCCTTCGCCGCCTGTCGCACAGAAGCTGCCGGCGATGGACGCTCCTGCCGCGAAGCCTGATCCAAACGTCCGGTTCCACGCAAAACCGAAGCCAATTGCTGCGAACGCGGTAACCCACGATTGGAAATCCTTCTTGGGACCAAATCACAACGGGACGTCTACAGAGACCAGGTTGCTTCGGCCATGGCCCGCCAGCGGACCCACCTTGATCTGGGAAATGAAGAAGGGCACGGGGTACAGCTCACCGGCAATCAGTGGCGACCGGCTAGTCTATCTGCATCGCATGGGCGATCAGGAGCGCGTTGAGTGTCTCCATCCCGAAACGGGCGCGAAGTACTGGGAGTTCACCTATCCGACTAAGTTCGAGGATCGATACGGTTACAACAACGGGCCTCGGGCAAGCCCGGTGATCGACGGAGATCGCGTTTATACCTACGGGGCCGAAGGAAAACTTCATTGCCTGCGATTGCAGACAGGACAAGTGCATTGGAAGCGCGACATCGCCGCTGAGTTCAAAGTTCCACAGGACTTTTTCGGCACTGCAACGACGCCTTTGGTACACGGTGAAAACTTGATCATCAACATCGGCGCTCCCAGTGGTCCGACCGTCGCGGCCTTCAACAAGGTGACAGGGCGAATGGTGTGGGGAGCGGGTACGGAATGGGGGCCAAGCTATGCGTCTCCAGTGCCCGCTACCGTTCATGGCAAGCAGCGCATCTTTGTGTTCGCAGGGGGAGAGAGTCAACCACCCAAAGGCGGGTTACTTTCCATTGACCCCGCAAACGGAGCGATTGATTTTACGTTTCCATGGCGCAGCCGCAGTTACGAATCGGTGAACGCAGCGTCTCCAGTGATTGTCAGGAATCAAGTGTTCATCTCCGCCAGCTATCGGACGGGGGGAGCACTGCTGAACATCTTGCCGGATGGAAAGCACGAGGTTGCGTGGACGTCGAATGAGATCGGCACGCACTGGAACACAGCAGTCCACAAGGACGGTTACCTATACGCCTTCGATGGCCGCAACGAACCCGACGCCTCTCTTGTGTGCATCGAGCTCAAGACCGGCAAAGTGATGTGGCGGGCCAATCCGGAATGGGAAGAGTCGATCGATGTGAATGGTACGCAGCAGAAACACCACCTGGGAACATTCCGTGGAACATTGCTCGCCGTAGACGGAAAGTTTCTGGCGCTCGGCGAAATGGGACATTTGTTGTGGCTCGATCTCACGCCTCAAGGCTATAAAGAGTTGGCGCGCACGTGGCTCTTTGGCGCTCGTGAGACGTGGTCGCTTCCTGTGTTGAGTCGTGGTTTGCTGTATATCAGTCAGCACTCCCGAGACATGCTCAAAGGAACGCAGCCTCGTCTGCTTTGTTACGATCTACGCGGGAAGTAGGTAACTATGAGACTGCTTCTCCTAGCAATCGCAGCAATCTGTTCGGCAGCCGACTGGCCGCAGTTCCTTGGCCCGCATCGCGACGGTACAGATCCTTCATTTTCCGGCAAGCCATCGCTTACCGATGCGCGCCAACTTTGGAAGAAAGATGTCGGCGCCGGTTTTAGCGCTCCCGTAGTGTCGGGCGCCAGGCTCATCCTGTTCCACCGGATCGTCGACAAGGAGGTAGTGGAATGCCTGAACGCAGCAAGCGGTCAATCGCAGTGGAAATTTGAATACCCGACGTCGTATCGAGACGATTTCGGATTCGATGAAGGTCCTCGCGGCACTCCTGCGATTGCGAACAATCGTGTCTACACGTTCGGCGCGGAAGGCATGCTTCACGCTCTCGATCTCACAACCGGCAAAAAAATATGGAGCGTCGACACACACGCTAAGTTTGGCGTCAGGAAGGCATTCTTCGGAGCAGCCGCATCTCCACTCGTCGAAGGCGCTGCGGTGTATGTGAACGTTGGCGGTCCGAATGGCGGAGGACTCGTAGCCTTCAGCGCCACCGATGGAAAGGTACTGTGGTCCTCCACCAATGACGAAGCAGGCTATTCGTCCCCTATCGCTGCAACCATAAATGGCGTTCGGAGCATCGTGTGTTTCACCCGAGCCGGACTGGTTGCTGTAGATCCTTCGACTGGAAAGGTCCGCTTCCAGTTCCCTTGGCGTTCGCGATCAAACGCTTCTGTAAACTCAGCCGTCCCTGTCATTGCCGGCAATCTTATCTTTCTCTCAGCGAGTTACAACACTGGCTCCGTTCTTCTCCAAGTGACCGGCGACAAGCTGACCACTGTCTGGTCTTCCGACGAAGCTCTGTCTAGCCACTACGCGAGCATTGTTCATAAAAATGGTTACCTCTACGGCTTTCATGGTCGTCAGGAGTTCGGTCAAAGTCTTCGCTGTATTGAGTTGAAGACCGGCAAGGTGAAATGGAACGTAGATAGCTTTGGCGCCGGCACGGTGTCATTGCTTGGAAATTCTCTGCTCATCCTGCGCGAAAGCGGCGAAGCAGTGATAGCAACTGCAAATCCTGCGGCGTACAAAGTCGAAAGCAAAGCGCAACTGCTCCCGGCTGTTGTGCGCAGCTATCCCGCGATTGCAGCCGGTCGCGTGTTCATACGCAACGAAAAGACTTTGGCTGCTTACACGATTACAGGAGCGAAATGAACCGCATCACGACGTTATGCCTCGCTGCGATTGCGAGTGCCGCCGAGGATCCGCAAACGCTGTTTGACCGCGGCGTCCGCTCGTTTCACGCCGGGCGAATTGCTGAGTCTGTCGCGGATTTCGACAAACTCGCGGAACTCCTCCCCGGACAGGCGCCGCAACTCTGGCAGCGCGGCATTGCGCTTTACTACGCCGGACGTTACCAGGACTGCCGGAAGCAGTTCGAATCGCACCGTACCGTCAATCCGAACGACGTCGAGAACGCCGCATGGCACTTTCTATGCGTCGCCCGTGCGGAGACGCCAGCAAAGGCCAAGGCGGCATTGCTCCCAGTCGGCCCCGACTCGCGCGTTCCGATGACTGAGATTTACGAGATGTTCCGCGGAAAGACTACGCCCGCATCGGTGCTAGCTGCGGGTTCCGGCACAGAGGGGCAGTTCTATGCGCGCCTGTACGTCGGCTTGTACTATGAAGCGCTCGACGATAAGGTTAAGGCGCTTGAAAACATACGTGTCGCGGCGGAGGACCGGTTTGCCGCAGGTGGATATATGCATTCCGTGGCTCGTGTACATCGGAATCTTCTGCAAACCAGCGCTGCCGTTCCCGCGCCATCAGAAGTCTGGACATTCGACCGGCTTGACCGGCTGGGCGCGCATAAGACGACGATCCTCGGAGCGCCTCGCGTTATCGAAACACCTCAAGGCAAAGCGATTGAATTCGATGGCGTCGATGACGCACTCTTCGTCGATGTTCATCCTCTTGCGGGAGCGGAGACCTTCACCTGGGAAGTCATCTTCAGGCCGGACGGAGATGGCGCTCGCGAACAGCGCTTCTTTCACATGCAGGAAACCGACACACAAACACGCCTGCTTTTTGAAACGCGCGTCGCAGATAAGCATTGGTATCTCGACAGCTTTGCGAATTCCCCGACCGGCTCAAAGGCTCTCATGGATCCGACCAAGCTTCATCCCACCGACATCTGGTATCACGCGGCGATGGTCTACGATGGCAAGCAATTCCGCAATTACGTGAACGGCCAATTGCAGGTGTCTGCCGATGTGGCGCTGAAACCACAGGGCGCGGGCCGTACTTCGGCGGGTGTAAGGATCAACAAGCGCGATTACTTCAAGGGAGCGATTCGACTCTCGCGCATGACGCGCCGCGCTTTGTCGCCGGAGGAGTTCTTAAAAGCGTTTTAGTTCGTCGATCAGCGCTTCGAGTCCGCGCTTGCGGTACAAGGCCGTTAATCGCTGCTCCTCGGGAGAAGGCGTCGGCAATTTACCATTGCGATCCGGAACCCACATGGAACCGTCCGTAAACTCGACGCTGCTGAGGAACGCCTTCATGTCCGCGATACCGATCGGGTCCCCATTCGGTTGCGAGAACTTGTACGTTACGTCCTGCACCAGCGTAGTCCGTTGACGCGGCGCCAGCGGAACGTCGACAGGAATTGACCCTGCCACGAATTCTTTGCCACGCTCATCCTTGACGAGCCAACCCATTTCGATTGCCCGAACTGGACGCGACGTCGTATTACGGACGAACAATCTTGGAGATCGAGCCTCGTTATCGGAAATTCGAACCATTCCGTCCGAAGCGGCAACGGGGGACGATGGAGCCTCGAGGAAGGCGACCTGAATCTGACGTTCGTTCCGGCTTGTGGTGGATTTGCCGGACTGCGCCACTCGAGCATCCATACCGGATCGATCGGACTGATGTTCTAGGCTCGCGAGCATTTCGCCCTTCAATGCTTCCCTGCCCCGAGATTCCAGAACCTGCTTGAAATACTGGCGGTCACGGCGCGCTTCCATTTCCCAGACCGTCATCGATCTGCGGGAGTTCAGTTTATTAGGTCCATAGAAGGACAGGTCATCGAACAAAACCCCGTCCAAGTCGATTTCGACAAGCGGACCGTTACCGGACTGCAACGGTCGAAGTAAACGCAGGTCTATACGAATCGGAAAATTCTCGCCCGGACCCGCGTTTAAACTCGCAACGGAAACAGATGCTTTGCCGCCGGGGGTCACATCTTGCGCGCTGACGAACAACGTAATCCCGCGAATCCGACGGGAGCCCGAATTTCGGAGTGATAGCGACGTGTGCAGATCGAGCAGCATTGCGCCACCGCGCGCGGATGCATTCGATTCGCCCCAGTCGGCGGATACCACGGTCACGGGCGAGTCCTCTGGGAAGGTGATGTGCATCGCGCTGCGAGGATCGATGCGCTGCGATTGCGCCCACGCAGTCGCGCCAAGCAGCAAGAAAACGAAACTAGTCCGAATAGACATTGTTGATCGTGACCTGACCCGTGTCTTGATCGACGAACCGGGCGCGCAGCGAACCCGGAGTGCTAACAAAAATTGGCGACTGCTGTCCACGCGTGTGCAACAGGGTTAAGGCCGAACCATTTTCCTTTACTTCGATGCCGCCAGGAGCTGTGCGGATCTCAATCGGGGATCGCTGCAAGGCGATCTCGCGACCGCGCGGAGGGTTCAGCAACCATGCGCAGAACAGGACCACCGTCATCGCAGCCATGACCATCGCCGCACGCCAGCCGATCCGTTCCGGTTTTCGGACGCGGACGGGTCCCACACACTCGCCTGCTTCGAGACCGAGATGGATGTTTGCGGTCATCTCGGCTGCTAATCGGTCCCACTGCACCCCAGCCGGCAGGTGATCCGATTGCGATCGCAGCGCCGCGACCAGTGAGTTCATCGAGTTTACTTCGTTGTCGCAGCGGGCGCACGACCGTACATGCCACCGTACCCAAATTCGATCCAGAACACCGAGATCGCCGCTGCTATAAAGCGTGAGATCGCTTTCGGACGGATGATTTCCTCGAAACATCAGGCTTTCCTCCGTTCCAGATAGCGGCGGAACTTTATGCGCGCATTGGCTATGTGAGACCGAACCGTCGCTTTCGAGCAGTTCAGTTCCCGCGCAACCTCTTCCGCCGGCAAACCTTCCACGTCACGTAATAAAAGCGCCGACCGTTCCCGGGCGCTCAAGAGCCGCAAACCGTCCTCAAGATATTCGGATTGCTCGGCGCGCAAAACCATGCTTTCCGGGCTATTCTCGGGTTCGCTTCGTAATGGCTCGATGATGTCGTCGATGTCCGAGAAGTTTACCCGGTTATTCCGGCGCAGGAAATCGATCGCGGTGTTACTCGCGATTCGCGACAACCAATGGCCGGCTTTCTCGAGGTCTTTTATCTGATCCTGCCGCTGGAGAGCTTTGATGAAAGTCTCCTGCGCCAGATCCTGCGCATCGTCTACGTTTCCGACGATCCTATAGATTTGAAGGAAGATACGGCGCAGGTTCTCTTGGATGAAGCGCTCTTGTGCCTGACGGTCGTCGTGAGAAATCCCGACGTCCGGTAATCCGGAATACTTGGCGGCTTCACTCATGGTCCCACCGTGCCGAGACTGATCTACGATCGTCATGCGCCCTAAGAACGACTGACGAAAACCCGGCGAAAACGTGCAGACGATCTTTCTGTCTCGGCGCTATCCTGATTGTAGTATGAGACCGGTAGGGATAATCGGCATAGGAAAGACCCCATTCGGCGCATTCCCCGAACGCGATATTCGGAGTTTGGCCGTCGACTCTGGCAAGAAAGCGCTAGCCGACGCGGGTATTGAAGCCGGTCAGGTCGAAGCATTCTATCTCGGTAATTTCGCCGGACCGTCGTTTGTCGGTCAGAGCCACCTTGCTCCTTACATCGCAGGTCCCATGGGCATAACGGGCGTCCCTTGTACCAGGGTGGAAGCGGCCTGCGCGTCGAGCGGATCGGCCTTCTTCCATGCGTACTCGGCCGTGGCGGCCGGTCTATATGACGTTGCTTTGGTGACCGGAGTTGAAAAAATGACGTCGCAGCAGACGCCGAGGGTCGCCGAGATTCTGGCAATGGCCGGCGAATGCTCGACGGAAGGAAGGGCCGGCGCGACCTTTCCCGCTTTGTTCGGCCTGATTGCGCGGCGTCATATGCATCAATACGGCACTAAAAAAGAGCATCTAGCAGCCGTGGCGGTAAAAAATCACGCGAATGGGGCGATGAATCCCGACGCGCATATGAAGAAAGTAATCACTCTCGAACAGGCCATGGCAGGAAAACCGATCGCCGACCCTTTGAACGTATATGACTGTTCGCTAGTCAGCGACGGGGCAGCTTCGGTTGTCATCGCGCCGCTAGACGGGGTGCGAAAAAGGGCGGTTCGGGTACTCGGTATCGCGCAAACTTCGGACCACGTTGCGTTGGACCGAAAAGAAGACATCACGGTCTTTAACGCCGTAAAGTCTGCGGCTGCAAAAGCTTACAAGATGGCAGGCGTCGGGCCTGACGAGATCCAGCTAGCCGAGGTCCACGACTGCTTCACGATCGCTGAGATTATTGCGATTGAGGATCTCGGGTTCGTTCTGAAAGGACAGGGAGGCCCATACACCGCCGAAGGCTGCACCGGCCTCAAGGGTTCGAGGCCAGTCAACACAAGCGGCGGTCTGAAATCCAAAGGTCACCCAGTCGGGGCCACGGGAGTCGCCCAACTCTGCGATGTCGCTCTCCAGATCAGAGGCGAAGCCGGCGCACGGCAGGTAGCGAAGCACGAGATCGGCCTCGCACAGAACCTGGGAGGGTCGGGCGCATCGGCCGTCGTGACCATACTGGCGGCGGCATGACAGGAACCGTATACACTGAAACGTTGATCCACTCCGCGCCGGAAGCCTTCGTCAGCGAAGCTCCCTATCAATTGATCATCGTGACGCTGGACAACGGAACACGCGTGACTGGCCGAGTTTCGGGCGAACCGGTGTCCATCGACGACGCCGTGTTTCTCGCCGAAGAGCGCAACGGAGTTCCCTTCTTTCGGAAACGACAATGAAACTTGCTTCGAGGATGGACCGCATCCTGATCGAAACTGCGTTTGAAGTGTTGGTGAAGGCTCGCGCGCTGGAAGCGCAGGGTAAGAGCGTAATTCACCTCGAGATCGGAGAGCCTGATTTCGATACGCCTCCACATATTGTGGAAGCTGGCAAACGGGCGCTCGACGAGGGATGGACACATTACGGACCGACGCAGGGCTATCCTGATTTCCGCGAAGTTCTCGCCAAGCATGTGAGTGAGACCCGTGGCGTCAAAGTCGGACCCGAGAATGTATGCGTCGTCCCCGGCGGCAAGCCAATCATCTTCTTTCCAATCCTGGCGCTGATTGACCAGGGTGACGAGGTGATCTACCCAAATCCTGGATTTCCGATTTACGAATCGATGATTGCGTTTGCGGGTGGCGTGCCGGTTCCCGTTCCTTTGGTGGAAGAACGAAGCTTCTCCTTCGATCTTGACCTGTTGCGATCGAAGATTACGGAGAAGACAAAGCTTTTGATCTTGAACTCGCCTCAGAATCCTACGGGTGGTGTCATTCCGAAAGAGGACATCGCCGCGATTGCCGATCTGGTTCGCGATCGCGACATCATGGTGCTGTCAGATGAGATCTACTCCCGCATTAGCTACGGGGAAGCGCCGGTTTCCATCGCCAGTTGCCGGGGCATGTTGGAGAAGACCATCATTCTCGATGGCTTCTCCAAGATCTATGCGATGACCGGATGGCGCATGGGTTATGGTGTGATGCCGACGTGGCTGGTAGACGCGGTCAACAAATTGATGGTGAACTCTAACTCGTGCACCGCCAGTTTCACGCAGCGTGCAGGAATGGCGGCGATTACCGGCCCCCAGGACGCGCCCGAGAAGATGGTGGCCGAGTTTCACAAACGTCGCGACGCGTTTGTTGCCGGCTTGAACACCCTGCCAGGTTTTCGATGCCAAGTGCCCGAAGGTGCGTTCTATGCGTTCCCAAACATCACGAGTACGGGCTATTCGTCGAAAGAACTCGCCGACCGTCTATTAAATGAGGCAGGTGTCGCGTGCCTGAGCGGCACGTCATTCGGCCAGTTCGGCGAGGGTTATTTGCGATTCAGCTACGCCAATTCCCTGGACAACCTGAATGAAGCCGTCCGTCGCATTGGCAACTGGCTGAAGACCTAAGCGAGAACGCCGTCGCGATAAACAGGCGCATTCGCATGCTGTGTATTGCGTTTCCAGTCTTCGAGGCTCGGGCCTTTGAAGCGATCTGCGCGCGTGCGAATTGCAGCGAGCTGCTCCGGCGCCAGTTGTTTGAATTGCTGGGCGATTCGGACGTCATCTTCAATCTGCCCGATGGTTGTGGCTCCTAGCGTCAGCGCATGAATAGGCAAACTCAAAACGTAGCTGATGCAATCCTTCAACGTGATCGAGTGAAGCAGCTTCGAGTTTGCAGTACCCTTCATGCCCTGAATGCCCATACCGCGCTCGATTGCGATGGGAAGCACGGTCTTCTCAAAGGAAAGATAGCCGGGGTCGGCAGGATTCAAAGGCATCAGGATCGTGTCGTACTTGTCGTACCGCTTCAGCATTTCGAGATGCACCTGCGGATCACGATGTCCAGTGAAGCCGATGAAGCGAGCCTTACCCTGCTTCTTTGCCTGCTCAAATGCCTCGATCGATCCCCCGGGTCCGAAGATCTGCTCGACTTCTTTCATCTCACCGACCTGATGAATCTGCCACAGGTCGAGGTAATCGGTCTTCAGAGCTTTGAGCGAGGACTCGAGATCGGCCATGGCTTCCGCTTTCGAGTAGCGATGGCATTTGCTCGTCAGGAAGATCTTCTTACGTACCGGCGCGAGCACTTCTCCGTAGACTTCTTCCGACTTGCCGTCCCAATAAAGGCGCGCAGTGTCGAAGTAGTTGATCCCGAGCTCATAGGCGCGCCAGGTCACGGCTTTCGCCTCATCAAACGAGATCATTGGGAAGCGGCCACTCGCCTGACCGACGATGGTGAGTTTTTCTCCCGTCTTGCCGAACGTCCTCATTGGGATGTCGCCCGGCTTTACAGGGGCTGCTTGAGAAGAAGAAGAAGATGCTGCGAGACTCGCCGCAGCCGCACTGCTGAAGAATGTCCTACGCCGCATGTCGCTAGGCTATCACGTCAGTCGGCGGTGGTAAATCGTTTAATAGAATGCGCCTTACCAGTAACTTCATCCACATCGACGATCACGGAGTGCAATTCAACTCCACCCCGGGCCGCTTCCATGCGAGAGCCCACTGCCGTCAGGAAGCGCTTCAAGATGATGTCTTTGTCAACGCCGATGACTGAGTTATAGGGTCCCGTCATCCCTGCGTCGGTTTGGTATGCGGTGCCGCCCGAAAGGATGCGCGTGTCGGCCGTAGGGATGTGCGTGTGCGTGCCGATCACAGCGGAGACCCGACCGTTGAGATGCCACCCCATCGCCATTTTTTCACTGGTGAGCTCGGCGTGAAAATCGACAAAACGAACCTTAATTGCCGGATCGAGTTCGCCCAGGATGCGATCACCTGCCCTAAACGGACAATCGATCGGGGACATGTGTGATCGACCCTGTAGATTGATCACAGCGACCTGCACGCCATTGCGCGCGCGCACGACTGTATAGCCGCGACCCGGCAAATCGCTAACGTAGTTTGCCGGGCGTATCAAACGCGGTTCGCGGTCGAGATAATCGTAGATTTCGCGCTTATCCCAGATGTGATTGCCGGACGTTAGAACTTCCAAACCCATTTTGAACAGCTCTTCCGCGATCAAGGGAGTAATTCCGAAACCTCCGGCTGAGTTCTCGGCGTTTGCGATAGCGAGGTCGATGTATTCCGTCGCGAGAATGCGGTGGAGTTTGTCGGCGACAATGCTACGACCGGCCGAAGCGAATATATCGCCTATGAAGAGAATGTTCATCGGAGGGGTGAGAAGTTTGGAGCGCACCGCTGGGCCGTCTCAGCCTCCACCATTGACCCCTAGCCTGCAGGGGCGGAGCCCTCCGCGCGCCTTTAGACTTCTCCATGGCATAAAGCCGGAGCTTGCACACCAGCGCTTAGAACCGAGACGAACTCCTTAAATTGAGCATTGGATCAATTTTCGGGAGGCCTTACACATGCTTTGCAGCAACGCTCCAAGTGAAGAGGATAACACGGGCATCTATCATGAAGATAAGTGCCATCCGCGCTCCTTCCGATCTTCCTGATTATCGTTGTGGACATCCTTGGGATGACCATGCTATACCCGCTACTGCCCTTCTATGCCGAGCATCACGGAGCAGGTCCACTGGGGGCCGGCCTACTCGTGTCGGTTTACGCAGTGTGCCAGTTGTTCGGCGGACCGCTACTCGGTCGGTTGTCCGACACTACAGGACGCAAACCCCTGTTGTTGGTGAGTCAGATTGGAACGTTATTCGGATTCGTTCTGCTGGCGCTCGCGGACTCGTTGTGGCTCATCTTCCTGTCCAGGATTATCGATGGCATCACGGCAGGCAACATATCTCTGGCGCAAGCCTACATTGCTGATGTCACAAAGCCCGAAGAGCGAACCAAATCATTCGCGGTTATCGGCATCGCATTCGGGTTGGGATTCCTGATTGGTCCGGCAGTCTCGGGTTATCTTGCTCAGTTCAGCTACAGCTATCCCATCTATGCGGCGATAGCTCTTTCGGCCACCAGTATTCTGGCGACGGCAGTTCTCTTGCCGGCCACTAAGCCCTCCGCCTCTCCCGAACGGCGCCTGAGTATCTTCGGATGGGGAGCATATGCCGCCTATTTCCGACAACCCGGTCTGTCCAGCCTTCTGTGGCAGTTCTTCGCGTTTATGCTCTGCTTTTCGCTATTCATGTCCGGGTTCCCGTTGTTCGCAGAACGGCGATTCACTTGGGAAGGACATGCGTTCGGCGCAAAAGAGGTTGGCTATATCTACGCATACGTTGGAGTGCTTGGAATTATCCTGCAAGGTGGCTTGATCGGACGCATGGCCAAAACATTCGGCGACTGGAATCTGGTTCGCGGCGGCCTGTTTCTGGCCGCTATTGGCTTCACTGCCTTGGCTTGGAGCTTCAGCGTGCGGAGTTTGCTTATCGTCACTGCAGCCGTCGCGTGCGGAACTGGGGTTGTCAGGCCCGCGCTGACAAGCTTGGTCACTCAGCTCACTCACAAGTCTGAACAGGGAAGCGTTCTGGGATTGACACAGTCGCTACAATCTGTCGCCATGATCGTGGCGCCTTTCGCGGCAGGACTGATGATCGAACACGGCCATCTGCATCTGTGGGCGCTTGTCGCTGCGATGTGCGCAGGAATCGGGCTGGTCGTCCGAAAGCCTGTGCCGCTATCTCAACAAGTCGAAACCGAACAGATTCCATCTCAGCGCTAGTCCCTGCTCACCGTTAACCGGGCGATTGCTCGCTATTTTGCGTCCTACAACCGATGAAGTACAACCTAAAACCTCTCGGCGAACAGGTGATTGTTATCACCGGAGCAAGCAGTGGGATTGGCCTGACGACCGCAAGATTGGCGGCGAAGCGAGGAGGGCAGGTCATTCTCGCTGCACGGAGTGAAGATGCGCTTCAACAGATTGTGAGCGACATCGGTCCCAACGCGACGCAGGTAGCGGTCGACGTCGGCAACGAAGAAGATATGGCAAAAGTCGCCGACCATGCCATCGCCCATTTCGGACGAATCGATACTTGGGTAAACAACGCCGGCGTTTCGATTTACGGAAAGTTGCTGGAAGTATCGGTCGAAGATCAGCGGAAGCTTTTCGAAACGAACTACTGGGGCGTGGTTTACGGGTCGCGCATAGCGTGCAAGTATTTGCGACAGCACGGAGGCGCCCTGATAACCGTAGGTAGCACCGTATCCGATCGTGCGATACCGCTACAGGGAGCCTATTCGGCGTCAAAGCATGCCGTAAAGGGCTTCATCGATGCGTTGCGGATGGAACTCGAGGAAGAAGGTGCGCCCATATCCGTGACGCTTATCAAACCTGGCAGCATCGCAACACCGTACATCGACCATGCTAAGAATTATCTGGATCGCAAGCCGAGTCTACCGCCGCCCGTGTATGCGCCTGAAAATGTAGCAGAAGCGATTCTGCATTGCGCCGAGAATGCGCATCGCGACATGTTCGTGGGCTCAGGCGGCAAGAGCTTGGCAGCGATGGGGTACTATGCGCCTCGGCTGGCAGACAAGTATATGGAGAAGATGCAGTTCGAACAGCAAAAGCGCGATGAGCCGGAAACGCCGCGTCCGAACGGACTGTACGAACCCACGAACGATCCTCGCGAGCGGGGTCCGTACCCGGGGCATGTCATGGAGACCAGCTACTACACAAAGGCCTCAATGCATCCATTTATGACGGGGGCGCTAATGCTGGCGGTAGGATTGGCGGCCTCGCAGTTTGTACGAAGCCGCCGTCAATGATCTAGAGAAGCTCGGAGGCTGCGAAGAAGTACGGAATCTCTACCGCCGCAGTCTCCGGGGCATCAGAGCCATGGACGGCATTGCGCTCGATCGATTCGGCAAATTCCTTGCGAATCGTGCCGGGAGCCGCGTTGGCAGGATTGGTCGCCCCCATCAATTCACGCCACTTGGCGATAGCGTTTTCACGCTCCAACGCAAGGACGATGACGGGTCCTTCGGTCATAAACGTCACGAGACTCGCAAAGAAAGGCCGCGCCTTGTGGACTTCATAGAAACCCTCGGCCTGCAACTGGCTGAGGCGAGTCATTTTCAACCCGCGAACCTTGAATCCGTTCTCTTCGATTTTGGCCAGAATCGCGCCCGCTTTTCCGGAGCCGACGGCATCCGGCTTGATGATAGCAAATGTACGTTCCATATTTCCTTAGGTTTAGCTAGACCAGCAGGGCCTTCATCTTCTCGCCCATGACGGCCGGCGTCGGGCAGACGACGATTCCCGCTGCTTCCATTGCGGCGATCTTATCGGAGGCCTTACCTGAGCCACCCGAGATGATCGCTCCGGCATGTCCCATGCGTCGACCCGGAGGCGCAGTTTGACCCGCGATAAATCCGACTACCGGTTTCTTCACGTTCGCCTTGATGTATTCCGCCGCTGTCTCTTCAGCGCCGCCACCGATCTCGCCGATCATAATGATCGCGTCGGTGTCCGGATCCTCGTTGAAGAGTTTGATCGCATCAGTAAACGTGGTACCGATGATCGGATCTCCACCGATGCCGATGCAGGTGGACTGACCGATGCCAAGTTTCGTCAATTGGCCGACAGCTTCGTAAGTCAGGGTGCCAGAGCGAGAGACGACTCCAACTCTGCCGGCTTTGTGAATGTGGGCGGGCATAATGCCGATCTTGCACTTTCCAGGCGAAATAACGCCTGGGCAGTTCGGACCGATAAGGCGAGTCTGCTTGCCCTGCAAGTAGTCCCACGCCTTGACCATGTCGAGCGCCGGAATGCCTTCGGTGATGCACACGACGAGCGGCAACTGCGCATCGGCCGCTTCCATGATGGCGTCGGCCGCGAATGGGGGTGGGACGAAGATGACGGATGCGTTAGCGCCGGTCTCTTCAACCGCTTGCTGCACGGTGTCAAAAACCGGCAAATCGAGGTGCTTCGATCCGCCCTTGCTCGGGGTGACGCCACCAACTACTTTCGTGCCATAAGCGATGGCCTGTTGAGCGTGAAATGTGCCTTCCCTACCCGTGAATCCCTGGACCAGTAGCCGTGTATTTTCGTTGACGAGTACGCTCATTGCGCCAGCCTCACAACCTTCTCCGCCGCATCCTTCATGCCGTCGGCGATCGTAAAATTCATCCCGGACTCAGCCAGAATTTTCTGCCCGAGTTCCACGTTTGTGCCCTCCATGCGGACCACAATCGGGATCTTGATGTTCAGTTCCCGAGCCGCATTCACGACGCCTGTCGCGAGTGTGTCGCAGCGAAGGATACCGCCGAAGATATTGATCAGAACCGCCTTTACGTTCGGATCGGACAGCAGGATGCGGAACGCGTTCCTGACCTGTTCGGCAGTGGCCCCACCGCCGACATCCAAAAAGTTGGCGGGACTGCCGCCGGCGAACTTGATGATGTCCATCGTCGCCATTGCCAGACCGGCTCCGTTGACCATGCATGCCACGTTGCCGTCGAGCTTGATGTAGTTCAGACCGAACTTCGACGCCTCGACTTCGAGCGGATCTTCTTCGTTCAGGTCGCGAAGGTCAACCAAGTCCTTGTGACGGAACATTGCGTTATCGTCGATGCTGAACTTGGCGTCGAGCGCAACGATCCTTCCATCCTCGGTCAGTACAAGCGGATTGATCTCGGCCAGCGATCCATCGAAGCCCTCATTCGCCTTCGAGAGCGCCATCATGCAGGATACAGCCGCGTTAATACTCGCTGCCGGAATTCCGATGCCGAATGCGAGCTTCCTGGCTTGAAACGGACTCAACCCGAGTCCCGGCTCGATGGTCTCCTTCAGAATCTTTTCCGGAGTGTGGGCGGCCACCTCTTCGATGTCCATGCCTCCCTCGGATGAGGCCATGAAGACGATCTTGCCGGTAGCCCGATCGAGCACCAGCCCGAGGTAAAATTCCTTGGCGATCGGCAGTGTCTCTTCGACGAGCACCTTCTGGACGTGCCGTCCTTCCGGACCTGTCTGGTGAGTGACAAGATTCATGCCGAGAATCTGGTCGGCTACCTTTCTTGTTTCATCCGGACCCGTTGCGAGTTTCACGCCGCCGCCTTTACCGCGTCCGCCGGCATGGATTTGCGCCTTGACCACGACCTTGCCGCCCAATTTACGGGCCGCGTCAACCGCCTGATCGACGGTTTCCGCCACTTCGCTGCGCGGCACAGGTACACCGTATTTGGCCAGTAAGGCTTTGGCCTGGTACTCGTGAATTTTCATCGGATTAGATCGAAGCTTCTGACTGTCCTTTTGCTCCGGCAGGCGAGGTCTGAACGAAGCGCGTGCTAGTCTGACAAAGAAGCCAAGCGTTCAATATAGCATGTCGTTCGTTTCCTACCTTCACAAGGCGGTGAACCGCGAGAACCTTAGCTCCGCCGAAGCCCAGTTCGTGATGGAGTTGATACTCGCGGGCTCCGCTACAACGCCGCAGATCGCCGCGTTCCTGGTGGCCTTGCGGATGAAGGGCGAAACACCGGACGAGTTGGTGGGCTTCGCCCGGGCAATGCGCGCTAAATCCATCAAGGTGAAGACTGGAATTAGCGGTGAACACGTAGTGGACACTTGTGGCACGGGCGGCGATGGTTCCTGCACCTTTAACATCTCGACGGTTTGCGCATTTGTCGTCGCCGGAGCGGGAGTAAAGGTTGCCAAGCACGGCAACCGATCGCTATCGAGCCAATGCGGCAGCGCCGATATCCTGGAAGCGCTCGGTGTAAATCTGACCCTCAGCCCAACCCAGATTGCGCGTTCCATTCGCGAGGTGGGGATCGGATTCATGCTGGCCCCCGCCATGCATCCCGCAATGAAGCATGCTCAACCGGCGCGTCTCGATTTGAAGATGAGAACAGCGTTCAATTTACTTGGGCCACTCGTCAATCCCGCAAATCCGACCGCGCAAGTAGTGGGAGCGCCGTCATTACGTTCGGCTGAATTGATAGCCGAGTCGCTTGCGTCGCTCGGACTACAAAGAGGTTTCGTCGTTCACGGTCTCGATGGGCTGGATGAAGTTACCACGACAGACGAAACGCGCGTCCTGGAAATTCGCGGCGGCGCCATTGCCGAGCATACTTTACGACCCGAAGACTTCGGTGTTCCCACTGCCGATCCAGGCGACTTGAAGGGCGCCGACAAGGTCACCAACGCCGATATCGCGATGTCGATTCTGAAGGGAAGCGCGGGACCAAAGCGGGATATCGTGCTAGTCAACTCGTCGGTTGCGCTGGTTGCCGCTGGTAAAGCCGCGGATTTCATGGAAGGTGTAAGACTGGCAGCGGAGTCTGTCGATAGCGGTTGCGCCTTAGGAAAGCTGAGACAGATGTCCGCTTTCAGTCAAGCTGCGATGAGCGCCTGACGACAGCGGGCAATCTTCCTGACACTTGCTTTGAGTGCTACTGCTGTTGCGCCGCACGAAGTAGACTAATAGCATCATCTTGGCCGTTAGCGATTGCACCTAGAAGCGCGGTTTGGCCCTTACTATTCTGATATTCAAACTGGCTCGATGTTTAATAAGCACCTTCACCGCGTCCGTACGGCCAAAGGATGCTGCGTAGTGCAGTGGCGTTGCCCCAGTATCTGTGTCCCTCGCATCTATATCCGCTCCACGTTCGATTAATATTTCTATCACTGCGGCACTTCCTCCGAGGGCAGCTTCATGTAGCAGCGTAGTTCCCGCATTAGTCTTGATGCGCGGATCTGCCCCTGCCTGAAGAAGCCTTTGCGTTAACTGCACATTGCCGGCCCTGCAGGCTATTTCTACAGCTCTATTACCTTTAGTGTCGACTTCATTCACATCAATGCCGAGACTCAACAGCATGTTAACCACCTCGACGTTGCCGCGTGCCGAGGCATCATGAAGGGACCATCTCAGTGTCTCGTCCATAGGCTTTGGCGCTGGTCGAACCAGCATCAATCGCACAAGGTGATTAGTGGAGTCGGAACTGGGACAGCGCATTGGTATCATGTTTGCCGTCCGGCTTGCAGAATCACAAAGCAGCTTGTCGATACCAGCGTCGACTAACAATTGTGCTGCTTCAAGACTGCACGCGCGGGCTGCTTCGTGGAGTGCTGATTGATTCTGGGATCCACGAGCATGTAGTGCCTGACGTGTCTTGAGGATCTGGCGCAGTCTCGTGGTATCGCCGCCGCGGGCTGCCTCAATGATGGGAGGATCTGACTCGGCCATTAAACATGGAATGGTCAGAAATATACAGGCTACCCGAGCCAGTCTTTTCATAAGCTCCGTATTTCGCCAATTTCAACAACAATGTTTTAAAACAACAATGTAGAATATTGTCGACTCAAACGAAGCTGAGCAGCCTAACGTTATAAGACTTCGACTGCACGGATACCGTTTTTCATTTTACAGTGCTCGTGAAGCTACTGCAGGATAGAGTTCGTTCTTCTAAACTAACTACCCACGGGCCCTTCCGCTTTGGACAATGTCAGGACAATGAACTCCTTGTTCCGCTCGGCTGCCTGCACTGAACTTTCCAGAGCGATCGTATAAACCACCAGTCCAATCAGCAGATCGATCGCCAAGACTCCATAGAATGCGGCCTTGCTCTCGAAGGCGAATTCTGCCGCGAATGCCAGCGCGATCGGAGCCGCGGCGGCTGGATACAAGAACAATAAATAGGCTTGCGCGCGGCCGACGGACCCACTTCTCCATGACTGGGCCGGATCGACCGGCCGAGGGTGATGGACTGACACAAGATTCCCGAATGCTAACAAGAATGTGGCGAAAACGAGAGTCACTGCAAACGCCTCGGCAACGTTATTTAGGGACACCGGCATCCGCAGCACAGCGCAGAAGAGAGCTACCATCGAAAGCTCGAGCAGGATAAAGAAGATGGCCGCAATATTTTTGGCGCGCAGAACGGTCGAGATGGAAATCGGCATGGCGAAGTAGCCCTGGGCAGCTCCACGATCGAGGCCGAATGTATTCCAAAAGCAGACCTCGCCGAGCAGCATGAGCGCGTACGAGCTAACAACGGTCAAGTAGTTGGTGCGAAGGAACGACGCTTCATCGCCTCGCGCTGCCATCGGCAGCCAGATGAGAAGGCCGAAGGAAAACCCCATCAGGAAAAGGAGTCGAAAACGAGCTGACCGGCTCAAGAATCGAATCTCCTTCTCGACCAGTGCTGCCAGCGGGTCGCGGAGTATACGGGTGATGGAACCCAGGAAGACATCGAGTAGCTGTCCCCGGCGGGACGGGGGCCCGCGATGGGATTTGGCTTCCGCCGCGTCAAAGTTCAGAGTTCGCTCGAACTGAGAACGACCAAAGTACCAAGCCAGCGCTGTCCAGGCGATGAGCGCTAGAGCTGCGAGCGCATCCGGCGCCCCCATTCCGAGCGCAGCGGTGGAGCCCCAGGGACTAAGCTTTCCCGATAGGTTTTCCGCCCACCCTTGGGAGGATGCCCGTGGTCCCGCAAGAAGCAATAGCTGTGGTAACGCGGCTATCAGGACGATCACGAATACCATGACTTCGCGAAAGCCTTTCCGCGCAAGCAACCGGCCCAGCAGATCTTTGAGCCCGGCTGAAACAAAAAGGTTGAAAAGGGCGAATACCACAATTGCAAGCGCGCCCCATGCCGGAGTGCGCGGATTGAGCACGAGTCCGATAGCGAGCCCCGTCGAGAGCAGAAGCATCTCGATGCAGGTTGTGACGCGCAGCAAAACCTCAATCGAAAACAGCTGGATGTGCGGAATGGGATAGACCAAAAGGCGCATCAGATCGAGAGACACGCCTGTACTAACCATGATGATCGGGACGATTTGCCAGTAGACCGAAATCAGGAGCAGACCGGCGGGAAGCACTCGCGCGAGTAAAGAGATATTATCCGGATCGGCTGCTGTGACAGCCACTGCAGCGGCGATCAAGGTCCAAAATCCGTACCAAAGGATTCCGAATATGAGCGTGATCGGAAAGCGGCTGTGCCGCGCGCGACCGCGATGGTTAATCAGCGAACGCCACTGCGCCCAAACAATTGCTACCGCTTGCCTCCCGATCAAGACAGCCACTCTAACGGTTCGCCGACGCGGGCCGCTCCCACAACCCGAACGAAAATGTCTTCCAAGGTCTCGTTGCCGGTGCGAAGTTGCGACATCGGCTCATCGATGACCAACCGCCCGTCGTGGATAATCGCCACCCGATCGCAAAGCCTTTCTACGACTTCGAGCACGTGAGACGTAAGAAATATCGTCGCGCCTTGGCGCACTTGATCGAGCAGAATTTCCTTCATGAGACGGGCGCCGACCGCATCCACTCCTTCAAATGGCTCGTCCATCAGGAACAACTGGGGGCGATGAATCAGGGATGCCGCCATCGCCACACGCTTTCGCATGCCTTTGGAGTATTCTCCGATCAGCTTCTTGCTGTTCGAATCGAGCTCGAATAGGGCGATCAGTTCTCTCGCTCTTTCGCGGGCCATTGGCGCAGGAAGGCGATACATTCTGCCAACGAACTCGACAAACTCGGCGCCGGTCAAATGGTCGAATAACAGGGATTCGTCGGGAACCAGTCCGATCTTCGCTTTGATGTCCACATCGCGGCCCGGCATAGGCAGGCCTAAGATCTCGATTCTGCCGGAGGTAGGAGGCGCCAAGCCCATCAACATCCTGATAGTCGTTGTCTTGCCCGCTCCGTTGGGACCCAGGAAGCCAAAAAAACAACCTCGCGGCACGGTGAAGCTAAGGCCGTCGACCGCAGGTTTCGCGCCGTACACTTTTCTAAGTTCATGTACGGATATCGCGGGCGACTCGTCTGTCATTTACATCCTTATGGTACAGGCTTGGGCAAATCGTCGTAGCCGCGCACTAACGGTGAGTTGAGACGTGTTTGAAATAGTCTTCCTTGTCTGTGGGTCCAACAAATACCGGGATGACCCGGTTACGAATTAACAGGAGGGAAGACAATGGCAACCCAAGATACACATTCACTGGCGCCGACCGGAACAGGCCCAGAAGGCACAAACGAGGGGATCAAGGACAAAGTTTCCGGAATGGCTAGTCAAGCAAAAAATACAGCGGCAGAATGGGGGCGAACCGCGGCTTCTACGATGGACAAGAATTTGCAATCGGCCGCCGGGGCGCTGGAGAACACTGCGACGAAGCTGCGTGAGCATGTGCCGCCGAGCGGCACAATGAACAAATACGGTACCGCCACGGTTGACAAGCTCGAG
>DASQLD010000052.1:0-6877 GCA_035630195.1 Bryobacteraceae bacterium
AAAGCGAATCATGGCGGACTGCAACTGACTGATGATGACGTTCTCGTCATTGCGCGGATCACCGATAATGGCTCGTTCCGGCTCGCGATCCTGGGGACGGATGCGTGGAAGATCATTCGCGCCAGGGTCATTATCGTTTCCGGTCAGAGGATCGCCGAGAAGCATCTTGATCCCGTCCCTACGATACAGGTAAGGCTGATCATCCGGCCCACGCCCATAGACACTGTCGAGATCGAATCGAGGCGTTCGATAGTTCACAAGGCCGTCAGGATCGTTCTGTCGTTGCAGACTGCTTACCGGATCGAACGTGAGATCGTGATCGATGAACTGCCCGAGGTAGGTATAGCCTGCGGCAATAACGTCGTTCTCCTCGTCATCCGGCTCAGTCTCCGGTGTAGGAGGATTTTCGGGTTCCGCCGTCATGGCCGTCGCCAAATCCTTCAGCATTTTCTCGCTGAAGTGACCTGGTGGAAGCGATCGAAACATCCGCCCGAATCGACCTTCGAATTGCGAAGACCGGCGGCTAAGGCTGAGGCCGCGAACCTCGCCATGGATTCCAGTTGAAATCGTTACGGTTGCTGCGCCTGAGTTTTCCATCATCATCGTATGTTGCGTATTCTGAGCCTGTAAGAGGACAACCAACCGTGATTTTGCGGGTGGGTCTGTCCCGAATCTGACGACATCATCGCCTCTTTCAATGGGTCGGGAATGTTGAGTTCGCCGAGTTTAGCGGTCTTGACTCGACCAGAGGCTGTCGTATATGATTCCCAAACTACTGAGGTTGATGAAAATGCTGACCAAGCCGCCGGTTATTGGTCTCGATTCCTCTGACGATCCCGATCGAGTTTCCTCCAATGATTTCATAGACAACGAAGCTCCATCCGACCTAAAAGCACAGGACTTAGCGACTCAGCAGCTAGTGCAATTGCTGTACCCCGAATTGAAACGCATTGCGCAGATTCATATGCGCAAAGAAAGATTTGACCACACTTGGCAGCCTACTGCGCTCGTCAGTGAGGCATTTCTTAAATTAGCCCGGCAGCCTGGAATTGAATGGCGGGATCGATCGCACTTTCTAATGGCTGCATCAAAGGCGATGCGATTCTTATTAATTGATCACGCTCGCACACACCGCGCTGGAAAAAACGGGGGAAAGATGCTGAAAATTCAGGTTGATGATCTTGATCTCCCCCATGAAGATCGGACAGTCGAGTATATTGCCGTCGACCGATCGCTCAGAAAAATGGCTACTGTCGATAAACGCATGGCGGATGTTGTCGAATTGAAGGTATTCGGCGGCTTGAGCTTTATTGAGATAGGTGAGGTCTTAGGTGTGCACGAGCGTACCGCGAAGAGAGACTGGCAAGTTGCGCGCGCATGGCTCTTTGGCGAACTTCGCGGGGGGGACGATCATGACGGCAGAGGAGTGGGAACGCATTAAGTCCGTCTTCGACGGCGCCCTCCAAGTACCTGTCGCCGAAAGAACAGCTTGGCTGGATGCGGCTTGTGCGGGACGCCCCGATCTAAAGAAGACGGTAGAGCAACTCCTGACCAATATCGCCGATGCGGGTAGCTTCCTCGAAGACGATGCTCAACTCGCATTCCGCAAACCCGCATTTGCTACAAATCAACTGATTGCAGATCGCTTCCGAGTCATCCGGCTTATTGCTGCCGGAGGGATGGGCGAAGTGTATGAAGTCTTCGATGAGCGGCTTGGTCTCCGTGTCGCTCTCAAGACAATCCGTCCCGATATGGTTGCCAGCCGGGAAGCTTACGAACGCTTCAAGCGTGAAGTCTGGGTGACGCGGGACGTCGCTCACGACGGCATTTGCCGAGTATTCGAGCTGGTAGAGCATCGCGATCCCGATGATCCGCAAGCCCCCGTCACACCTTGCATAACGATGAAGTTTCTGGATGGCAGCGATCTGCAAAGCGAACTACGCTTGCGCCGGCCGCTGCCCCTCGCCGAAGCGCTCAGGATTGCCAGGCAAATCTGCGAGGCGCTCGAGGCCCTTCATGATCACGAAATTATTCATCGTGATTTGAAACCTTCAAACATCATGCTGGTGCCCGGCCGCAGGGAAGGTATTCGCGTAGTACTCACCGACTTCGGTCTGGCCCGACCCATAGATCAACTAACGATCACAAGATCTCTTTTAGGACAGGACCAGCCCGGATCGCCATACTTCCAGGCGCCGGAAATCTTAAAGGGGGAACGAGAGTCAATCGCGTCCGATATCTATGCTCTCGGCTTAATTCTTGACGAGTTGGTGACGAAGTCCCGTGCCTTTACAGCCGAGTCGGTCCATGGTCTTTACTGGCAGAAAATCTGGGAGAAACCCATTCCTCCTTCTCAGAGGGCCGACGATCTGCCCCCGGTTTGGGAACGCGTCATATTGAAATGCCTGTCGATGAATCCGGGTGAACGGTTCCTGCGCGCTATCGATGTTGTTTCCGCGCTTGAAGCTCCAATCCCGGAAGTCGCAACTCCCGAAGCTCCCGCCCCGGAAATTCCGAAGGTAGAAACGCAGGCTCTCAGGCTCATTACTCCCGCGCCCCAAACCATAAAGGTCCCGCGCAGGCGGCGCATCACCGCGTGGGGATTTCCACAATTATTTCGCAAACGTGTGGTTCTTGCCTTGGGTCTGCTGGTCCCACTGCTCATGGCGATAACTGTTTTGCCAACGGTTCTTTCGTCCCGCCCGCCCGCCACAATCGCAGTTTTCCCGGTTGCCAACAATTCGGGCGCAGAGCAAGACTATCTGACAAAAGGAATCACGGCCGAGTTGCTCCGAAGGCTCGGTGGGATCCAGGATCTCCAGATTTTCCCGACTCATGATCCGCGAGTGTCGGCGTCCGACAAGTTCGGCAAAGCCCTTCAATATCGATTGTCGACGCAACTGGAACTCGTGAACGGCCGGATGCGGCTCTCAGCCCAGTTGAAGGACTATAACAGCGGGAAATCTCTCTGGTCGAAATCGTTCGATGCCAGTATCTCAGACCCCGTTCGGCTCGAGTCCGAAGTTGCCGAAGGAGTAGTCTCTGCGGTCGAAGACCAAATCGCGCAAGGAGCGGGCAGTCCAAAGACTGCGATGGGATCCATTCCGTTCATGGATTCCGCCATCCGCGCGTTTACGAGTGCGAGGTTCAGGCTGCCAGACCCAGCGACTGCAAATGGCCCCGCCTTTCACGCCTACAACCGCGGCCGATTTCTGTGGGAGGAAAGGACCCCCCGAGCCGCTCTCCAGGCAATGATTTGCTTTGAGGAAGCGGTTCGGCTTGACCCGAATTTCGCGATGGCCTGGGCGGCGATGGCGGATGCTCAGCGACTACTGATGGAGTTTGATCACGGTCCGAGAGAACAAACATTGAGCCGGGCGAGAGAGTATGCCGAACGCGCGGTGTCGCTTGATCCGGAACTACCCGAAGCGCACGCTAGTTTGGGCACGGTTTTACAAGTAGGCTGGGAATGGGATCGCGCCGAAAAAGCGTTCAAAAAGGCTGTAGAATTAAATCCTCGATTCGCGCGCGGCCATCGATGGTATGCCGGACTGCTTCTCCAACTGGGTAAGACTGAAGAGGCGTTAGAGCGCTTCCGCCTGGCTCTGGAACTGGACCCATGGGATTACCCGGCGCACGCCGCCTATGGCTTTTGCCTGCTGTATGCTGACAAGCCTCTCGAAGCCATGCAGGTTCTTGAGCAAACGCTCGAAGAGAAGGATCTCATCAGCGCGCATATCAACCTCGGACTCGCCTATGCCGTGCTCGCTGGAACTGATCAAAAGCGCGGAACCAACAGCTATCTGGAAAAGGCCAAGCGGGAAGCCGAGATCGTTCGCGAGAAGGAGATTCGCGGTCGAGATCCCTCTGTTACCGAAAACAGAACGAAGCATGCAGATCTGATTCATGCCTTGGCGCATGCGTACGCGGGCGATAAAGTCACTGCCCGCGCCTGGCTCGATCGTCTCGAAGAGGGCCGACTGGCCGCTCAGACTTCATCGGTCACGGTGGCAAGTGTCCATGCTGTCCTCAAAGACACCAATCGCGCGCTTGATCTGTTAGAGATGGCCGCAGCCTACCACGAGAGAGAACTGACGAACCTGAGAATCTGTCCCTTCTTCACAGGACTCCGCGGACACCCTCGGTTCGAGCTTCTGTTGAAACGCATTGGATTGAATTCGTGACCCGAACGGATCGCCGACCATCAAAATCACAAAATTAGGAGAACTATGGCCCTACAAGGATCCAACTTCACTATCACTGTCTTATATCCCAAGACAGGCCAGACGGAACCTGCAACTTCAAATCCTCTCAGCGAATTCGGACCACACGAATTCCAACTGACCTCCCCAGATTTTTCCTCCCTGGGGCCGCCTGAAGTCATCTGTACAGAAGACGCTACTGGTCACTATGACGTCAAACTGATCCTCCAAAATGGTGTTCCGGAGAAAGAACCCGACTTTAAACTCAGTCTCGAGTATCCTCAGAACGGGAAAGGCCCGGGATCAACGCCCACGTTCTCGGGCCCTGGCTCCCATCTGGCGATGCTTTCCGAATCTGCCGACCTCAACGGTATTGGCAACCCGGCGGTCGAAACGACTCAGGACAAGGACGGCAACATAAATATCAAGTTCATGCTTCGAAAGCATACTTGAGATATCGGATGTGCCGGTGAGCGACACGGGAACGGACGGAGGCATGACCTCCGTCTTCCACGCCATCAAATCACAGGATTGGACTACAGCGAGGGCTCGCTGTGAATTCATTCTCTCTCGTGACCCTCAATCTGCCGACGCGTTGCACGCCCTCTCCATCACTTGTTCGAGTCAAGGCCACCAAGAAGCGGCTATCGCGCATCTTTTGGATGCGCTGAAAATTCGGCCGCATCCGACTTGGTATAACAACCTCGGCGTTCTCTACAGCCTCACTCACCAGTGGAAGAATGCAGCCGATGCTTTTCGCCACGCTCTTGAGTTACAGCCTGAAGACGAAGACGCGCTTTATCATCTCGGACTCGTTTCCTGTCACGCCGGCGATCCGGCGCTATCCATCGAGATCCTTTCTCGCATGGCCTCAGCGAGACCGCGAGACGCGCAAGTCTGGAGTGACCTTGGCCACGCGCTACTCCTAGGGACAGAGGCAGCGCGCGCCTATGCCGCTTTGCAACGCGCCATCGAACTAGACCCGGAAGTTGTGCCGGCTCGCCAGTACCTTGTGCAAGTCTGCCTCACTCTTCATCGCTTTCCCGAGGCTGTGATCCATGCAAAGAGATTGGTAGAACTTCACCCGGGCGCCGATTCCTACATCTACCTGGCGATTGCCCTAAGCGAAACCGGTGATTTAGATAGCGCTCTTGCCGCCCGGGATCAGGCATACAACTTCGGCATCAAAGACCCAAAGCTCCACTCATCGCTCTTGCGCTTATCCCAGTTCGATCCTGCCGAATCCGGATCTTCTCTTCTTCGAAGCCACCGTCAGTGGGCAATCACCCACTGTACTGTCTGGCCGGTAGAGAGAACCTACCGAAACTCCCGAAGTCCGAATCGGAAGCTACGAATCGGATTTGTCACGGCGGAACTCTTAACTACTCCGGCGCGCCATTTCTACCTGCCGCTGTTGTCTAGCCTGAATCGCGAGCTGTTCGATGTCTACGTCTATAACGTTTCGCCTCCATCTGCTGACGGCGATTGTCTGCCGGGACTTACTCGTGAATTGCGCTCTACCAGCGACGAAGAAGCCGCTGAGCTTATTCGTGGCGATCAGATTGATATTCTCGTCGACTGTTCAGGACATCAAAGCTATGGGCGCCCACGCATCTTCGCTCTGCGTCCTGCTCCTGTCCAAGTCGCGTATTCCGCGTATCCGGGCACCACGGGATTGACCGTGATGGATCGTCTCTTTACGGATGCCGTGTTGTCGCCTGCTGGATCCGAAGTTGAATATTCTGAACCTCTTCACCGATTCGAGGGCGGCTGCATTGTCTACTCACCGCCCGTAAACGCTCCGGCAGTCTGTGAGCTTCCAGCCTTTTCGAATGACCACATCACGTTTGGAGTTTTCCAGGCACGAGCAAAACTGAATCAGGATTTTCTTCGGTTGATCGCAGAGGTCTTACACGCCGTGCCGCAATCTCGTCTTCTCATTCATCACGCGGACCCAGCTTATGATGAGCGTTCGAGTTCCGCTATAGAGCGTATTGCCGGGGCGATGTCGAAACAGGGAATCGAATCCCACCGCATCGATTTCGTCGGCGGTCGCGCGTTGTCCGACCATCTGGCAGTCATCTCGCGTGCGGATATTGCGCTCGACAGTCTGCCATTCAATGGACATACAACCACCTGCGAAAGTCTCTGGATGGGCGTACCTGTTGTCACGCAATGCGGACGCAGCCACGCAGGCCGTGTCAGCGCTAGTCTGCTCACGCAAATCGACTGCCAGGAATGGATCACTCTATCGCGATCCGGCTATGTTGCGGTGGCCACAACATTGGCGAGCGATATCAATACACTGGCGGCAATTCGTGCGCAGTTGCGAAATCGAATAACCATGTCGTCTTTAACCGATCTCAGCGGACGCGCTGCGGAGTTCGAACGCGCCTGCTGCGAACTATGGGAAGAGTGGCGCATCAGGTCCGCCGAGGAACTTTAGCTTCCACCCTTCATACGCGCTCAATGGGTGATATGCGGCATTTGTATCGCATAACTGCCGCCGCCAAATCGAATTCCAAAGATGCACAGCGAACGTGCTCTCCGGTAGGTCCGGTAGACCGCTCGGGCTTAAGAGGTCGCGAAAACGAAACCATGGAACCGGGCAGAAAGTCTCGGGGGGGACCACGTACTGCGAAAGAGAAAACTTCGGAATCGCGTTGGCCACTAAT
>DASQLD010000053.1:0-7446 GCA_035630195.1 Bryobacteraceae bacterium
TACTCAACCCATTCTGGACAACATCGCTGGAGGTACTTCAGGTGTTCTCATCCTCTCGATCGATCGTTCTTCTCAGGCTGATTGCTGGACTAAGTCTGACTCTACCGGCATTCCCACAGGGCACGGCCACGATCCGCGGCACCGTCGTCGATCCGACGCAAGCTGCAATCGCCGGCGCGACTATCGTGATAAAAAATCAACGCACCAACTTTACACGCCAGTCGGTATCCTCGTCAGACGGTATCTACACCATCTCCGCTCTTCCCCCCGGCACCTATGAAGTGTCTGTGGAGGCTTCGGGCTTCAAGCGCTTCTCCGGATCACTCGACTTGCAAACAGGGCAGACCGCCGTCGTGGATGCCACAATGCAGGTGGGATCGGTCGACACGGTCGTCGAGGTTACCGGAGCCGCGCCGATTATCACTACCGAAAGTTCCGAGATTGCGGATGTCAAAGACGCCAGGCGCATTTCGCTGCTGCCCCTTGACGGCCGGAACATCAGTAAGCTGTTCACTCTCACGCCCGGTGTCGAAGCGGCAGGAGATGGCGCAAACCCACGCGTGAACGGCATGAAGATCGGCGCCACAGAGATGCTGCTGGACGGCATCTCCCTTGTCGACCGCTTTGGTGGTGGCATGAACCGCGTGCAACCTGGACTCGATACCGTCAACGAATTCCGTATCGAAACCGTGGGCTCGCAGGCGCAGTATTCCCGTCCGGCAACCGTGACTCTGGTCACCAAGAGTGGAACGAACTCGTTCCATGGAACTGCTTTCGAAACACACCGCAACAACGCCGCTGGTCTTCGGGCGCGGCAACGACAGGATGGCGCAACAGCGCCGAAGCTGATCCGGAATGAGTTCGGTGTTTCAGCGGGCGGTCCTGTCCTGCTTCCCAAGCTCTACAACGGACGAGACAAAACGTTCTGGTTTTTCGCTTATGAAGGACTGCGCCAAAGGCAATCCGTGTTCTATCGCGCGGAAGTGCCAACAGCGGAAATGTGGACCGGCAACTTCAACAACATCGTTGATTCGCAGGGCCGGCAAACGAACATCTACGATCCACTCACCACGGACGCCCAGGGACGCCGGCAGCAGTTCCCGGGCAACATAATTCCACAGAACCGGCTGTCGCCATTTTTCCAGAAGATGCGCGAGATCACCCCGCTACCCACCACCGGCATCAATCCATTCGTAGGTCAAAACTTCGACGCTGTTTACCCGCAAGCCAGCAACGTTTTCAAGCTGACCGGACGAGGGGATCACCGGTTCAGCGACAAGGATACGCTGATGGGACGCATCTCGGTCTCCGATCTCGCCTACTCGCAAACTGGTGGGCGATTCGGCGCTCCACCCGTCGGGATGGAGAATCCGTATGGCAGCGGTCGTCAGAATGCGCGGGTGTATTCGATTTCCACTCAATACACGCGCATGTTTTCGCCCGTTGCGCTCAATGAGCTGACACTAGGCGTCCAGCGTTCGAGAAACAGCAACGGCACGCTGGCCGATCCAGTGAACTGGGCGAATGAGCTGGGCCTGCCGAATCCGTTCGGCGCCTTGGGCTGGCCCACCATGTACACCGACCTTTTCGCGTGGGATGCGGACAACCGCAAGGACGATAACCTGACGGGTTACGTCGTCGAAGACAACATCACGTGGGTGAAAGGTAAACACTCCTTCAAAGCCGGCGGCAAGTTCCGATATGAGCAGAACAACGTTCGGGAACTTCAACAGGCCCAAGGCTCTCACGGCTTCGATGCACGGTGGACCGCCTTGTACGATCCGGTAGCGGACGACCTGGTTCCGTTCACCGGCGACGGACTCGCTTCGATGGCCCTGGGACTTCCAGCGGAGCTCGCCAATCAGAACAATCGCGGATATTTCTACTTCCGTCAAAACGAGCTAGGACTGTTCGTTCAGGACACATGGAAGATAAGTTCACGCCTCACTTTGGATCTCGGTCTTCGATGGGATCGCTGGTCGCCATATTCGGAGAAATACAACCGCTTCGTTCAAATCGATCCGCTGACCATCGGTTCCAAGTTCGAAGTAGCGACACCAGGTAGCGTGACCATGGAGCAGATTCCAGGCATACTTCCTTCACAGCTTGCGTCCTGGGCCGGCCGTGGCCTCACATGGACAACGGCCGATGCAGCTGGGCTGCCGTCTAACCTCGTGCGTGCCGACAACAATAATTTCGGTCCGCGCATCGGCGTTGCGTTCAAACTCACGAACAATAGTGTCCTGCGCGCCAGTTATGGCGAATACTTCTGGACCATGCCGCTTTCCCAGCTCCTGCAGTCGATGCGCATCACACCTCCGCTCAACCTGCTCTATGTGAATCCCGTCTCGAGTGTGGATGGTACGGCGAACTTTGGCGCCCGGACAATTCCATCGCCAGACTCATTCATCGGGCAGGCCACTGTTGATACCGATGGTGTGGTCACGATTCCGCCCTCGGCGCAGAGCGGCCTTCTGATGGATGGCCGGAATTGGCGCGATGGGCGCGCGCAGAAGTGGCATCTCACCTTCGAACAGCAAATCGGGAGATTCAGCTCGCTCCGGCTTAGTTATCTCGGTGATCATGGCCGTGACTTGGAGCAGCGCTACTCCATCAACCAGCGCGAAGCCGAGTTCAACTACGTGACGCGCACGGGGCAGAACCCGCCGGGGAATCGCGATCTGATGCGAGTGAACCCGGACTGGAACCTGTTCGCAACAAACCGTACCGGCTACTCCAACACGCACTCACTGCAGGCCGAGTTTGAGAAGCGATATTCGTCCGGATTGCTATTCCAGACGTTCTATACTTTCACCCGTGCTTTGACCACGTCCGATTCGGAAGGCTTTAGCAGCGGCAATGGCAATATCAACTCCACGCGGACTCAGACCGCCCAAGTGCCAGAGATCGGGCAGATTCTAGGCGCCCCGCAGATGAGCTATGACGAGCTTCTTCGATTGACCTATTACAACAACGGCTCCGTGCCGCCTCATCGAGTGCGTTGGAACGGTGTGTATGATTTGCCTTTCGGAAAAGGAAGGCGCTTCGGAACGTCGGCATCCGGATTCACGAACCAGGTGATTGGGGGCTGGCAGCTCTCGACGATCGGCGATTGGCGAAGCGGCAACTGGCTGGGTGTCGCGGCGAATCGCTACCTGTACGGCGATCCGACTCTCAGCGCCGACGAGCGGCTGCTGCTCAACTTCGGAGGCCGTCCCCAACGCCTGTGGTTCAAGGGCGACTTCGACGTGACTCAGGCAACCGGAGTCGACCAGACGCAGCTTCAAGCCCTGATTCCTGTTGATCGTACGCAGCGTGTACTCCGTCAGGTGGGACCCCTTGGCGACAATCGAGTTCCGGTTCAGCTCGCCAACGGACAAACACGGCTGACGACGATCACGGACGCTGTCAGTTGGAACGCCAGGAATTTCTTCCGTGGTCCGGGTTCCTGGAATTCGGACATCACGTTATCGAAGTCGTTCCCAATTACAGAAAGCGTTAACCTGCAGTTTTCGGCAGACTTCTTCAACGCGTTCAATCATCCGGTGGATATCGATCCAAATGAGACCACTGGCCTGCAGGACTTAAGTCAACAGCTCAATCCGCCTCGTGTCATTCAACTGCGTGCGCGTATTTCCTGGTAGGAGAGCGCTTCGGCTTTTCTGCATGAACACTCTTTCCTGCGTTGCTTTCTTAGCCCTGGCCCTTCAGTGGCTCCCTGAACACCTTCGACCCAATCCATTTGGCGGCATCGTCGAAGCCGACGGCGGAGCACGTGAGGAAGCGCGAAGCCGACCGATAGAATTGGCAGGAGCTCGAGATGGATACGTTTCGGTTCATCTGCTCGTCAGCGCCAAACAATATGCAATATCGGTCCACGCCGAAAGTTTGCAGCCGCAGATGTTCCGTGAGTGGTTCCACTATTTGCCGGAATCGAAAACATGGTATCCGGATGCATTAATTCCTGTTGGCTTGCCACACAAGTCGGTGCTGCCCGAGCCTGACAACAAGATTGCGGACCAGAGCAGCCAGGCTTTTTGGCTCGACATCTGGATTCCCAAGAGCGCTAACCCAGGCTTGCATGAAGGCAAGGTCGTACTCACGACAAGCGCGGGCGAATCGGTGTTACCGCTTCGAATCCGCGTTCTTCCCGTCGACGTCCCATCACAAGACGTGGTAACTCCGGATCACAATTCGTACGGCACGTCCTGGCTAGCGCCCCAATACTCGCAATCGGCCGACGTATTTCCACTCATCCACGCGCACCATCGGATCTTTTATGAACATCGCGGTATCTTTCACCAGCTGGGGTACGGCCATGGTGGGAAGGTGGCGCCGGAGTTCGCGCCGGCGCTGACGGGCACCGGACGTTCCCGCAGGCTCGCGAACTGGGACCTCTACGACAGGCACTACGGTCCATTGCTGGACGGCTCGGCATTTGCAAACACGCGGAGAGGCGCGCGGCCGATTCCGTTCGTCTACCTTCCCATCAACCCCGAATGGCCGGCCTCGTTCGAGTGGTGGGGAGAGAAAGGGTATGAAGCCGAGTTCGTCAATGTCGTGCGTCAAATGGAGGAGCACTTTCGGCAGAAGAACTGGACCGGAACCAACTTCGAGCTATTCTTCAATCACAAGAAACGGTACAAGGCGTTCCCGTGGGATGGCGATGAGACTCGCTTTCCGCACGACAACAAATTCTTCCACGAGTATGCCCGCCTGATGAAGAAAGCAATGCCCGCGGATTCTCCAGTGAAATGGGTATTTCGAACGGATACCAGTTGGACCATGGCAGAGCAGTTCAAGGAACTCGATGGCGTGATTAACTTCTGGGTAGCCGGCGGCGGCATGCTGAGCATGTACGATTGGGCGCCGGAACTGTTGAGAAAGCGCGGCGACATACTGTGGACATACGGGGGCACTCCGAAGGTGGATCAACCGTCCGCGGCGATAACGGCCCGGCTCTTGAAGGCTTGGCTGTGGGGCGCCTCCGGCTATGTTCACTGGCTCGCCGTATCGCCGGGCGAAGATCCGTGGTACCGATTCACGGGCGGCGAAACGGCGTTGGTATATTCCGGGCAGCGCTTCGGCATCAACGAACCGATACCGAGCATCCGGCTCAAGATCCAACGAAACTGCGTGCAAGACCTGAATCTGCTCGATGCCGAGAAATCGCGTATTCCGCTGGCCGATCTGAAAGGCGCGGCAACGAAGCGCTTCAATCAAACCGATCCCCGCGACTGGTGGACAAGAAACAGCCCGCTAATGAAGCGACCGCCACAGGAATGGAATAACGCCGACATCGAAGATGCTTTGAAAGAGCATGAAAAGGCGACGGGCGCTCCGGACGCATCCGCTTGGGATCGCGTGCGGACCTACACACTCAGCGTCACCGGTGGAGATAAATGACGAAAGTGTCCGCTGTGCTTCTCCTAACCTGGGCCGTATTTGCTGCAGACGTTTCCGATCTGACTCGCGAACTCGATCAGATCGCGCGGGTCGCTTCAGTGATGGTCGACGGGGATGTCTGTGAGCGCATTCTCACAGCCAGAGCAGCCGCGTCTTTGCTGAAAGAGGACTCCCGGGATAAGTGGGCCGCCAGCGACAACTTCGATGTCAATCACGATGCATATATTCAGACGAAGAAAGTCCTGATACGCCTCGGAAAGCTCGGCACCCGACCCACCGATGTGAATCTGTGGACGCCCGTAGCAAAGGACCTGGTCCAGATTCTGATTCGAAACGCCAACGAGATCAGCCAGTTTTGGAAATGGGGTGACCTCCATCAGCCAATGCCGGCGGAGATGAAGCGTGTGCTGGCCACGGGAAAGCGGGAGACTGTGACGGCGAAGCCAGGGTTCGTCTCCGTGCTTGCGCCGGTTTCAAATAGTCTCGGAGATAGAGTCGGGATTGTCGAGGTTGTAACTCAGATTAACCCCGACCCACACGGAAATGTGAAATAATCTGCGCGGCCACAATCTACGCTCATCCACTCTCGCTCCAATGATGATGATGCCGTTTCAGAACCTATTCCGAGTGCGTCGGCACTTATTGAGCTTTAGCAATCATAGGCTCCTATGGTCGCGATCGTTCATCGGACTGCATGTATACACCGCTGTGCGGTCACTGGATTGAGCCCCGCACGGAAGACAAACTCGGCCGTCCAATTTTTCTAAGTTCCGACTTCTCCTCGACAACGGCTGCGTGGATAAACCGTTGGGCACGCTCGGTTGTTGGCGTAACCCTCAACAGTGTGGGGCACATTGAGAGGATGGTTTCGCATGCCAGCTGAATAGCCTCTCGGCTTATCGGTAATGATCCAATTGGTTCGGCGCCTTCACTCTGCCACGCGCTTTGTCACGATGCCGTAGAACCAAGCTGTCATCTGTGATCCACGCACGCTACATTACTGCTGCTGGTTTTATTCGAATGAAGATCTCATCCTGGTACCAATAGTCGCCGAACTGCCCCTCTTGTTTCTTCGATTTCCGAGCATAGCCGCGGCCGACTTATACTATTGCCGGATCGTCTCATAGGACACGATGATTCCGCGCTTCGCAAGAAGATTCTCAACATCCCGGAAGCTCAGGCAGAAGCGATGATAACGCGCTGACCGCATTGCTGATGATCTCGCGAGGAAACCGATCACGCTTCATAGCATCAGTGTTTTAGTTTTCGTGCTGAAGTTGACAAAATTTACCTGACAGATGTGAACTTGCCTTCGCCCTCCTTTATCTTCAAGAAGCGATTTACTGGCACGTCAGAGAAACGCTCCAGTTGCCCACTTGGCCAGCGTATCTCGAGGTTATCGATGCGGTTTGCCTTGCCTAAGCCGAAGTGAATCCGAAGATCGCTCTGTGAGTAGAAACTGCCTCCACTGCGCACTTCATCGACCTGCTGATGATCACCGGTTATACAACGTACCCGCGCTCCTATGGCGCTGCGGTTTGACTTTGTGCCGACCAGCCGAATAGATATGAAGTTCTGCTTCGTCTGGCTTGTGCAGCGGAGGAGTTCGGGGCTGTCGTTGATCGGATTGATCAATATGTCCACGCAGCCATCATTGTTGAAGTCTCCAAAGGCGCATCCCCGAGCGCTCGTTGGAGACATGATCGCCGGACCGGCCAATGTACTGACATTCCGAAATTTTCCATTGCGTTGATTTTGGTACAGGACTTTCTGCTGTTTATAGCGGTCCGCCGATTTGAGTTGGTCGATCTCTGGGTAGACGTGGCCGTTCACGTATAGAATGTCCGGCCACCCGTCGTTGTCACAATCGAAGAAGCCGCAGCCCCATCCAAGAAGTCTGGTGTAGGAGACGAGGCCCGCCGACTGAGTCTCTTCGTCGAAGGAGCGCTTGCCCTGATTGCGATACAGATTTGGTAAATCATCGGCAAAGTTCGTTTTGAAGATGTCCAGAAGGCCGTCGCGGTTGTAGTCTCCGGCGGC
>DASQLD010000054.1:0-6891 GCA_035630195.1 Bryobacteraceae bacterium
TGTCAGAAGAGATCGATGCTCTGCAGTCGATGGGGTTCGATCCGATGCGATGGCTGGTTATTCCTCGCTGCCTCGCTCTAGCTGCGGTCTTACCACTCCTGACCTGGATCGGTGACGTGCTGGCACTCGGGGGTGGTTATATGGCTACAGCTGTCAGCACTGAAATGCCGGCACGCGCTTATTTCAGGGCGACTGCCGACGCCATCACCGCCAGCCATCTACTGGGGGGACTGGTCAAGACACCCTTTCTAGCGTTGGCGATCGGGCTGATCGCGTGTGGTCAGGGGCTGGCAACGAGAGGCGGCGCCGCGCAGGTCGGCGTTCGCACGACCATGGCTGTAGTGTTGGGAATTCTGGGGGTGATTGTTATCGATGCCGTATTCACGCTCTTCTACGCCCTCATGGAGATTTGATATGCCTTCAGCGATCACGCATATTGCCGTCGAAGACCTGCGAATCGGGTGGGGGTCGCGGGTGCTAATGGAGCACGTCAGCTTTCAGGTTGCGCAGGGATCCACCTTCGTGATACTCGGTGGCTCCGGGAGCGGCAAGAGTACGTTGCTTCGATACTTGATCGGACTGGAACGACCGATGGCCGGCCGAATACAAATCGATGGTGTCGGGGAACCGCATCTTTACGCGGGGACGCCGCACTTCGGCGTGCTGTTTCAGTCAGGCGCCCTGTTCAGCTCTTTAACGCTGACGGAGAACCTCGCGCTTCCCCTCAATGCCTGGACCCCAATACGCGGCGCTACAGCGCGGGAACTTTGTCATGCCAAACTCGAACTCGTAGGACTTGGTCCCTTTGCCGAGCACCTGCCGGGAGAAATCTCGGGCGGCATGAAGAAGCGCGCCGGCATTGCGCGCGCATTGATGCTCGAGCCTCAACTCCTGTTTTTAGACGAACCATCCGCCGGGCTTGACCCGATCACCGCGGTGGAACTCGACCACCTCATTGTCACACTCAGCCGCGACTTAGGGATCACGATTGTGATCGTCACACACGAGCTTCCGAGTATCTTCCTCGTAGCGGACAGTTGCATCGTTCTGGACAAGGCTGCGAAAGGAATTGTGGCGAGGGGAGACCCGCGCAAGTTACGAGACGAGTCCGAGATCCCGTTCGTGCATAACTTCTTCACGCGGTCGTCCCCCGACGTGTCCGCGCCTCACGGAGGGTAAGGATGGCTGCTGAAAAAAGCTACGCCCGACTTGGCCTGTTCCTAGTAGTGGGAATGATAGTAATCCTCGCGACAGCGTTGTTCTTCATTCAACGAATGAGGAGCCGCGATGTGATCAGTGCTGTGACCTACACCAGGGAAAACGTTAGCGGTCTGGAGGTGTCGAGCCCGGTCCGATACAGGGGCGTGTCGGTGGGTCGCATCACCGATGTCCGCGTCGATCCACGGTCGAACAGCATCGAAGTCATCTTCGAGATTTTCCTGGACCGCCTCGTCACAGTTGGCGCTAACGTCGAGCGGATCCAGGAAGCGGCCAGTGGCGGCCTATTCGAAAAGCTTCGATCCCAGATAGTTCGCAACCCCGTAACAGGAGAGTCGTACTTGTTGCTCGATCGGCCGGAAGAAGCGCCGCCACCGATCGAGCTCGGGTTCACACCGGATCGGGCCTATGTGCCATCGATGCCTACGATGCTTTCGAAGGTAGAAGATCGGCTCCCGGAAGTTCTAGAGCGCGCCGCCGCGACCTTACAGACCCTCAGGGAAATTGTCGCCAAGGCTCCCGCTACTCTCGACCGGACCGAACGATTTTTCACCAACATCGAAAAAGTTCTTCAGGAGAGCGATATCCCGGCGCTAAGCGCCGATTCGCGGAAATTTCTCACCACAACAAGCACGCAATTGGCCCAGATGGAGCGGATTACGTCCGAATTAAGCAGGTTGATTGAATCTCAGGAAGCGTTCACCAAGTTCATTGACGATACGCGCGTCATGATCAATGCCGTAGATCTGCCGGCGACCACGCGGTCAGCGCGCGATTCGGCGGACCGTACCAGTCTCGCGGCGGACGATCTCCGAAGATCGCTGCCCGCAATGAGGGATTCACTCGAAGAACTTCGTCAACTCGCGCGATTTCTGGGGCAGCAGCCCGAGTCTGTTATCTACGGTCCACGAAATGCCGGGGCTAAGGCGAAATGATTCGTGTCCTCCGATCGGGCTCTAGTTTTCTCCTGGTGATCGTCTGTCTCAGCGGAGTAGCCTGCTCGCTGCGACGTCCGGTCACAACACCGGCCCGCATGATCGAGCCGCAATTGGTCGAACCCCCAAGGCAGCGGACATCTGCTACCAGTGGACTCCCAGTTCGGTTGCTCGATACACAGGCGCGCGGTCACATCGGACGCCGCCTGCTTCACCAGCAACCGAATGGTGAGCTTACCGAAGACCCCGTTTGGCAATGGGCGTCCACGCCTGACAGATACCTTGACATGGCGTTGCGCGCCGAAGTCGCATCGAACTCTGAAGTCCGGATAGTCGATGCCGGCCTCGCGACTGCGGTGGCGGCAACGCTACTTGTGTGGGACCTGGAGTCCGCGGGGGAGAGACGCCTCGTCGGAGTTGTGGAGTTTCAATTTACAGGTGTTGACCGCAACGTCCACACTCAGGTTGTGCGAGCAAGCGAGCCCGTTTCAACAGAGCTTCCCGGCAATCTGGCCACCGCAGCAGGCGCCCTCTTACACCGCCTGGTATCAGAAGGAGTCACGCACATCGTGGGCGAACTCAAAAAGGACTTGCCGCGTGCTGAAAGCTCCCGCAATCGATCGATGATCTCACTGCCTGGGTGAGCCCTGCCTACCGGAACTTAGATCTTCCTCTTGCCTTTTCACCCGCCCAAATGTTCAGGAGTGTTCAGTTCGTAAGGCCGTTTGGCGGAGCCGGACGCTCAAGCTGGATAAGCTACACGCGAACGTTCGACGCTAGCGTCTGCTTCAGCATTTTGTAAGCAGCCTGCCGCTGATCGGCTGGAAATTCGTGCTTGGCATCGGGGTATTGGACGATCAACTTATTCGATGCGTGAAAGACATCCCGGTAGACGGGCATTGCGGCCGCAACGCAGTCGCGAACGCCGGATACTTCAAAGTCGGGCTCGTCATGCAAAGGAGCATTGACGAACACGGCCCGGGGAGCGAGTCCGGCCAACACCTCTGTAAAGTCGAAGGGTAATCGAGCTGGATCGTCGCCATAGATCGTTTTGATGCGCGGCATGTAAGGACGCGAAGACCAGGCTCGAATATCGCCGCCCGCGTGCTTCGCGAATACATTGAAGCCACAACTTGAAACGATTGCTCGGACGCGCTCGTCAAAAGTGGCCAAAAACAGGGCATTATGACCCCCAAGCGAATGGCCGATGACGCCTATCGCATCTCGCGAGACATAACGTAGGGATTGCAGCACATCGACACCGCGCCGGTGATTCACGATTCCCTTCATGGTGGCGCTGGCATAGCCCAGCGCATAAGGGTCGGTGGAGTATTCACGCGTATGGACCAGCGGATAATCGATCACCAGGCAAACGAAGCCCTGATTCGCCAGTTCGTGCGCCCACATCTGGTCAGGCCGATCCGGAACCAGCCCAACCGGCACATCCTTGCCGGGTTTCGAACTGCCAGGCAGACCGATCATCGCGGGGCAGGATGCAGAGCGCTGATGAGGAATCAGTAGATACGCCGGCACTCGGTCGTTTTTCTCGGGCACATAGGTCACCCGCTGCCTTGTATAGTGCTCCAGCTTTTGTTCATCGATAACACGCAAGTCGATCGGTTCGGTGCTCTTCGGCGGAAGCGGGCCCATCACGCGCTCCATGTTCGCGCGCAGGTGAACGACGCGATGTCTCCAATCGGCGGGTGCGCGCACCGGACGAGTTCGCCCATTCGAGTCGATGTAGAAGAGGAGATTCTGCTTGTCCTTATAGACAGGCGCTTCGACAGCTTTGGCCGCAGTGGCGTATCCTGCCGCAAGAAAGAGCCGCCGAGTCAAGGCTTCCCCGCGGAAACCTGCTCGCGCGCCTCCCGGACCAGCTCCTCCACTTTCTGCGCGATCACTTCTTCGATTGCATATCCATAAGGAGCGGGCAGACCGTATTCATAAATGCCTTCGGTCCCCTCATAGCCGCCCTCCTTCAGGACGCGAAGAGATGGAATATAGGACAGCAGTTCATTGTTGTAACCCGCTACCCAAGTATTGTCGTTGCCGTACTCTTTTTTGAATCGAAGACAATAGTCAACCACGTTCTCGCCGGTGAGTCCGACAAACGTAAGGTCGGTACCAAACATCCACGCATGGACCGGATACGGATAGCTGTCGCGGAGCTTGCCCTCCTTCTCCAACACCGACAGCAGGTAGTCGTTAAAGCGCCGCTGACTCCCATTCAGCGTTTTCTGGCGTTCCAGGAGTTCGGCCTTCGTCGGAGCCTTTTGAAATGGAACAGTAGCGATCCCATAAGTTGTTTTCAGCGGCCCCCTGATCGGCTTCATCGGAGCGCCAATCACGATTTTCACCGCGGCAGCCAGGATTTTTCCATACATCGAAGCCAGTTCCACCGCTTCGGGCGTCGTAACCTGCATGATCCGTGGAAGTGGGTTTGCGTCGCCGCCACACCCCATAACGAACAATGCCACTGACCCGGGAAACGCCTTCTCCAATTCGGCTTGCGCATACCCGGCATAGTCGCCATTGATCTGATAACCCGATAGCGCCGTCGTATGACACGAATAGCCGAACAAGATGGCTCGCGGTTTCCGAGCCTCATCGCGCGCCACCATCACCGGAACATCGTGATCGACAGGACCCGGTAGTTTGCGACCGCCGGGTCTGGCACGCCGCCGGTTGACGGCGATGCCGGCCAGGCCCTGCTCGAACTCCAGCGTCGATGGGGCAAGATTTTCGATTGCTTTGCCAATCACCTCGACATACTGATCGTGCAATCGCCGCGAATAGCGATCGATCACCGCTCGCTGCTGATCGTTTATCGGATAGTAAAGCGGCAGCACTCCATTGGTGACCGGACAACTGTGGTTGTGCGAGTAATTGAACACCAGGCGTTCCCGAGGAATGCCGTGCCGTTCCTTCACGCGCCGGCTGACGATCTCCACCGTCTCTGTGTCGAGGCCCACAAGATCCGCCGTCGTGATCACTGAGATGGCGCCCGTCGCATCCTGAAAAGCCGCCGCCTTTACCCAGATATCCTGAATTACTCCTTCCGACGGCCGGTCGCGATTACCATAACCGGCCAGCCAGATCGGCTCCGTCGGGTTGATGTTAACTTTCGATACGCCGATCTTCCAATCGGCAGCGTCTCCAAGTGCTGCTGTGAGAAGCTGGAACCCGGCCACCAACAGAATCTTTTGCATGGAATATCTTATCCGGCTAAAACAAAAACTTGAGACCGATTTGCGCATTTCTCGGATCCCCGCTGGTAGACGTCACCCGCCCGAACGTTGCGGTGCCGTAGCCCAACCCAGGATCTCCCCAGTTGGGATGATTGAAGGCGTTGAACAACTCGCCGCGAAGCTGAAACACCTTGGTTTCCGAAACCCGGAAGATCTTCATCACGGAAGCATCCAGATTCCAGAAGTTGGGTCCATCGATAATGTTCGCCCCCGCGTTGCCCAGCGTGTAGCGGGCTGGCGCCGTAAATGCCGTGGTGTCGAAGAACACGTTCTCGGTTCGATCCCCGCCTGACAGATTCGGATCTGAGATTCGATTGGGAACCTGTGTGATTCCTCCGGCATTGGCGATGTCGCCCAACGTGCCGTTGGTAACGGTCAACGGAAAGCCGGTTCGGATAACAAAGATCCCACCCAGCTGCCAGCCTCCTAGAAACGCCTCGGCCACACCCGGCAGTTGCGTCCCCCATCGCCGGCCTCGTCCATAGGGGATGTCCCACGCGCCGGAGCTCGAAAAGCGGTGGCTGATGTTCAGCGGCGACCGGCTCTTATTGTTGCCGCCATACCAGAGGTCAAGATACGTCTGATTGGAAATAGCTTTGGAGAACGTGTAAGCGGAAACAAACGATAGTCCGCCTGCGAAGCGTTTCTCCGCCAACAGCTCGAGCCCGTGATAAGTAGCTTGTCCGTCCGAGTTGCGAATCAGGACGGAGCTCAGATTCTGATAGGGTCGCCGCGATTGTATATCTCCCGGCGCGGGAGCTCCTTCGTTCGGATAGTAGTCGCGCGGGATGCCTGTGCCCTTGTTCCCCACATACCCGACCTTCGCCACCAGGTCGCGACTGAGGGAGCGCTCAACGAAGAGATTCCACTGCTGGACGTACGCCTCTTTCCAGTCGACGTTTCGGCCGTAGGGCGCTGGCTTCGAACCTGGTGTAACGAAATTGACAACCGGCGTCAGATCGTCCACGGGGAAGTTCTGGATCGACTGCGCATTCACGCTTAGCGTCACGTCGCCCGTTCGGACAAACGGCGGATTGAATGCCTGAAGGATCCAGTAGTCCATGGTGTCGCGTTGGTAGAAGATGCCATAAGCGCCGCGCACCACAGTCTTATCCGAAGCCTGGTAAGCAAACCCAAACCGCGGAGCGAAATTATTGTTGTCATTCTCCAGCAGACTGCGGCCGAGTGATTCCGGACGCGGTTCCACTAGCGGACTGCCGGTGTCCTGCGGCGTAATAATCACGGCCTGTCCCGGGGCCTTGATGTAGAAGTTGCCGATGGTATCGTATTTGGCCTGTGGTCTGCCCATCCATTCGTAACGGAAGCCAAGATTCAGGGTCAAGTTGCGCGTGATCTTCCAGTCGTCCTGCACCCACGGCATCAGGTGCGAATTACGATAGTTGGGATCGACAATATCGATCGAAGCGCGAATCCGTCGCGGCAGGCCCAGCAGCGCGTCAGCCAAGGCATATCCGTTCGATCCTGCGCCT
>DASQLD010000055.1:0-6178 GCA_035630195.1 Bryobacteraceae bacterium
AGTTGTAGATCTGCCAGAGGAACGTAGAACGTCTGATAGCGGCGACCATCCGAGTATCGGCGACCATTAGGGTCCTCAACGAGCACGGTGGCGCGCTTAGTCACCCGATTCACAACACCCGTCAATCGACGCCCGCCGAACTCGAAGGTAACGCGCGCCCCCGGCCGGATACCCGAGATAGCGGCGCGTTCCTTACGTGTAATCAGGTTGTGAGTGTGCGATCGGTGCAGGAAGTACCTGGCTGCTATGTCCTGGAATCGCTCCGCCGTGCAATCGCTTTTGTCCCAACACAATTGCTCAACCAGGTGAGTCAGTTCGTGTTCAAAGATCCGTTGCATCGCTTCGAGACGATTCCTGCAGTCGAGTCCGCCTACTGTAACTGTTCTGTCATCCTCGCTGAACCCATCGAAAAGAGTACCGATTGCGACCGCGATCTCGAACCTAATCTCACCCGTCACTGATCGCAATCGAGTTGTCGTGCCGCCCACCCGCGTCATGCGTCGCGATAAACGAAAGGTCAGCTTCCGGCCATTCAGAGTCCGCCGGCATAGACCCGCAAAGAAAACTCGATCGTAGGCCTCGAAACAAAACGCCAGATCTTCCGGATGGATCGCCGTGAAAGACGCGCGACGGATGTAGCGGGAATGCTGAAGAATATCATGATAAATCCATTGGAGACGGGCGTGGATGGTCTCCTCCGGCAGACTGAAAGAAAGAACCGCGGCGGTCAGTTCCTCTTTGGCTGTGGTCATGGGTATAGATGTTATTTTGCACGATTGTTTGACAAGCCTACGAGATGGGCAAGCTACACTTTCGAAATAGCTATGCTGCGAACTGTTCACGCTACCCGTTACGTCACACCGCTTCGTGAAGGCGGCTCCCTGCCTGCCATCGTCGAAGCCGACGATCTCGGGTTATATGTGTTGAAGTTTCGCGGAGCCGGACAAGGTCCCTTAGCTCTCGTAGCCGAGCTACTGGCCGGTGAGATCGGCCGAGCGCTGGGCTTAAACGTACCGGCGATCGTTCTTGTCGATGTCGACCCCCTGCTCGGCCGCAATGAACCAGACCAGGAGATACGTGATCTTTTACAAGCCAGTGTCGGGTTGAATCTTGCGCTCGATTATCTTCCCGGCTCTGTTATGTTTGACCCGGCTGCGGGAGACAGGGCGGACCCGGAACTAGCTTCGTCCGCAGTCTGGTTCGATGCATTTATCACAAATGTGGACCGCACTGCTCACAACCCGAATCTGCTCTGCTGGCATAAATCGATCTATTTCATCGATCATGGCGCAGCACTGTACTTTCATCACAACTGGCAGGACGTGAAACAGATGGCTTCAACACCATTTGCTCCGATTCGAAAACATGTGCTGCTGCCATGGGCATCGAAGATCCCGGATGCCGATGCTCGCTTACGGCCGTTACTGACGAAATCGGTCTTCGACCAGATTGTCGGGCACGTGCCGGACGACTGGCTGCTACCTGTGCCTGGAGCGGAAACTCCCTCAGCCAAACGCGCCGCTTACGTTCAATACTTCACGCAACGGCTGCTTGCCGCGCCGAGTTTCATAAAGGAGGCAATGCGTGCGCGCGCCGAGCTCCTTTGATTACGCTGTGCTCCGCATCGTTCCTCGCGTTGATCGTGAGGAATTCATCAATGCGGGAGTCATTCTTTATTGCAAAGCGCAGCATTTCCTCGCTGCCAAGGTTCACATCGACGAATCGCGTTTGCTGGCGCTATCTCCGGAGATCGACCCCGAGGTCGTACGCCTACACTTAGAGGCGTTCTCCAGAATCTGCAAAGGGGAGGTTGACGCGGGGCCGATCGCTGCTTTGCCGCAGCGGGAGCGATTCCATTGGCTTGTCGCTCCTCGCAGCACGATCATACAGGTTTCGCCCGTTCATACCGGTCTCAGTGAAGCCCCGCATCTCTGCCTTGAAAAACTGTTCGAGCAGCTTGTGCTGATCTGAACCCGGCTCTGAACGCTTGCGGGAGACGTCCGCATCCGCGATTCGTTGTTAGCGCATAATTTGAACTAATGATGGTCCACTCTTGGATCGATCTCTCGCGCACGGAGTTCCTGAATCAGCTTCACCATCCGCTCCGTCACTGCCTCTACAAAGCGGCGCCCCTTCTCAACACTCGCCTTCGTGGGATCGCCCAACGTGCCCGTACGCGAATAGCGGCTGAAAAACTCTTGGAAAAATACCGGCGACGGGGCCTGCAGATCCCAGTAGAAGTGTTCTGACCGCTTTACAGGAATATCGCGCTCAGCCTTACCCATTTGCACGAGATCCCCGCGCAAGTATAACAATACCGAGGTCTCGAGTTCACAGCCGTGGGCCATGCCTCCGGGATACTCGGACTCGCGAAGCTCCTTGAACAACTCCTTCGGAATAAGATTCCACCAGGGGATCATCGCCGCAATCGACGCCGTCTCATTGGTGATATTTCTGGCTGCAATATCGAGGTAAGGAACGTTGCTGCCATGCCCGTTCACCAAAAGGATCTTGCGGAATCCATGATGAGCCAAGCTCCGTCCAATGTCGGTCACGTATTGAATGAACGTCTCTCCCCGGACGGATATCGTACCGGGAAAGTCGAGATGATGCTCATTGAACGCATAGTAGACCGATGGCATCAGAACAGCCTCAGAGGGAATCTGCGCCACGGCGCGATGCGACATCTCGGTCGCCGTCAGTACATCCGTGACGAGCGGCAAGTGCGGTCCGTGCTGTTCGATCGTACCGACAGGAAGAACAGCCACGCGGTTCTGCGCTACGGCTTCGCGAATCTCTGGCCATGTAAACTCTTCGTACTTATAGCGTGCAGACATGAAAGGCGATTATATCCTCTCCGGTGATATGCTTGGCACAAACTTTTCACAATGATCACCCGTCGAGACTTCCTAGGTTCTGCCGCAAGCGCAGCCGCCGCGGGCATTGCGGCCTTAACTTCACCGGAAGGTCTTCTCGCGCAGGCGCGTGAGAAGGCAAAACCGTTGCACTTGAAGATCACCGATTTGAAAACTTTCATCGTCAATCGCGGTGGTCCGAATGCCTCCAATTATGTCTTCGTCAAGATCTACACGAGTCAAGGCCTTACCGGATTGGGCGAGGGATCCGTCACCAGCAAAGAAGCCACCGTGGCCGCCGCCATCGATGAACATAAGCGCTACCTTGTGGGCAAGGACGCGGCCGACATCGAGATGCACTGGCAGGCGATGTATCGATGGCCGCGCTGGCGCAACGGTCCCATCTTGAACTCTGCGATCAGCGCGGTCGAGATCGCCTTGTGGGACATTGTCGGACAGGGCCTCGGCCAACCCATCTACAAGCTCATTGGGGGCAAAGCTCGAGAGCGCGTTCAAATGTACGTGCACGCGGGTGGCAATTCGCCCCAGCAATATGCGCAAACTTGGCTTCAGGCAAAACAGGAAGGGTGGACCGGATGCAAAGCAGCATTCATCACCACGCAAGGGGACGTCATCTATCCAGTGCGTTCAGTACGCGAAGGGATTGCCAATCTCAAGGCAGTTCGGGAAGCTGTTGGGGAGGATTTTCGCATTTGCATTGACGTACACGGAAAGACAACTCCGACCATGGCAATCGATTTCTGCCGAAGGGCCGAAGAATATAGTCCCTACTTCGTTGAAGAAGCCACACAAATTGAAGATCTCGATGAGCTCGCTCTTCTGCGAAGCAAGACACGTATTCCTCTGGCAACCGGCGAACGTCTCACCACGAAATATGGGTTCAACCAGATCTGTCATCGTCATCTGGTCGACTACGTTCAGCCCGACGTCGTTCATTGCGGGGGAATTCTGGAGATGAAGAAGATCGCCACTATCGCGGAAGCCTATCGCATTGAACTCGCGCCACACAATCCACAAAGTGACGTCAGCACCCTCGCTTCCTTACAGGTCGACTTCTCCACCCCAAACTTCGCGATTCAGGAAATCACACACCGCGGCAACGAGCAATATTGGAAGGACCTCTTTTATGGTGGCGGCATCACATACGAAAAGGGCTTCGCGCTGCCACCTGATCGTCCTGGCCTGGGAGTAAATCTCGATGAAGCGGTAGCGGCAAAGCGTCCGTATCAGCCGCACACACGGCAGCAGCTACGATTCCCGGACGGAAGCATCGCGGATCACTAGGCCACCCGATCTCAAACTTTCCCGATCATTGCTGAGTGAGGCGGAATATAAATCGCGGCGTACTGCTGCTCGCACATAAGAGTAGTCGAGCGACGTAGTTATGTAGATAATTTGTATCTAATCCCTTCCAACAGTATCCAAGTATAGGTCGATGCGAGATCTCGAAGCCCAACCGGCCGGCACCGCTGCCGACGAGTTATCGCCCGTCAGGTGCAATATGGCTGGAATCAGCATGAAACTCGAAAGGACGCTCAGATATCGGGCAGGTATGTTTCTTGCATGTATTGCTTTTTTTGCTTGCACACCATTGACAGCACGGAGCAATGCCGACAAAGCCTGGAACGTTCGGATACCGGTCTCGCCGAGCACAGTGTCGAGCCCAGATCACGGGCGGTTCATGCGCTCGGCTTAATTCCGGCAAATCCGAGAGCGCAGGAGCAGGCGCAAAAGGCTTTGGGGGATCACTCGGGGCTAGTGCGCTCGGCAGCAGCAAATGCTCTGGGCGCAATGGGCGCCAAAGCCGCTATACCGAAGCTGATGGCAGCCTTGAAGGACAAAGACGTAGAGGTCGTGCTTGCTTCTGCGGCGTCGCTGCATCGATTGCAGGATCCTGGCGCATATCCTGTGTACTATGCAATTCTCTCGGGCGAAAAGAAGAGCGGTGAGAGCTTGATCGATTCGGAGCTCAAAATGGTCAAAGATTCGAAGGCCATGGCCAAGCTGGGCTTCGAGCAATGTATCGGTTTCATTCCTTTCGCAGGCGTGAGCTATTCCGTGTTCAAAGAGATCAGCAAAGACGATACATCGCCAATTCGCGCCGCAGCAGCACAAAAGCTGGCGCATGATCCTGATCCACGTTCAGGCAAAGCGCTGGTGACCGCAGCAACTGACAAAAAATGGCTTGTTCGAGCGGCTGCTGTTGACGCGATTGCGAGGCGAGGAGATCCGACGCTCTTGCCCGGCGTGGCGCCTCTGTTAACGGACGAAAATGAATCCGTTCGATACAATGCGGCGGCGGCGATCATTCACCTCAGCGCCGGGGGCGCCAAAAGGCAGCGATAGTCGGTCCGTAGAGTTTCAAACCAAGCCGGCAGCGCGGCTGAAAGCCAACGTATCCGGCAGGCCAAAGAACTCAATCGCCTTGCCCTCACGGATTGTCCAGACATGAATGGTGTCCGTGTCGACGGATCCACCTGCCTCGCGATGTACGCCGGTCTCACGAGCCAGCACGACGACGCGATCCCCTTCGGCAATATACTCAATCGGCTCTATTTTGAAGTTCTCCCATTCCGTCGCGAGCCGGACGAAAACCTTATTAAAGATTTCGCTCGGACCCCGAAAAGGGCTGCCCTCGGCATAAAAAACATTATCCGGGTAAGTCCAAAGGATCTCGGAATCGAAGGACGCAAGAACAGCCGCGGCATCGCCTCTCCCAAAAGCCTCATAGAGGCCTTTCACGAAATCCTTGTTCGATGCGACCTCACTTAGTGCTGACACGAGCTTCCTCCAAAATGCGCTTCGCGCGCGATGGATTGAACACACCGCACGAACAGAAGCGCGCCAGATACGTGACGGCTTCATCCGGCGAGCGGCGGCCTTCCTTCACCCAATCAATCATCTTCTTTGCCATCGAATGCGCAATCATTCCATGTCCGCACATCGTCGAGAGCATCATCACTTGCGAATTCGGCAGATGCTCCGTATGGCCTTCGAAGCCGAGCGAATATCCAACACTATGACGAGGTATACCTGCCGCATGACAACACTGATCGGCTCCGTCAACGGAGGTCGAGATATTGATACTGAGGCCGAAATCTTTCTCGCGCACGGCCTTCATAAAGTCTTCCGCCTTTACGCGATCGTCGAAAACAGCGGCGACCGTGGTGACATGCGTCAGACCCTGAATCACTGCGTCGAAATCAGGAGTAATATCGCGACCCCAATGCGACATCGGCGTCATGTTCTTGCAGGGACGCAAAGCGCCGCCGTTTCGAGCGTCCCCAAGATTCACTGGGCCG
>DASQLD010000056.1:0-10908 GCA_035630195.1 Bryobacteraceae bacterium
AGACGGAACGCAACTTCGAGGCGCTGGTTATTGCGAACGAGGGAGAGAATTTCAGCGTCGGCGCAAATCTGACGTTGGTTTTGCTGACTGCGCAGGGTGGCGACTGGGATGAGCTCGACGAAGCCGTGCGTCGGTTTCAATCGGCGAGTATGGCGCTGAAATATGCTCCCAAACCAGTCGTGGCGGCTCCTTTTGCTCGCGTGCTCGGGGGCGGGTGTGAGTGGGTTTTGCACTCCACACGAGCCCAGGCATCGGCGGAACTCTACATGGGTCTGGTCGAAGTCGGTGTAGGACTCATTCCGGCGGGCGGCGGATGTAAGGAGATGATTCTGCGCCTCCGCGATCCCAGAAAAGTATTCGAGCTGATCGGTATGGCAAAGGTCTCGTCTTCCGCGCAAGACGCCCAAGCGTTGGGCCTGCTGCATAAAGCCGACAGCATCAGCATGAACCCCGAGCGCCGATTACACGACGCCAAGACCCTCGCCTTGTCGTTGATCAGCGCCTATTCGCCTGGTGTACCGCGATGCGACGTCAAAGTGTCCGGCGATGCAGGGTATGCCGCAATGAAACTAGCGGTGTGGAGCATGCGGGAAGGCGGATTCATCAGTGACCACGATGCGGTCATCGGAGAGAAGCTCGCGTACATTCTCAGCGGCGGACGCGGGGCAGGGGAGCCGGTTGTGTCGGAACAGCGTCTGCTGGATGTGGAGCGTGAAGCGTTTCTGTCGCTCTGTGGGATGCAGAAAACCCAGGATCGTATTCAGTACATGCTGAAGAACGGCAAGCCGCTGCGCAATTAGATTCGCAGGAAGAGCTTCCGCCGATACATCCAGTACAAGATTAGCCAGAAAATCAGTAGGACAGCGGCGCCTCGCAGGAACGGCTCGAGTCCTGCGCCGAAGATCTGAAAGGCGCCCGCGCCAAGGTGAATTCGGAATGAGCTGACGATGAATTCTTCCCAAAGATGCGCGATCATATACGCGGCAATCGAATTTGCGCCTATTACAAGGAGCGGAAACGTCCATCGGCGGTGAGCTTTAACATCGATCAGCCAACTTAAGCCTGCGAGAATCCAGAAACACAATCCACCGCTGAATAGCGTCCAGCTTGGCGTCCAAATTCTCTTCACGATCGGGCAGAGGCCGGTGAAATGAAGCAGCACGCCGCCTCCGATCAGTAAGGCTCCTGCGATGACCAAACGCTTGAGAGGTAGAGTCGTGGATTGGCGAAGCCAACGCCCCGCAATTAATCCCAGGATCATGGTTCCAAGCGTAGGAATAAAACTCATCGTGAGGTAGCCGCCGCGATTAGCGAGGAACGGCTCCTGTCTCGGGAAGAGATTCAGGAACCATTGATCGAACGCGCTGCCTGCGTTGGTGTTTTTGTTCCAATGCGCCGCGAAGCCTTGAAACTCACCGGCCCCTGCCGGGTACAACGCCCACCACAGCCAGTACCCGCTCAAAATCAGTCCGAGCGCCGACCATTGCCATCGCGGCCGTGCGAACCCCAGAGCGAACAAAAACGGGTAGCCAAGTCCGATCTGCGTCAGCGTGTCCTCGAATGTGAAGTTCGTCTGCGTGCTGTGTGTCGAGCGGAGAAATATGCCCAGTGCCACGAGCAGCAACGATCTCCACAGCGCATGCGCGAACATTCGGGAGTACGTGCCGCCCTTCGCCAATCGTGAGGCGATAGAGTAGGGCAGCGCCACACCGACAAGAAACGAAAAAGATGGTTGGATTAAATCGTGCAGCGAAGCCCCGGCCCATGCGACGTGCGTCTGATGATAAGCGAGTGTCTCCCAGAACCAGTTCCCTGGATAAGCGGCTGCGACCTTCGCTAGCTGCAGCACTTCAGCCATCATCAGAAACATGACTGCGCCGCGATACGTGTCGATCGCGAGATTGCGCGCAGGCACGGGCGCGCTCACTATGGGAGGCGATGTTATACGCGCGTCCTGAATCGTCTGTTCCACGGATTATCTGTGCGGATGCGGATGCTGTTCGTAGTGCTGTCGCAAAAGGTCCTTGCCGTAGTCGTTGCCATTTGGTGTCCGAACGACCGCGTGGACGTGTTCCTTGTTCGGCTTGGGAGGACCAGGGAACATATGTCGCAGACCAGCCGGGTTTTGATGATCGAACTCGATCAGGAGCACCGGACTGTGGATGCGATAGTAGAACACACTATCGGCATCTGTGCCACCGATCCACGCAAACCATGTGTTGTCGAGGTGCTTGCGAACTTCTGACATCTTCACCTTGGCGTGGCCGTCATCCATGTTGGAGATGTACATGTTGATCAACTGCAGCAGGCTGTCCTTTTGCGCGGCGGTAAAGTCGGCCGCCTTGGCGCCTGCATAGTCGAGGACGACATTGTCTTTCCATGCCTCGGTGAGATTGTTGTTGCCGGTCTTCGAAGTATTGAGGATGGCTTTGTTGCGCTGCGCCTCGGGGAGATTCTTTATGAAACTCAAGCCAAGCCGCTGCTCGTCCTGCAAGATAGCCGTACCCTTGAACTTGCCTTCATGAGCAATCACGGGCTCGGACCCGACGAAAAGCGGTGTCATCACTACCTGATCTCCCAGAACGAAGTAGTTCACGATCAAGTGATGGCCATCGAGCTGCCAGCCCCACGGCTCCTTGCTGGAAGGCTCACCCATGACGGTGATCCAATACAGCCATTCCCCGTACTCTTCGAAGTTGTTGTTGTTCAGCTCGCCGAGAGTATGGTTCAAGCGCATGATGTCGCGAGAGAGCTTCAGGCCCTTTGCGCTGAGCGACGCCTTCATCAATGCAAACGCAGATTCGCGTTGCGCCTCATTCATATCCTTGAACGACATTCCCTGCCTGATATAGAAGTGCTGATTCATCCACTTCTGCCATTCCGGATCTTCCAGACCAAAGGATGTTTTCGCGCGTTGTTCCGCGCTGAGACCCGTTAGAAACGACGCGGCGGCCTTGCGCACCGGTTCCGTCGATACACCAGTCGATTTAATGGTGAAGAGACCGGGAGCGGGCGTCCCATTGGTCGTGATGCCGCGGAAAGGCTCGGCGAGCCCCTTCTTTTCCGCCTGCTCGGACATGGTGCGGAAGCGCTCAGTACGACTTGTCGCCGGCGCAGGAGATTGCGCGGTCGTTCGGTAGACGAGTATTCCGGCCAGATACAAGAGGCAAGCGAGAGGAGCTAGCAGTTTCTTCATAGGAATGCCAATGCCCGTGATTGTACGCTATTTCAAAAGCGCCGACGCAATCGCCTGTACTAGCTCTCGACCGAATTGGAGCCTGTCTTCGATCGTCGGCAGACGCTTTAGTTTTTCGTTGAATGCGATGCGCTGCTCCATCAGAAAAGCCGGAACTTTGAAATCGCGATAGAGACCTTGCACTACGTTCATTCGACCCTTCATCCCCTCAGTGGTTGTTCGTCCCGCGAAGAAAAGCGGCCGGCTCGGATGGAATGTCGTGTCTTTGGTCAGTGCGCCAAAAAATCTTTCGGCAAGCTGCTTTATGGCAGGGTTCGATTCGTCAGGGGGGCCTTCGAGATACTCGGAAGTTTCGGTGTTGTGCAGGGAAAGGAAGAGCTCCACTTTACTGCCGCTCTTGATCCACTCTGCGATGGCCTTACGTTGTGCCGTGATCTCCGGCATCGCCATAGGATCTTCGACGTCCCAATTGCGGTTTAAATCGTAGCCCTTGCTGTTGAACCGTACGCCGCCGCGCGTTACGCCTTCGGGATCAGCCACCGGAAAGATCTTCCAATGAATCTGCTCTCGCAACCCGCGCGACTCGGCCTCTTCCGAGAGCAGCGCGCGTACAGCGCCTTCACCGACCCACGACGACCCGGACTCCCAGCTATGCTGTCGAAACATCAGCCAGACGGCTTTCGCAGGCGAGCCTTTGTGAATGGACCAAACGTAAATATCCCGGCCGCCAATCGTCTTGCCAATCACTTGCTCCCGCGCGTCTTTGTGCTTCAGCAGATCCTTACGCAGCGCCGAGAGTTCGTCCAGCGTATATGGAGGCGTATGCGCGATCCAGAAAGTAGATTTCTGCGGGACGATCTTTAATCGAAGCTTCGGCTCTTTCGCGTCATATTCGACTGGAGTAATGTGGGTCCATGTCTTGCGGTCATAGCTGATGAGCGGCGGCGTCTTATCGGTGATCGCCCCTTGATTGGGTCGGAAATTATACTCCCCCGGCAGTCCCACCATATCGAAGATCATCTCCGAGCGGCCCGCGTTATCGACGCGAAAGAAGTACCAGGTCGCCTGCCGATTGCGTCCGGCCTGATCCGTCTCTCCTTTGACGCTGAGTCGAAAATGGGTATCCGACACACGTTCCACCTTGTCGAGCGAACCGCCGTCGAAGTCCGTGCGAACGTGAGGCGCTGCGATAATCAGTGCGGGCAGCAGGAATGACAGAAAGCGCATGTTTGTTTAGTTTAGATCGTTACGCTGATATTGTTCAGGCTCTCCGACACGAAAACTTGTCGCCAAGGTCGACCGCCGGCGAGGAACATCGGGAGTTTCGCGAGGCAGCGTTCGCAGCGGTGCGTCTTACACAACTCGCGAATTGGAAGCCGCAGCGCATTCAACCAGTAGACTTGGTCAGCGATGTAGCCAAGCCCTGGTCACTGGAAATTGCCACCATCGTTACCGACATTCCTTTATCAGAGGCCAAGCGTCTTCTGCCACTAGCAACCGACATCTTCAACGCCGCAGCCGAACCGTTCGACACCCAGCTCCAGGACAACGCAAAACATGCCACCCTAAATCTCGCTCAAAAGTTTTCGTCGCCAGCGTTCCAGGTCCAGGCATTTGTCGCTCTCTCGCAAACTCTACCGTGCTTTCTCGCGAATGCCTGGCACGCTCTTTTGAGGCGCCCCGACCAAATCGATAAGCTGCACTATCCCACCGCGATCGATGAGCTACTTCGCTACGCCGGACCCTCGCGAGCCATCCTGCGTTACGCCCAAGAAGATGTTCGGATCGGCGACGTCGAAATCCCGAAAGGCGCCACCGTCGCGCTCGTGCTCGCCGAGGCGAACCGAGATCACGAGCAGTTCTCCGAACCCGACCGGCTTGATCTAACACGGCAACCGCCTAGGCATCTAGCCTTCGGTCTGGGAAATCATTCGTGTGTTGGAGCCTGGCTGGTGCGCGCAGCATCGATCCATGCGACACAAGCCATCATCAGCGTTCTTGCAGACGCCACAATCGTAGAGTGCACTCTGGATGAGCGCTTTGGTATTCAATCGCTAAAGTCGCTACGAATTAGGTAAGGTCCGACAACCCGTCGAGCCGCCCGGTCGAGTCTCCGAAATGCTCCGCAGGCACACCCATGCGATCCATCATGGTCAGGAACATGTTGGCCATTGGAGTTTCCTTGCGGTAAACAATGCGTCGTCCGGTCTTGAGATAGCCGCCACCGCTTCCAGCAATGAGCGTAGGCAGATCTTCATGAGCATGGCGATTGCCGTCAGCCAACCCCGCGCCGTAGACAATCATCGAGTTATCGAGAATGCTTCGATCACCTTCCTGGCTGCTCTTCAACTTCTCCATCCAGGCTGCGAATTGGCGCGTATGGTACTCGTTGATCTGCGCGACCTTCTCGATCAGCGCCGGATCGTTACGATGGTGCGTGAGCGGATGGTGCCCGTCGGGAATGCCGATCTCCCGATACGGACGCGACGTGCCCTCGCGCGTGACAAGGAAAGTCAGAACGCGCGTCAGGTCCGCCTGGAACGCGACCGTGATCATATCGGTCATCAGCTTAAAGTGTTCGGCGAAGTCGGCCGGCACACCGTACGGCTTTTCCATCTTCGGATCGATCTGAGCGTTGTCCGTCTCCGCTTTGATGAGTTGTCGTTCGATCTCTCGGATCGACGAGAGATATTCATCGAGCTTGCGGCGGTCGGTCGGCCCAAGGTTCGCTTGTAGCTTCTTCGTGTCGTCAGTAACGAAATCGAGGATGCTGCGGCGGAACTTGGCTTGGCGGGCGCGAGCTTCTGGCGGCAGAGCGGCTCCGCTGCCGAACAGGCGTTCAAAGAGTGTCCGCGGATCGAGAATCGGAGGAAGCGGCTGCGTTTCGCTCCGCCAGGCGAGATTATTCGTGTACGCGCAGGAATAGCCGGAGTCGCAGTCACCAGCCTGCCGCGCGTCTTCGAGCCCAACTTCGAGCGACGGGAAGCGCGTCTGGCTGCCAATCTTGTTCGCAACGATCTGATCGCAGGAAATACCGCACTTAATGTCGACCGCCGACTTCCGTGGTTGAACACCCGTCAAGTACGCGCCGGAGCAACGACCGTGATCCCCTGCGCCGTCGAGCAGCGCGCGTCCATTGTTGTGCGTAAGGTTGCCGAGAACAGTGATGTCGTTCTTAAAAGGCTCCAGCGATTTCAGCGTACGCGGAAGCTCGGTGAGCTTGCCTTCATAGGTGGGCGTCCAGCTCTTCATGTCCATGCCGTTGGGCAGATACACGAAGGCCATACGCACCGGCGCCGTCACAGCCTTGCTTTGCGCGAACGCTGGCGTCATCGCGTCCAGGAAAGGAAGTCCAACCGCCGCTCCGACGCCTCGCAAAAATGTGCGCCTTCCGAGAGCTTTACCGGTGATCATCGTTGAGCAACCTCTTTGGTCTTGTTTTCGGTCTTGAGAGCTTCGCCTCGCCGCTGTTGAAATGGGAGGCTCCGTACAATTTCGTACACCATTGTCTGGAAGCGGTAGTCCGACGCCGCCAGTTTTTTGGTAATGCTGTCCACTGTTTTGCGATCGTAGCGTTCCAGGCCACGACCCAAAGAGTATGTCAGCATCTTTTCAGTCAGGCAACGGGAAAAATCCTCGAGATCGCTCTTGAGCAATGCGCGCATTTCCGCCGGATTTGTGAACGACTTGCCATTTGGCATCGTGCCGCTCGAATCGATTGTGAACTTGCCGTCCACCGTACGCCATTTCCCCGTGCCGTCGTAGTTTTCGAGACCAAACCCGAGAACATCCATACGACTGTGGCAGGACGCGCAAACGGCATTACTGCGGTGCTTTTCGAGTTGTTGGCGCAGGGATCCCGCATTGCCGACTGACTCCTCATCAAGAGCCGGCACATCCGGCGGAGGCGGGGGCGGGGGCGTCCCCAGGATGTTCTGGAGCACATACTTCCCGCGAATCACCGGCGAGGTGCGCGTAGGATAACTCGAAACCGTAAGGATGCTTGCATGGCTTAGGAGTCCGCCACGCTGAGGAGTAGTCAGTTCCACCCGGCGGAACTCCGGTCCGGTAACGCCCTCAATCCCATAATGCTTTGCAAGACGGTCATTTAAGAAGGTGTACTTGGCGTCGAGGAATTCGGGTAGCGACCGGTCCTCGCGAAGCATCGCTTCGAAGAACATCCGAGTCTCGGCCTTCATCGCCTCCCGCAGCTCCGGACCCCACTCAGGAAACTTCTGCGGATCGGGTTTCACGCTGTCGAGATTGCGAGTCTCCAGCCACTGACCGGCGAAGTTATCGGCGAACGCAGCCGAGCGTGGATCGTTCAACATGCGCTTCACCTGCGCATCCAGGTTGACGCGAAGTTTCTTTGTCTCCGCCAAGGCCAGCAATTCGTCGTCCGGCATCGACGACCACAGGAAGTAACTCAGCCGCGAAGCCAGTTCGAGTTCCGTAATCGGGTGGACCTTCAGCGGATCTGCAGTCGTATCGCGCTCGATCCGAAACAAAAAATGCGGCGAAACCAGCATCGCCTGAATCGCGAGCTGTATGCCTTGCTCGGCATTCAGACCCTCCGTCTTGGCAAGAGCGACGAATCTGAGCAGCGAGTCCACTTCTTTCTTTGTAACCGGGCGACGGTAGGCTTTATGCGCCAGATTGCTGATGATCTTAGAAGCGCACACGTCTCCGCCGGTCTTCGGATCGCAGACCAGGATTTTCTTACGGCTCGGCTTCTCCACCTTCGAGGGGAACGGTCCTTCGAAAAGAATCGAGCCGACATACTTATTCTTTTTGCTGTTGTAGGCGTCCTTTTCGGACAAATTCTTGACGAACTCGTCATTCACGAAGCCAACCCGGAACGTATGGTCGCCTTCGGGCAGATAGAGACGAAACTCCTCGTCCGAGTGCGGATTGAAGTAAACCAGCTTCGACGGCTTCACTTCGACCGGCTTCTCGTCAAGCTTCTTCCCGTCCATCCAAATCGCAAGCGGGACCGGAGCAGCGTCTTCGCCGCGCTGGCCCGGCAGACCAATGCGGATGACATACTCAGCGTCCCAATCGATGCGATGGGTCGCTTCGGCGCTGGAAAAATCAATCCGCCGAAGAGTATTGTCCTTGCGGGAGTACTCCGCGCTTAGCGGTTTCTTCGGCAGAGGATCGGCTCCGATGGCGCGCGCGGCAATCCGCTCGGCTGCCGAAATGTACTTTTCCATCAGGACCGGCGAGATCGTCAAGACGTCGCCGATGTTATCGAACCCATACCCCGAGTCGTCGGTGGGGAAATCTTTCTCGGCCCGAAAATCCACACCAAGCAGGTCACGAACCGTGTTCGAGTACTCATTCCGGTTCAGACGGCGCGCCGTTACCCGACCCGGATCGGGAGGAATGCTCTTGTCTGCGATCTCCCATTTTTCATGAATGAACTTGGCCAGCGCGTCCGTGTGTTCGGCCGGAAGACGGGGCATGCCTTTAGGCGGCATTTCGCCTGTCCGGATCTTCTGCAGGATGCGTTCCCAGTCCTCCCGCTGCGTCATGATCGATGACGGCGCCTGGAAGGGACCAAGGTTCAAGCCACCCGACGCCATCCGATCGTTGTGACAAGCCACACAGGACTTCGCGAGCACCGGCGTCACCGTGCTCTCAAAGGATGGACCGGCGGGTTTTGCTTCCGGCTTCTTGGGGTCTTGCGCGAGGATGATTCCGGCCGCTAACGCGACTGCGGACAGACTAAGGGCTTGGACACGCATTCCGGTCTGTAGTTAGAACGCTTTAGGACTACCAAATGTTACACACGTGATGGGGGATATGATTGGACGCGCGCGGGATTACCACCCCATTTGTCGCATTCGAGTCTGAATACTGGAGCTATAGCCGTTCATCCTCCCCGGTTTGCGCCTGACAGGAGCAGGAAGGATCGCTGCTAAGCGGGCTGCCTGCTCCCGGGAAAGGCGCGACGCGCTCACTCCGTAATGGAAATAGGCAGCCGCCTCGGCCCCGAAAATTCCGGGCCCCCATTCGGCGACATTCAGATACAGTTCGAGCGTGCGCTGCTTTCCAAGGATCACGTCCGCCATCGGCGCCAGCGTGTATTCGGCCGCCTTCCGCAAAGGGTTGCGATGGGTCGTAAAGAATAGATTCTTGACAAGTTGCTGCGGGATCGTCGATGCTCCGCGGGGAACCTCCCCGGATTCCAGGCTATCCTCTGCAACAATCCTGACCTGCTTCCAATCGATGCCGCCATGTTCGTAGAAACGTCCGTCCTCGGCGGCAATAACCGCGTGCTGCAGATCGGGAGCGATGCGCGACAGCGGCACAAACGTCTGGCGTTTCTCGTACTTTCCGCGGATGATTAGCGACCCTACACGCCGCTGGATCTGAACGCCCGTCGTAGGCGGGTTGACGAATCGCAGTCCGGCTAAAGCAATCGCGCACAAGAGGTGCGCTACCAGGAGCACAAGCGCCGACCAACCCAGGACACGCGCCAAACGGCCACTCCGTCGCTTCTTTTTGACACTTTGCCGACCAAGCTTCACGAGAGATACTCCAGTATCGCGTGGGTGTATACCCCCATGTGACAGTAAGAGGATTCCCTTTTCGATCTGGGGCAGGTATCATAAATCCAAACGCGCTGTCGCAGCGCAATGAGGTTATTTCAGTTCCCATTAAGGGGGTCGTCCGTATGCGTATCGCAACGTACGCGATCGCGCTGGCGCTTGTGTGTTCAAGCCTGCTGGCACAAACCGATCGCGGCACAATCAACGGCGTCGTCACCGATTCGAGCGGAGCCGCAATTCCCGGCGCCAAAGTCTCGGCCATTCAAACCGCCACCAATTCAACTTTTTCCACAGTCTCCACCTCCACCGGAGATTTCACCATCCCAAATCTTCCGGCCGGTGACTACTCCGTTCGAGTAGAAAATCAAGGTTTCAAGGCCTCCGTCCTTACCGGAATTACGATCACCGCAGGCGGCTCAGCACGTGTGCCGGTGACTCTCGATGTCGGCGCAGTTAGCGAATCGGTCGAAGTCACGGCGCAGGCAGTTCAAATGCAAACCGACGACGCGCGCACCTCGACATCGGTCTCGAACAAACTGGTGGATGAGCTCCCGCTGGTCGTCGGCGGCGCTATGCGCAGCGCCTTCGATCTGGCGATGACCGCTCCCCAGGCTAACCGTCCGCAAGGAACTCCCACGTCGGGCAACGAAGCCGATAAGGCGTTTGCGATCGGCGGAGGTCAAGCCGGTGGATATGCGGCGAACCTCGACGGTGTGACGATTCTCACTGGCCGTTACAGCTCGGTTCAGTGGGCCAGCGTAAACACCCCGTCCGTCGATGCGATCACCGAGTTCTCGGTGGAAACGAACGGCTTCAAAGCCGAGTATGGCCGCGCCCAAGGCGGCGTCATCACATTTACCTCGAAATCCGGCACGAACGAAGTCCACGGAACCGCCTACGAATTTCTCCGTAACGACGCCCTCGATGCCCGACGATTCTTCGAACGCCAAAAAGGCGTCTACAAGCAGAACGACTTCGGTTGGAGCGCCGGCGGTCCGGTGTACATCCCGAAGCTGTACGACGGCCGGAACAAGAGCTTCTGGTTCGCCAGCATGGAGTGGTTCCGAAACAGAGTGGGCGCGGCGAGTCAGCAATTCAGCGTACCGACTCCGGAAATGTATCGCGGCGACTTCAGGAATTGGGTGGACGGAACGGGCA
>DASQLD010000057.1:0-12188 GCA_035630195.1 Bryobacteraceae bacterium
GATGAATTTTCGAAAGCCTGTGGGGTTGAGACCAAGGACCGCGGAGATCATTGGACGGGTGGCGAAGGGGAAAAAGCAACTGCTGGCTAGTGTGATGAAGAAGTGCTCGGCCGACACAGGCGCGATCTTTTTCGCCTGGGCGAGTTCGTCGAGCTGCTCGCGCAGCTTGTCGATCATACGGCGCGCAGCCTGGCGTTTCTCCGACGAGCAGAAGTCCTCGACCAGATCCGGATGTCGCGCGGCCTCGCTGATGACATACGCCATGAGATACGGGTGGCGTGTGAGTCTTGTGTGGTAAGCGTCGATGAACTGATCGATCTTGTCGGCGAGCGAAAGGTCGGACGCCATCATCTGGAGGATGCCTGGAACAAATGACGAGGCGACGCGAAGCCAGACCGCTCGAGCGAGATCCGCCTTCGATCGGAACTCGTAGTGCAGGAGCGCCTTGTTCACTCCTGCCTGATCGGCAATCTCCTGCATCCGCGCGCCGTCGATACCGCGCCGCACGAAGATTCGTCGGCCGCGTCGAGGATCAGGGTGCTAGTGCCCGTTCTGTTTTCACCAGAGGGTTTAACCATATGGTGAGAGACGCCAAATTGCTTACAACGGATGTAGAATAATCGTTCCGACAAGCAGATGAAGGAGCGGCTGGCGATGTTCCAAGTGGCCACGGCTGCCCCACCTTTAGTTGAACAAGCGTTCACCGAACTCTATCTGGGGAATCTACAAGACGACTACTACGATGCCGTGTGCCTCAATTCAGGACATTGGGACCTCAGCGCGGAACGCGGGCACATTTCCTGGGAAGTCTTACGGGAATGTGCGTCAATAGCAGGTCTGAGCCTCGACGTCTGGGACATCAAAAATATTAAAGCTAAGTCTCGACAATCACAAATAAACCGAATGGGGACTGGCTTGCGACTCCGTCCCCATCGAATGAACTTAAGAATGAACTAGCCGACCGGCTGGGAAATCTTCTCGAGTACTTTCTCGGTCTTTTCCGGTTGGTCCATTCGTGTAGCTAAATCGGCCTGCGCGACGATCCCGAGGATTCGGCTGTTGTCATCAATCACAGGGATTCGGCGCACTTGATGCTGCGACATTTTATCCATCGCATTCTGTATATCCTCGTCCGGTCTGCACGTGACCGGATTGCGAGTCATAATCTCCTGGACTTGCACGATAGAGCATTCTTTCTTTCCGGCGATCACCTGGATCACAATATCGCGATCCGTTAATATCCCCACTAAAGTCGCGGACGTATCGTCCACCACCGGCACTGATCCGACGTCTTCATCCTTCATAATCTGGGCGGCGCGATCGATCGTGTCAGATGCCAGACAGCAAGTCGGGTCCATGGTCATTACATCGTTTACGCTTCTCATTCAGCTTCGTCCTCCACTCTCCTAGATCCGTTCCACAAGGTATCGATTACAAGGTGCTTTAACATAGGACTTGTCCCGCATCACGTCTACAGTTCCTGAAGGTCACCAGAGTTGGCCTCAGATTTATACCGGTGTGGCCCTGACAACACTCGCCACGCTGGTGCTCGAACTGTCGCTAACCCGCATATTTTCTGTTGTTTTCTACTATCACTTCGCGTTCCTGGCGATTTCCATTGCGTTGTTTGGCTTGGGCGCCGGCGGCGTATTCTCGTATGTCGTAGCTCCAAAGGGAACGAACATTTATCGCAGGCTGGGCTTTCTCGCTGTGCTCGTGAGCGCGATCACAGTGATTTCGCTGGCGATCATCCTCACCCGCACGGAGCTCAGCAACGCGACACTCGCTTTGATTTATTTCACAAGCGCGCTGCCGTTCTTGCTGGCGGGCATCATCGTTTCTCTTGTCATATCGGAAACGGTTTCCCGCGTTGACCGGGTTTACTTCTTCGATTTGATCGGAGCTGCGGCGGGATGTCTCCTCCTAGTCCCGTTTCTTGAGGTCATCGGCGGTCCGAATACCGTCATCATCGCATCCGTCGCATTTGCAGCCTCTTCTGCCATCTGGTTCAACCTCGCTGGTTCTTCCCGCGGAAGAATGGGAGGTGTCGCGCTTGCGTTACTGTTCGTCGCCCTGATCGTCGTTAACTTGAAACGGCCCTTTATCGATGTTCATTTCGCAAAAGGGCAACGGCTTCTCAACGAGTCGTTCGTCAAATGGAATGGCATCTCGCGCATCGCGATAGCCCCTGACAAGGGTTCAGGGATGCAACTCATCTTCATCGATGCGGACGCCTCGACCGGAATCGCGAATTTCGATTTCAACAACCTGACTGAATCTCAGAAGCGTGATCTCTCGGGCCAGGGTCCCGGCTTTGTCTATCACATTCGACCGGGCGGTAAGACTCTGATCATCGGCCCCGGTGGGGGTTGGGACGTCGCGCGCGCCATCGCCTCTGGGTCAAAAGACATCACCGGTGTGGAAATTAACCCCATCATCGCGAACACGATCATGAGGAAGAATTTCCCTAAATTGAGTCAGAATCTGTACCTTCGTCCGGAAGTTCGCATCGAGGTGGAAGATGGTCGAAGCTTCATCCGCCGAAGCCCTGAAAAATATCAGATCCTGCAAGCCACCCTCGTCGATACTTGGGCATCAACCGCTGCCGGCGCATTTGCGCTCTCTGAAAACAATCTCTATACGACCGATGCCTTCTACGATTACCTCAGTCATTTGACGGACGATGGTGTTCTCTCGTTCACACGTTGGGGTTTTGATCCACCACGGGAATCGCTGCGATTGCTCTCCCTCGCGCGGGTTGCTCTTGCGCGTCTCGGCGAGCATGATTTCAAGTCGCATGTGATGGTGATTCGGGAGGGATCGGTCGAGGGATGGGGAGCGCGCGACACCGTATTGATCGCGCGGAAGCCTTTTTCTCAGGCCGATCTGGAACGGGCGCACGCAGCGGTCAAAGTCGGCGGCATGCAGCCGATATATCTGCCGGGAGACTCGTCCAACAACGAATTCGCATCGCTTGCCAAAACGGATAATCCGAAGGAGTTTTATCGCTCGTATCAGTACGATGTTTCGCCCGTGGACGACAACCGGCCTTTCTTCTTCTATACGGTTCAGCCGCGCGATCTGCTGAACTTCCTGCGAAGCCCTGCTGGTAGCGCCGATTACAAGATCAACCGCGCCGTGCCTTTATTGTTTGGATTGATGGGAATCAGCATTCTCGCCACTGCCGTGATTCTCCTCCTGCCGCCGTTAGTTCTGGGCAGCAAACTGCCGCGCGAACGCGGAGTGCAGAAGATGCTCCTCTACTTCCTGTGCATTGGGATCGGATACATTCTTGTGCAGGTGTCGCTCATCCAGAAGTTCGTCATGCTGCTCGGGCATCCAACGTACGCTCTAACCGTCATCATCTTCTCAATGCTTGTCTTCAGCGGGATGGGCAGTTATTTCAGCCGCAGAATCGTCGGTCCGCAGGATGAACGGCTGCAACGTGTACTGTTGCTTGTCGCGGTCCTCGTAACAATACTCGCCTTCGTTGCGCCGGTCGTATCGAATGCCGGTATCGTATGGCCGCTACTGGTAAAGATGCTGGTGACTTCGCTGCTGATTGCGCCGGCCGCGTTCTTTATGGGCATGCCCTTCCCGAGCGGTCTTACACGACTCGAACAAGTTCATCCCTCATCCGTTCGGTGGGCTTGGGCACTCAACGCTGCCTCAAGTGTGTTGGGCTCGGCGAGCGCGATATTCATCGCTATCTATCTAGGTCTTCGTGAGACTCTGCTTGTCGGCGGAACGATGTATATTTTTGCATGTTTAACAGTAATTTCTTCACGGTACCTCCGGTCCGACAAAGCGCCTTCTACGTAGTATCAGCAAGTTGTCTGTGGACCTAAGCGTGCTGTGCTCTCGTGAGAGGTCTGCATGAGAATTGTTTACTCCCTGACATTGATGGCCGGCTTGCTGGCGGCTCAAAACCCTAATCAGACGCAAACCGTCACGTTGGAATCGCAGCCGATTTATCGTGTCACCGTAGTTTCGCGTACTGCTAAAGCGATCAATTACCGTCATAGGAGCGGCGCTACGAAAGTGGACTTTGCCGGTACGGCCCTGATGCCGACCGCCAAAGGGGAAGCAAAAGTCGAAAGCAAGAAAGGCTACATCGAAGTCGAGGTTGAATTCGACAAGATGAATCCTGCTCAGAAATACGGGCCGGAGTATCTTACTTACGTTCTGTGGGCAATCACGCCAGAAGGCCGCGCTCAGAACCTCGGAGAAATCCTGCTCGATTCCGAGAATCGCGGGAAACTGAACATCTCTACAGAATTTCAAGTATTCGGCATGATTGTGACAGCCGAGCCGTACTTCGCCGTCAGCCAACCTAGCGATGTCGTTGTCATGGAAAACATCGTACGCGGCGACACACTCGGCAAAGTGGAATTGATCGATGCCAAGTATGAGTTGCTGAAGCGCGGATCCTATATCTTCAAGGCCGATCAATCCGCTGTTAAAGACATGCCGAACGATCCGTCGAAGACGCCCCTTTATCTCTGGGAGGCCCGCAATGCCGTGCAGATCGCTCGTTGGGCGGGCGCCGATAAGTATGCGGCCGACAGTTTTACCAAAGCTGAGAACGCCCTGAAGCAGGCGGAAGACTATAAGGCCCGCAAGCAGGAAAAGCCCAGCAACATGATTGCTCGCGAGGCTATTCAAACAGCCGAAGATTCTCGCCTGATCGCATTGGAGCGTCAGGAGCAGGAGCGTCTCGCTACGGAACGCCGCTTGGCGGCCGAACGCGAAGCCGCTGAGAAGGCCAAGGCCGAAGAATCGGCGCGTCTGCGTGCCCAGGCGGAAGAGCAACAGCGATTAGAAGCTGCCCGTCGCGCGCAAGCCGAGGAAGCTTCGCGTCTAGACCAACAGCGCCGCGCCCGCGCAGAAGCCGACACTCTCGCTGCCGAGGCGGCGCGTAAGGCTGCGGAGGCCGAGCGGCTTGCCGCGGAGAAAGCGAAAGCGGAAGCACTTACACAGCAGCAACTGTTGGCAAAGCAGGCCGAAGCGGCTCGCTTGGCGGCAAGCGACGCGGACCGCGCGCGTCTCAACGCCGAGCAGGATAAGGAACGTCTTCGTCAGCAACTGCTGCAGCAGTTCAATATGATCCTAGAAACTCGGGATTCTGCTCGCGGCTTGATCGTTAACATGTCCGATGTCTTATTCGATACGGCGAAGTATACACTTCGGCCCATCGCTCGCGAGAAGCTGGCTCGTGTTTCGGGCATCGTCCTTTCGCACCCGGGTCTGAACATTGAGGTAGAAGGGCATACCGACAGCGTCGGAAGCGATGAATACAACCAGAAGCTCTCTGAACAGCGCGCCAATTCGGTCCGCGAATTTCTGCTCAGCCAAGGCTTGCGCGGAGAGACCCTCACTGCCAAAGGCTTCGGAGAAACCACTCCCGTAGCCACAAATGACACCGCCGCCGGTCGTCAGCAGAATCGACGCGTCGAATTGGTAGTCTCCGGTGAAGTCATCGGCACTAAGCTCTCTGAGATCCGGGGAACCACCTCAACTACTACGAGCCCTGCTCCCTAAAATTCCCTCAAAAATGTCCCCGAGAAGCCGGCGCGCTTCTCGGGGACATTCCTTCAAGCCATCTGGCGTAGCGCCAAATCCACCGCCTCCACGAAGTAGTATTCTCCCCACATCACAGACTCATTTACGCCCAGATCCCTGTGAACGTGATAAACGCCGCCCTTCAAAATTCCTTCCCAGTTGCCGCCGTTTTGCGCAACGTGCTTCTCGCACAACGTGCGAAGTATTCGGACCGCGGTCGTCCAATACAAGTGCCCTTTCATGGGGTCGGGAACTACGCGACACAAGCGCAGGAGCCCTGATGCAGCGATCGCGGCAGCGGAAGTGTCGATCAGTTTGCGACTCTCGGGCGATGTTTGGAAATCCCACGGTGGAACACCATCAGCGGGACAGTGAGTAATGTAATAGTCGGCGCAAGCCTGGGAGGTCTCGAGAAACCGCGGATCGCGGCTGTATTCATAGCATGTGTTGAACCCATATAGAGCCCAAGCCAGACCGCGAGACCAGCAAGAGTCTGCGCGATGTCCTTGCTGCGTACTCTGACGAAGAAACTCCCCGCTTTCGAGGTCGAAGATGCCTTCCTGCGCTGTCGATCCGTCGCCGCGCACAAGCATCCGGCGTGTCGTCAGTGCGTGTCGCGTAGCGATGTCGCGCAACGCGCGGTCATTCGTCTCACGAGCCGCGTAATAAATCACACCCACATTCATCATGATGTCGATGAACAGGGAATCCTCCGACACAAAGGAGCGAATGAAGTTTCCCCTGTGATTGAAGCGCTCAGCAAGCGTTTGCCCGGCTTGCACTAACACTTCATTTAATTCCGGCTCTCGAGTGAGCTGATACCACCTATAGTAGGTCGGCATGAAGACAAATCCATGATCATGAACATCATGGTCGAAGCGGCGGGGTTCGAGTGGCTTCGAATAGCGGACTGCTTGCTCGAACCACCATTGCCCTTCTGGATTAGCGGCTCCGACTTGTCGGTGAAAGATCCACATCATTCCCGGAAGAAAGCCATCGCACCAGTGAGTCCAGACCGGTTTGTCGTGGCGCCACTTTCCGTGATCCGTGTGGATCGGATAATAGTCCGGGTCCCCTTCGATCAATTGCCGAACCTGCCGTTGTGCGAACTGCAGCGCACTCTCAAAAAGCGTCCGGTCCGTCTCGAGCTCGAATTGAATCACTGTTTGTCCTCTTGTTCAAATGGCTTCGTGCGCCAGTGCATCGGAAAACCTTTGCGAAGAGAGAGACGCGGCCCGGGCGCCAGAAACATATCGGTGTCCAGCATAGCCCGCCTCAGGACCGACCGGTATGCTGGATATGCATTCGCCAATAAAGACAGACTAGGCGTTGCCTCAAGGCCGGCGCGCAATTGAGCGCGCGTGTTCGTCCATTCCAGTTCGAAGAAGGTCATTCCAATCACCCAATATGTGTTGCCGCTTTGCTGCTGCCGCAGATGAGTAATACGGCCATGCAGAAACGCGCCTTTGGGAGCCACTAACCCGGGCCCCACATTCACCGATCTTTTCAGGATAGCTGTAATTGGGTCGCCAACGGCGGAGGCGTTGTCTGTAACTGGAGTTTGTAACTCCACGTCGAGAAGTAATCCAGCCGGCGCTTCGAGTGTACGTTCCTCTTCTTTGGATCTTGTGCCTGCTTCCTCATCGTCGAATCGGATGGTCGATTCCCCCGCATATTGCCTGCAACCGCTGAAGGTCGTTCGGTTCCGACTTTCGACACGGTCCACACCCGTCAGGCTCAGTTCCGATTGCGAGGGCAGCAGAAACGATTCTTCGCCGAGCTTCACACGGACATAGTCAACAGCATCACTTGCCGCATGGATGCGGATCTGCGGCGGAATATCATCCGCATATACTTCGAGACGTACGGCATCCAGGCTGGTGGCATCTACCCAAATCGTTCCGTGGTATCCCACGATGGCCTCTACTCCGCCCGCTCGTAAGCCATAACCGCTCCGCGATTGCGGTACAACGAAATTCCAGCGCAGCGTTCGTTGCCCATCGTCACGAATACGCTCGCCCACATACGTGAAGCGAGGAGAACTGCTCTGAAAGACAGACTTGGCATGAAGCGCGAAGTTCCCGTTACCGATCGCGCCGCCCTTCACCATGTCGATGATCTTTGTGTCCTGGAACTTCTTCGATCCAGGCCACGCAAACAACTCATTGCCGTCTACCAGCGCGACTTCAAGGCGAACCATGTCTATCAGCTCCACCTTTCCAGACGGCGTTCTCCGAGTGCGTTCAATCGTCTGCAGACAGGTATAGTTCGGCAGTCTTTGCAGAAGGTGGGACATATGCGCGCGTACCCTTGCCAGGACAAAAACATCGCGCGGCGGATCCTCGGCCACACCACGCGCTGCTCCTAGGAGCACCAGTAATACACACGCGCGCCGCATACCCGGATTATATATAGCCGGGGGATCAGAGGGGTGGATCTGCTACCATCGCAGATGTTTATGGCAGCAAAGGTAACAATACTAAGAAACGGTCCCATTCGTATCGAAGGGGACTTTGAGATCACCGACTTTGAAGGAAATACCTTCGGGCTCGCCGGAAGGCAGGTTATCTCTCTCTGCCGGTGCGGAATGGCGGAAAACAAGCCTTTCTGCGACGGCACTCACGGTCGCAACGGCTTCATGTCCGAGTGCAAGGCACGCGACCTTCCACCGCCCAAGCCAAAAATCTAATCCGAGAAGCAGGCGCCCCGCGGCATGTCGCGGGCGCCTGTTCCACGTTACTTCTTGCTCGGAAGCTTACGATACATCAGGTCCTTGTACATGGGAAAGCTGCCCGGGTCATGTTGCTGGAGCGCCAGGTAGCCTTTCATGTGCGTATTCTTCTCGTCGATATGGTCGACAACAACCTTGTCATTCACTTTGATGATGATGTGATTCCCGTCGGCGATGATGTGCTGCGTAAACCAGGTGTCATCGGGCACTAGCTGTTCGTAGATCTTCACGATGTTGTAAAGACTTCCGGTTTTCACAGGATCTTTGTGGCTCGTGTTGACCTGCGCTTCGTAGCCCTTCGGCCAACCTTCGTTCGTGAATTCCGCTCGGAAGAACATGCCGGAGTTCCCGTTCTTGTTGATCTTCACGGTTGCTTTGAACTCGCAGTTCACGCACTCTTCCTTCATCCAGAACAAGTGGCTTCGTTCGCCGTGAGCGGTGATCATCCCGTCTTTCACTGCCCATTGGTCAGCCCGTTCCGACGCCTTCCAGCCATCGAGAGTCTTGCCGTCGAACATCTTTACCCACTTTCCGCCTTTATCGTGATCGGCAGCCATAGCCGTGACGGAAAGCGCGAGCGCGGCCACAATACAGTATCGTTTCATTGTCTCTATCCCCCGGCGTTTAGTTTATCGAACGCCACGCCTGCGTTGCTATCCTGAAGATTCGATGTATTTAAAGATCCTGGCACACCCCGTATTCACATCGTTGAACTTCCATCTGCCGATGATCGTCGATCTTTCCCACCCCGTTGTCATTCTGACCGGGGAAAATGGCTCTGGAAAATCGACACTGCTCCACGCGATCTACTATGCGCTTCGCGGCCAGCAGGTGGATGGCTATTTGTATAGCCTCGATAGGGGCGCGGTCAGCTTCGACAAGGTCTTTCTCTTCGACGCCGAACAGCATAATCCGCGAACGCAACTTGATCTCTTCAAGGACAACCCGGAGATGCTTGAGTTCTTGCAAATGGCAAGCCACGGCCAAGTTATGCTCGCCATGTTCCGCGAGAACTTCCCGTCATTACCCGACGCTACAATCCTATTGCTAGACGAACCGGAAATGGCTCTCTCGGTATCGAACCAGCGACGCATTCTGAAGATGCTGCTGGAACTGGCCGATCAGCGGAAATTCCGGATCATCGCTGCGACTCACTCGCCGGTCTTGATCGAGAGTCCCGACACATACGTAATTAATCTAGACCGTCATATCAACCGGAATATCCCGCCGGAAGATATGGCCGAAGAAGGCGCCAGCACGATCCAGTGATTCGCTAATAAATGCCATAGAGATCCTGTGCCTGTCGGTAGAGGGACGTCAAGGCGCCCGCTAAAGCTTACTTTTGGCCCATGTTAGGATCGGGGCGTATGGCTCGATATAAGTCGTGCTGGAAAACGGACCCATCAGAAGGTTGGAGACTCATCGCCGCAGAGACGGACGCAGGTTGGATCGCAATCGTCTATGATCGCGCAGAGAAGCGAGAAGCTTATCGCGCCTCAGCAGCCGATGAAAATGAAGCGAAAGTGAAAGCCCGCCACTTCATCGTGGGCGTTGTTCCGCCGATTACTTTTTCCGAGGGATCGACGTTGGAGCTGAAGTGGGTCCCGTGTTCGGATGAAGATCAAGAGTAGATGGCGTCCCCAGGGGGATTCGAACCCCCGTTACCGCCGTGAAAGGGCGATGTCCTAGGCCTCTAGACGATGGGGACGATTGGGAGGCTGACCGGGCTACCGGCGGGACAACAGTAACCACTGTATCGTCCCACCGGACAGTCGTCAACTTTCCGGAAGATTTAGAGGGTCTTCACGTAGGCGATAACGTTGGCTTTTTCTTCGGCGCTCAGCAATTCCTCGTACGGGGGCATGCCGTTTCCGCCCTTGTTAATAATGTCCAGCACAGAGGCGTCGGTCACCTTCTTGCCGTTCGTCAGCTTTCCTCTTTTGTAAAGACCCTTCAAAGAAGGACCCATTTTCTTTTCGTCGGTATCGGTGTTATGGCAGGCGCCGCACTGCTCGAAAGTCTCTTTGCCTTTCGCCGCGTCGCCGGCCTTGTCGTCCTGCGCCGTGAGCAACGCTGCCGTGGTCACCGTGGCGAAAACCAAGGTTAAAGTCTTTTTCATTCCCGATTATGCTCCTGTAAACCCAGTACCTGTTAGTCTAGCAATTCGTGCAGGCAAACCCCATCATACTTTTCGCCAAAGCGCCTGTTCCTGCAAACCGCGTCGAGCCTGTAGACACCAGAAACGACGCCTGCGACGATACCGGCGTTACGCGTAAGCTACAGATTTCGGGAGACTTGGGGATTAAGAATGGTTCACGCTTCCAGGGAGGCGCTTCGAGCCGGCTATGTCTGCTAAGCCTTCGCTGCAAGATATTTCGTGATGCGCTCGATCTGCTGAGCGACTGGGCCGCGATCCGGGGCATCCGGCGATAGCCTTAGATACATTTCGAGGTCGGCACGCGCCTGATCGAAGCGGTTCGCCTGCGCGAGACAGACTCCACGCTGCTTGTACTCGTCCGGTGAACCGGGGTCGGCTTCGATTAACAAATTCAGTACCTCGATCGCCTTTAGCGGTTCGTGGCGCTGGAAGTATACCGACCGAAGATTGTTCAACATGCGGATGACGATGTGACGCTTCGATACGGGCCGCAAGACGTTAGCGTCGGCGGCGATGTCGAGCCCAGTGATCTCTTTGGCGAGATCGTAACACTCGGTGTCGAAGAGCAAGCGTCCGGAATGAAAAGGATCGATGAACGCCGTTACTTCGGCATCCTCATACTGGACGATGAAGTGGCCGGGCAGGCCGATGCCGTGAACGGTGCGACCGACGCGCCGGGCGATCTCCATATATACGACAGATAGCGTGATCGGGATGCCAATGCGCTTCGTCAGAACTTCGTTGAGGCAGCTATTGGCAGGATGATAGTACTCCTGCTGATTGCCTTGGAAGCCGAGCTCTTCGAAGAGGTACTCATTCATTGAGTGAATGAACTCTTCGCCGTCCGCGGACGGGTTGAGGCGCTGGCTCAACTCCCGGCCATAGGAGTCCAGGATCTCCACCAAGGATTCGGGGGCGAGCTCCGGGTATTCGATGGTGGCAATTTGCAGCACTGCCAAATCCAACGCCGGGTCCCCCGGGCCGCCTTGCAGTAACTCTCGAAGCTCCTGCATTAAGGGCTTAGAATAGCACCGAATGCGAGGACTTGCGTGCTTTGTGGCGCTGGCTTGTGGACCCGCGCAAGCGCAGACGGCGGAGATCTTAAATCGCGTCTCGTCGCCGCAGAAGATCAGCGGCGCCGCGCTTCTCGGCGATGGGCGTGTATTGACTTGGGGTGACGGTCTTTACGCTTGGACGCTCCCGGATTTGAAGCGCAGCGAGGTGGCTTCCGGAGCCTTTGGAGAAGGTGGTTGTCTCGTGGATCTAGACGGCGATGGAGCGCAGGAGTTCGTCGGAAAGGAAGGTGGGCAAGAACTTGGGAAGTTCACTTGGCGCAAGCCCCCATTCCAGACGCCGGTTGTAATCGACGACGAGTTCGACACGCATAACTGCATCGAGGCGACGCTGTTCGGGCGCCGGGGAGTTCTCGTCATTCAGCGGCATATGCAGGTTCGCTTCTATGAACGTGGAGACAAGTCGCCGTGGCCGTTCCGCGAGATCTATTCGATCTACACTCCGTCGCGGCAAACGGGGCTGTTACTGCGCGATATCGATCGAGACGGCCGCATCGACATCGTGTGTGGCAATTACTGGATTCAGAGTCCGGAGCGCTTTGACCTTGCCTGGCACATCTTCGCGATTAACACGTGGTTCGAAGAGCCGTTCTCGGCTACCCTCGCGCACGCCTTCCTAGGGGACGATCTTTTTGTTGCGCAGGCCCATATGGCCGACGCTCGT
>DASQLD010000058.1:0-5961 GCA_035630195.1 Bryobacteraceae bacterium
TATGGACTTGGCTGCCGCGATCGAGAATGTTTACGCCCTTCTTCATGGCGATCACCGGATCGCCGTCGAAGTACGCGGCGCGCTGCTCGAACTCCGTGAAATCTTCTACGGTCTTAAGTGCGCGCTGAGAACCAAAGAGACGCTGTACATTGACGCCCCGCAGGGACGGAGTATTGATGCGGTGACGGAACTCCTGTGGACGGATGTCGCCAACAAGGTGCGTCGCGCGGTTGGTATGTCCGTTCGTGTGGCAATCGAGGCAAGTAACCCCGCGGCTAGCGTGCGTCGTGCGCCGATCCTCCGTCTGATTGAATTGCTGCTGCGGGAAGGGTGTCACCAGCAGACGCAATCCTTCGAGTTGCTTCGGATTGAGAATGCCGTTGAACAACTCATAGAAGTTGTCGATGGTCACAAGCTTGCCCTGCGAAACGTCTCCGAGGTCGGGACGTGTTGTGAGGAAGATTGGCGGCGGAAACTCAGGCAGGAAATGATCCGGTGTGTCGAAGTCCAAATCGAAGCGCGTAAGGTCCCGATTCTCCTGCTTCTTCAATTCGTCAATTGCGAATTTTGGGAAAAGCATGCCTCCTTCTGCATGATTAGGGTGAGGCAGAGGAAGAAAGCCGGCAGGAAAAACACCGCGCTCCTTAATCTCCTCAGGGGTCGATTTGGCGAGCTGATCCCAAGTCACTCCTGCAGGAAGCTTGACGCGGACACCCTGCTGGACCGGTTTGTTGCGAGACATCGTGACCCCGGGGGCAGGTTTGTTACTCAGGTCATAGCGCTCTTCGAGTAGCGCGAGATGCTTCTTCATGACACCGGCCTTGGCTGCCGACATCCGCTTCATGATCGAGGCGAAGCTTTCGTTGATTACGACTGGAGAAAAACTGGACGGGCGGGTTTTTTCCTGCGCCCATAGAGCGCCTAAGCCTGCTGCAATGCCTGCCGTCAGGATCGAACGTTGAATCCAACGCGTCTTGATTTGCAAAGTATGTCCTCTTTCGGGCGCCCCGTATGGCCTGCGGTCCCGGGGCTATTAAGGTGAACACCGGCACTGGGACAGATATTCCATTTACCATGAAAATAATCTGGGAATATTTTGCTCGAAGCGGTGTTGACTTTATAGGAAGGAACCGTCTGCCGTCATTTGCCGATTGCATCTTAGGGTGTCATGGATCGCTTTATCGCTATGCCCGTTCTCTTTGCGGAGACCCGTGGGATGCCGACGAATTGTTGCAGGAAACGTACAAGCGCGCACTCGCGGCGCGGCGCAAGCCTGTAGTAGTAACCGCCGATGAAATCCGGCCGTGGGCTTTCACGATAATGCGGCACATCTGGCAAAATGAGCGCAGGCGCGTATCACGCTCCCAGGAGATGCAGTTTGAGGACGAGTCCTCGGTCCCTGACGAGGGAGCCGAACGGGCGCTCAGCAGGGAACTGCTACTTTCTGATGTCAGGGCGGCCGTGGACTCGCTGCCGGTTCCCTGGCGCGAGATTATCGTAATGCGCGACATCGAAGATTTCTCTTATGCGCAGATCGCGGCGGCGCTCGGATGTCCAATCGGCACAGTGATGAGTCGACTGGCGCGGGCGAGAGCGGCGCTGCGGCGCATCCTCACGGGGCGCGTTCCTACGACTCGCGATGAGGTGCGCCGATGATGAACTGCGTCGAGATGAGGCCGCGCATTGCGTTATACGTCGATCGCGAATTGGCGGGCGCAGAAGTGGTGGAGCTGGAAGCTCACTTGACCGCCTGTGCTGAGTGCCGCCGCGCATACAATGCCCTGCGCGAAACTGTCGATATAGTACGCGGCGCCAAGCCCTTGTATCAGCCGCCGGAAGAATCCTACGCCCAAGTAAAAGGAACCGTGGCCGGCTGGGAGAGGAGACAGACACAGCGGCGCTGGATACCTGCGTTCGCTGCGGCCGCTGTTCTGGTGATGGCGCTTATGGCGTCTTGGTTCTTCGTATCGCGTTCGCGGTACGAGAAATTTGCCGTGCAAACTCACCGAAACTACTCTCTCGGGAACATGCCGCTAGACATTGTCTCCCGTGAGCCACAGGTCGTGTCCCGCTGGCTGGAGCCACGCGTGCCTTTCCACCTAAACTTGCCCAACTATCCGGAAGGTGGTCCGAAGCGCTATTCTCTGGCGGGCGCTCGCCTGATGCAATATCGCGGGGAGGACGTCGCGTATCTGGCCTACGAAATGGATGATAAGCCGATATCGCTCTTGATCTCTTCGTCATCGCGGATCATGCCGGAAGGCGGAGAAAAGTATCAGTCCGGTGGCCTGACGTTTTACTTCTCGTCGGAAGCGGGCCTGAGAATCATTTCCTGGGAGGATCGAGGACTAACGTATGCGCAAGTCTCCGATCTCAGCGCTAAAGGCGCGGAATCCTGCGTGATATGCCATGGAGCAGAAGGCGAGCGGCGGAAGTTCGAAGGACTTGGGAACCGACTTTAGTAACTGTTAGTCCGCACTTTATAATGGGTTGTGCGGGCTCTTCTATTTTTATTGGCCGCTGTTTCTCTGACCGCTGCCAACCGAATTCCTACTTACGTCTGGACGCGTTGGTTTCCCGAGACCGTATCTCTGACCACAGCTGCTTCGACCACCGATGGTGTTTTTGTCGGCGGACGGCTAGCCATCGAGAATTCCCGTTCCACCGGCTATGTGGCGCGTCTCGCAGCCGACGGTGGAACACGCTGGAGCCACCGACTGGACCAAATTGACGGGGTGCCCTCAAATGATGGAGTGATCGGGGGTGCCGCAGATGGAGCGGGCAACTTCTGGATCGTGGGCCGCACGCTGCGATCGGCGGCGATCGGTGGCATTTGGTCAGTAGGTTTTGTCGCGGGATTCAATCGGGAAGGGCGTCTTATCCGAATGCATACGCTCGCTCGTGATACCACCGCCCAGGCCGTTGCAATCGATGCCGAGGGAAATGCTTGGATTTCAGGCATTGTCACCGGCGCCCAGTCGTCGTTCGGAGCTCCGGTCTATGGGTTCGTTTCGCGCATCAGTCCTGCGGGCGAGGAAAAACGCATGTTACAGATGGGCGGAGAGAAGCGTGTGTGCAGCGGTGGAAGCGGTTGCATCGCGGGTTGGGGTCATACGTCTCTTCCGCATATTGCAATTGGTCCCGGAGGAATCGTCGCCGTTGCGGGATCGACCAGTTCGGTAGGCATGAAAGTGAGTCCGAACGCAATCCAGACGTCGGCGGGGGGAGGAGTGCTCGCGATTCTCAACCGTGATGGAACACCTCTTTTCGAAACCTATCTTGGTGGCGCGCCGAATTATGTTGGTTCGGTCTCCTGCGGTTCCTCTGTAATAGAGGGGATTGCCTTCGACGAAGAGGGCATGCTCTACGCGGGCGGGATAAATAGCGGCGAGCGTCCTGCGACAACAACCGGCGTGATCCAGCGGGAAACCTCGGTAACCACCACACCCCGTTTCTGTTCTGGTACAGCAAACGAAATCGGCTTTCTGTATCGGATCGATCCTCTAGCTGGCAGAGTTCTCTTTTCCACCTTGCTGGGAGGCGAAACCGGGTCCGCTCAAGGCCTGTATGTCGAGGGAACTACCGCATGGGTTGGGGGAACGGCCGGAGTGTCATTTCCTATAACACCAGGAGCATTCACTCGAGGCCCCGGATTGCTCGCCAACATCGGGAGCGATGGCCGATCGATTCTGCAATCCGCAAGAATTCCCAGAGGCCTAGAAGGTAGGCCAATTGTGGCGCCGTACGGAAAACTATTCGTCTTTTCGGATCACGCGATCAGTGCGTTCGGCTCACCCCAAAATGACGCGCCAGTGTTGTTCGGAGCTGCGAATGCCGCGGGCCGTCCGATTACGGAATCGATCGTTCCCGGCGAAGCGATCAGTCTCTACGGAGTCGGTATCGGTCCTAAGGAACCCGCCCATCTGATCCTCGACCACATGGGACGCATCGACACAAACCTGAATGGCGTTCGACTATTTATCAGCGGTAAAGCCGCGCCACTTCTCTATGCCGATTCCGAGCAGATCAATGCCATCGTGCCGTTTGGCGATTACGGCCCACAGGCCAGCATGGAACTCGTCCACAACGATGGTGTCGTGGCTCGCCAGACGGTGCGAATTGCGGCAGCGGATCCCGCCATCCTCGGATCATGCTGGAATGCGGAGGGCAAGCTCAATAGCTTCGAAAATCCGGCGATGGCCGGCGAGATCGTATCGTGCTGGATCTCGGGACTAGGCGATCTGACGCCACGGCCTCTCGATGGTGACCTGCCACGCGATACGTTGTCGCGCCCCCTGCTCCCTGTCGCGGCATATAGCTCGGAAAACGCTCAAAAACAACTCGACGTCACGTATCTGGGACAAGCGCTATTCGCTCCCGCGGGTGTCGTTCAAATCAACTTTCGAGTGCCTATAGGAAACCACTTTACCCTCCAAGTGACCGCCGCCGGACGAACCGCTTCAGCAACCATCTACGTGCGAGCCAATTCCGCGCCCTGAAACACGTAAGCTAATAGCTTGTGAAAAGCTTACTTCCAATCCTGTTGCTAAGCATGTCTGCAGTCTGCGCGCAGATACACCCGCTTCAGCGGATCATCGAAGCGGCCCGCACGAACTCGAGTGAACTCAAGGATCTCATTGCCGCGGGAATCCCCGGCCTTAAAGGGCGCGATGGGGCAGTCGTTTGGGGGCAGGACTTTCTCTTCGTTGTCGAATCCGAGAAACCAGCATCCGTATCCATCGATAAGCAGCCGGCCATCGCGATGACGAACATGCCAGGGACGAAGTACTGGTACAAGCTGATGACGCTTCGTCTTGGGACAACCCACAACTACAACTACATCGTCGATGGCAGGTCCATCGGTACGTACGACGTTGCCGGCTATAACCCCGACTCTTATCCATTGCCAGGCGTCGCGCGAGGGGCGATTTCCGAGAAGAAGACGATAACCAGCCGGATCTATCCGGGCATGAAAGCGGATTACTGGATCTATGTGAATGCTGGAGCCGACACCACACGAGGCGCGCCGCTAATGATTTGGCAGGATGGGGAAACGATCGTCGGTAACAACGATCTTCTCCGGCTGCGCCTGCAAATCGTCTCGGACAATCTCGTTCACAAGAAGCTGATCCCGCCGATGGTCCACGTCTTGATCGCGCCAGGAAGTGGCGGCGAGGCCGAGGGCACTCGCATGCGAAGTATCCAATATGATACGGTCTCCGACCGCTATAGCAAATACTTGCTGGAAGAAATCTTGCCGGAGGTCGAGAAGAGCCACAAACTGCGCGCCGATGCTTACTCTCGAGCAATCGCGGGCGCTTCATCAGGAGCTATTTGCGCCTTCAACGTCGCATGGTACCGGCCCGATCAGTTCAGCCGCGTTCTATCTCATATCGGTAGTTACGTTCCGTTGCAGTGGAGGCCTGATCTGCACCAGGATGGCGGCTACATCGTCTCTCATCGCGTTCGTCGTGAGCCCAGAGAGAACGTGCGCGTATGGTTGTCCGATGGCACGGACGACATCGAAGGTAATAACGGAAGCTGGCCTCTGAACAATATCCTTCTCGCGAATTCACTCAAGTTGAAGGGCTACGATTTCCACTTCCGCTTCGGCGGAGGTATGCACGCTATTGCGCAAGGCGCTTTAGACCTTCCTGAATCCCTGGCCTGGCTTTGGCGTGACTATGATGCCGCCAAATCGCAGCAGCAGTACGAGATGGAAGAAGCCGAGCGCGTCAAACCCCTCTTCCGCGTAAAGATAGCCAACCGCGACGCATGGTGAACCCTTCTGCTAGCCTCGATATCTCACGAATCTATAGCAAAAAGCCGCCATTCATGGCATAACTGAGTTTCCAGACAGCAGTTTACGACCAGGAGACGAGCGGCTTTTGCTATGACACAGTGTACTCAGCCCAGCTTCGAATTCCAAGCGCATTATTCGCGGGAAGTTGTGGCCCGGTT
>DASQLD010000059.1:0-4474 GCA_035630195.1 Bryobacteraceae bacterium
AGTCGGACCTTTGCGTTCGGCCGCATGTTCGAGCGCATCCGGAAGTATGGCGGTGAGCACCTTGTATAGCTCGGTCGACGCATCGGTATTGAAGTCGCCTGTCAGGATTACGTCTGCCTGTGCAGGGAGCTTCTTCAGCCACTCTGCGAGGACCTTCGCGCTCTCCGTGCGCGCGGCAGAGTCCTCCCGTCGGTGAGCGAAGTGCGTGTTGTAGAAGTAGAATCGTCGATTCGAAGTGCGATGCCGGAATTCCCCCCACGTGACCATGCGGGGAAGCGTTACGTTCCAGGACATGCTGCCGGGAACTTCCGGCGTCGTGGAAAGCCAGAAGTTACCGGAATTGAGCAGCTCGAGTGTTTCTTTGCGATAGAAAACACCCATGTGCTCGTCTTCTTTGTTACCTCGCCGGCTGAGCCCAAACCAGGCGAGCTCAGGCAATTTCTCGAAGATGTATTGTCCTTGTTCGTGAAACAACTCCTGCGTTCCCATGATGTCGGGAGCACTCTGGCGAACCGTGTCGATCAGGAAGTCCTTTCGGACCTCCCAAAGGTTTGGCCCGTCGCCCTTAGCAGGATAGCGGACGTTAAAACTCATCACTCGGAGAGTTTCAGCGTCTAAACACGCCATCACGGCAATGAGAGTCAGCGCCGTCCGGATTACCATAACAGCTTCAAGCCGAATTGGATCTGCCGTGGCGAATTCGCTTGTGTGCTGATCACACCGAATTGATTCGATGCGACGCTTGTGTTGGGTGCGCTGAAACGCACCGTGTTGAACGCGTTCAGAAACTCGGCGCGGAACTGGAGCCTCAGATACTCTCGCATTGCAAACTCTTTGAAAGCGGAGAGGTCCCAGTTGCGGAGCCCCGGCGCACGTAAATCCCCGGTGCGAGGACTCATGTTTCCAAATGTGAATGCGGCTGGCTGACTGAACACGCTCGTGTCGAAGTAGCGACTGAGACGATCGTGAATATCGCCTGTGAGCTTGCCGCTCGATCCATTGTTATTCGCATTCTGTCGAGGGCTGAAAATCCCTGAAACGTTGTTGGCCGTGATCGAAAGCGGCGTGCCACTTTGGAAGGTTGTGATCCCGTTGACCTGCCACCCACCAAGAATCGCATTGACAGCGCCATTCCAGTTCGCGCCAACAGCGCGGCCGCGGCCGAAAGGCAACTCATAGAGATAGCCAATGACAAAGCGCTGCGCGATATCGTAGTCGGCTAAGCTACGGCTTTGGCGAATGTTGTAGCTGTCCTGATGACTCATCCCGTTATCGATTGCTTTCGCCTTTGTGTAGGAACCTTCGAACTGCAACCCGTGCGAGAAACGCTTGCTGAAACTGACCTGCAAAGCGTGGTAAGTCGACGAGGAGCCGCTGGAGTACAGGGGGATGATATCGGTGAACTGGGGATAGGGACGCAGCAACTGTGCGCGGCTGACCCTGGGGTTCGCGAGAATTCCGTTGTTCACGATGCCGTAGAAGGGGTTGTCGACCTGCTCGTTCAAGCGTGAGCCCAACTCGAGATACTTCGGATCAAGCTGATTCAAATTCAATCCACCTTCGTCATTACGCGACAGTTGGAGTCCGCGTGTACCAACATAGGCCGCTTCAAGGACGATTTGTCCGGGAAGTTCGCGCTGAATATTGAAGTTCCACTGCATCGAATACGGCGTCACCGTCTCCTGCACGGGAGCCTGAATGTTGGCGCCGGCCTGCGTTAACAGACCCTGCGACGATCCGGGCGGAGTCGTGAACCCGCGTGGGAACGGATTTGACAACAGATCGTTAGGCGTGATGCCATCCACCGACCCGACCCACGGTGTCTGCGTCCGAAAGCCGAATGGGCCTACCGTTCCGTGCGCCTGTTGCGGCGATGGCGCATAAAAGTTGCCCCACCCTCCGCGGATCGTCGTCTTGTCTGTCAGCAGGTATGCGAATCCGATGCGTGGAGCGAAATTATTCTTGTCCCAGATGTACTGCGATCGTGGCCGTCCGTCGACTCCGACGAAGACGAGTCCACCTCTCAGATCCGGAAAACCAGGAACCTGTCCTGCTAAAGGAGAGGGCGCTGATGGATCGAAATAGTTCATGCGATCGAACCGCTCTGTGCGCGGCGAATCGATGTCATAACGAACACCCAGATTGAGGGTCAGCTTGTTCGTCGCCCGCCAGTCATCCTGAAAGTAAAGGCCTGTGTAAAAGCTTTGAGCAGCGGCATCCTTGAAGCTCTGAATGAGGCTGCCCGATCCGGTGCCTAGCAGAAGCGAAGCGATGGCGTTGCCGCGATCCACCGCGGCCTGGTTCGGGTTGGGACCCTGCGTGAACCCCTGCGTAAATCCGAAATCGCCGGATGTGGATCGCGATTCCCGATTATTCACGCGAATCATGCGACCTTCATAACCGGCTTTGAAAGTATGCGAACCCTGAATACGTGTGACGCTGCCCGCTGCCGTGTAGGTCATGAACACGTTATAGCGATTGTCGGTATTCCCGAGCGACGCATAGTTAGTTGCCGTGAATCTGGGGAACATTGTGAGTCCACCGGCAGTATCCAGGGCGGAGGGCAATCCAAGCGACGACGCAGGGAAATCCAAACCCTGGTTCTCGTAGAAGTAGAGACTGCGCGCAAATGCGATGCGCCCATTGACGACGGTATTCGCGTTCGGTGTTCCAGTATAGTCCAGCACGCCGTTGTACATGCGGTTGCGCTGATTGATTCGATCTTCAGCGAGAGCAATATCTGCCGGCCAGAGTACGGCCGGTTCGTCGTCCTGATTGCGCTTGGAGACTCTCACAAACATTCGCTGGCTGGATGTGAAGCTATGATCGAAGCGTCCGTCGATCTGATCGATATCAAGCAGTCCGGAACCGGCCGCGTAGTAGTTGTTCGCGTTTGTGAATGCGGCTCCTTGCGTGTTCGGCAGCGGCATGTATTTGAGCACGTTCTGGGCGATCGGGTTGATGCGATCGGACGGGATTACGTTTCCCGGGAATGGATCGCGGAGGAAGCCTGAGCCGCTCGGATTTGGCCTCGTCGTAAAAGGATCGAAGATCAGCACGGGTCTATTGGCGCCGGCGAATGTCTGTGAAAAGTCGCCACTGCGCTCGAGTTGTGTGGGAACTGTGGCCGTACGCTCGCTGAAGCTTCGCTGTCGCAGGCCCTCGTAGGATCCGAGGAAGAACGTTTTGTCCTTCACGATCGGTCCGCCGATAGTTCCACCGAACTGGCTGCGCTTGAAGCTCGCCAGCGGAACACCCCGAGAGTTTGAGAAGAAGTTATTCGCATCCAGCACTGAGTTGCGGAGAAACTCGTACGCGCTGCCATGAAGTGAATTGGTGCCGGATTTAAATACAACGTTGAGAACGCTGCCCGCGCTGCGACCGTACTCTGCCGCGTAGTTTGAGCCCAGAACTTTGAACTCTCCAATCGCATCGATACTCGGAAAGGCTGAGATGCCGGTGTATCCCTGTACCGTGGGGTGCGACGCAGTGGCGCCGTCGATTAGCGTATCCATCATGCTGGCGCGCGCGCCGTTGATGGTGTAGCTCATCGAGTTGTAATTGTTGCCGATCGAACCTGCTACTCCGGCTGTAAGGAAGATCAGCGAGTATACGTTGCGGCTGTTCATCGGCAACTCGACGATGGCTTTATTGGTGACTACCTTGCCGATAGTGGCGTTCGAAGTTTCAAGTGTCGACGCGTCCGCGGTGACTGTCACAGCTTCACTGAGTTCTCCAACTTGAAGCTGGATATCCACTCGGGGCTGCTGCTGCACTTGCAAGACGATGCCTTCGCGGACAAATCGTTTGAACCCTGTCGCAGTTGCTTCCAGCCGGTAGGAGCCAGGAGGAAGAGGAGTGACGACGTATTGACCATCCGCCCCTGATCTGGTCTCGACTCGACGATTGGTCTGAGTTTCTGTTGCAATAACGGTTGCATCTGGCACAGCCGCCCCTGAAGAATCATGCACCGTGCCAAGCAGACTGCCCGACGTGCTTTGGCCGAATGCCCAGCAAGCCGACAGCAGCACAGCGAGGTGCAGCTTGAGCTTAATCATGGGCACTTTGTAGCGAATCCGCTGTGACAGTCCGCTTAAGAATTTATGACAGAACCGACAATCGCAATTCTTCGATCAGCGGAGGATCTTGCGCAAAGTCGCTGTAACGAATCCAACTCGGTGTCACGACGAAGTACACGATGTCGGGCCAATTCAGTCTTGATGGACCATTGGGCCAGGCGCGGAAATAGATCTCCTGGTATCGTGCCAGATCAGGAGGTTGGATCTCCTCGGCTCGTCCTTCGTACTGCACCGTCTGCTCCGCTTCCCATCCGATAACGAGGGAACACTGCGGTTTAACGATGAGATTTGAATATTTTCGCGTGCTTTTCGTCGTGTCGAAAATGATTTTGAGATCCGGAGTGACAGCGATCCCAATCAACGCGGACTGCGGCGTCGATGATCCCGAGATCGTA
>DASQLD010000060.1:0-4969 GCA_035630195.1 Bryobacteraceae bacterium
GCCTTGGAGGTCTCGGACATGAATGGGTTCGTTTCGCATACTGCTGGTCAATTTTACATCGACCGGCGTCGTCGCGCGAGCCGATATAATCGCGGCTGGATGTTATTAGTCAGCGAGGTCACGAGGCAGGTTGAAGCTTTCGAGACAGAATCGGACGGCGAAGCTCTAAAAAGTAAGAACCTGGTGCTCGCGCTGCTCGGATGGTCACCCGAGCCGTTTTCCCGCGAAACCTACACGCCGGGTCATGTAACTTGCACCGGACTGGTGCTAAGTCCGGATAGGGCTCAGATTCTTTTGGTGCACCACAGACGTCTCAATCGGTGGTTATTACCGGGTGGACACTGCGAAGCCGACGATCCGACGATCGCGAGTGTGGCTCAGCGGGAAGTACGAGAAGAGACAGGCGCGGTTCTGCTCGAAAATGCGGCGCCCCTGGTTGGTATCGACGTTCATCCGATACCGGCCAAGCATCGCGAACCCCTCCACCTTCATCACGATCTCATTTTCGCGTTTCAGGCAAAGCGTCTCAATACGCAATGTTCGGCCGAGTCGCGTGACGTGCGTTGGTGCGCACTCACGGACTTCGATCGCTATGAATTGCCCGCGCCGATTCGAAGAGCGGCCGGGCGCGCGTTGCGCTAGTAGGCCGCGCATGATCTATCCTAGTTGAGTTGTGAGTCACACTTCGCTTCAGACTGGTGAGATCAGCTTGGTTCTTGGCCGTGTTCAGAGTGGCGAACACGGAGCTTGGGACATTCTTTACAAGCTCGCATTTCGCCGCTTACGATTGACAGCCGCCAGTCTGCTCCGACGAGAGAGACCGGGACACACTTTGCAGGCCACGGCGTTGATCGCCGAATCCTTTCTCAAACTTCATCGTATACGTCAGCCGATCTTGGGAGCTGAGCATTTTTTCAATCTCTCGGCTCGAGCAATGAGGCAGGTCCTAATCGATCACTCGCGCCACCGTGGCGACCATTGGAAAGTGCAACCCTCGGCGCTCGCGGACCTGTTGCCGCATGCCATGTGGTCCCAGCCCATTACCGACGAATCCATTGCCGTGCGCGCTCTGCTCTCACGTCTCCGGAAGTTGGATTCTCTTGCCGCGGAGTCCATTTGCCTACGTTATATTGAGGGACTGACCCTCGACGAGGTGGGCCGGCGTCAAGGCCGCGATACCTGGTCCGTTCGCACCGACTGTGTATTCGGTCTCAAGTGGATGGCTGATCGACTTTCTTTTCGACCTGAGCCAAAATAGCTGCCATATCGTTTGCCCACGCGGCGGCTCGATGCGGTCTCCTATCCGGCTGCGGAGAAAACGCGGGATAGAGAAGTGAAGCGAACGGGTGCGCGAGTTCCATGCCTACCGCTCGACCGAGCATTCCTTCCAGTTCCCAAACAAATGAGTCGCTCGAGTAATGAGAGCCAAGATTAAATAGTCCCTGTCCCGTTAGGAGCTCAAGCGTAATCGCGCCCAATGAATAGATGTCGGCGGTTGTGGAATAGTGCCCGGTCAACTGTTCCGGCGCCATATAGCGCAGCGATCCGGCCAACATGGTTGTCACCGCCATCTCACCGTCTGCTCCTCGCAAGCCAGCGGTTCCGAAATCGATGATAATCGCCCGCTCATCGGGCCTGCCTGAGTGCGCCAGCATGATGTTCTCCGGTTTAAGATCCCGATGAACGATGCCGCGAGCATGCACTTCGGTGAGCGCCGATCCAATCTGCAGGATCAGACGGCCAACCTGTTGCGGTGGCAATGGACCAGCCGCAAGGACATGCCTCATTGTGGGTCCTTCGAGGAAAGGCATCACAAGGCAGGGTTCCCCGGATTCGCCGATCCACCAATCCAGAACTCGAATTACCCCGGGGTGGTCGATAGAACGAAGCGCCGCTACCTCATGCGCGAAGCGATCCCGCATCCAACCTTGATTCGTTCGCGGCGCTTTCAATATCTTGATGGCAACGCGCGACCGGGAGCCGTTTAGGGTTCGCGCTTCATACAACTCGGAAAATCCTCCCTTTGAGACAGGCTGCCCAATTTCGTACTTGTCTGCCAGCACCTCGCCCACGTGACGCAAAGGAACAGGCTCGTCATCCTCGAGTGGCTGACCATTTTGGACTTTCTTGAGGTAAATGAGTTTCGATATGCGATAAGAGGCCCGCTCAAGCCAGTTTGTTGGATACGCCGCGAAGAGGATTCCCGCCAGAAGGATTGCAATGGCCGGAGCCCATGACAAGCGCAGCAATGAAAACGTGTTTCCGATCTGAAATTCCTGCGATAGAATCGGCGCAGTTCCATTGCCCGAATAAGCTACTTCCAAACGATAGGAGTTCGATGCAGGGTGATCCAGTTCCACCACTCCATCCCGGGAGGGGCGCCAGTCGGAAAACAGCGGCAAGACGCGGTACCGGAATGGATACTCATGAAAGGCCGGCGCGTCCAAAGAACCGATCTCGATCCGAAGTAGATTCACCGCGCCGCGCAGTTTGCCTCGCTCCAATTCCGAGAGAGGAATCTCCCGTCCGTCGAGTTCGAGACGCGTGATCCGAGGCTTGACCTCCGTACGCGGCGCCTGGAACCACGAAGGATCGGGATAAAAATGCGAAACTCCTTCTTCTCCGGCAATCCAGACCGATCCATCCGTGTCTTCGAAGAACCCGTACTGCCGGGGAACTGCTGAGGCGAGCCCCCTGCTTTCCGTCAGAAGAATCCAGTCTTCCGGCGCCGTGTTCCGTCCATCGGAAACATGAAGTCCGCTGGATGAACCTCGCCAAATCCAGCCGCGCGAATCTCTGTTAATGAAGTGGGTAGTCGTAGGGCCGTATCCCTGACTCGCGAGGAAATCCGTGACAACCCAGCGCTCTCCACTCCAATGCACTCGCGAGAACTTGCCCGGCGTCTTATACGATACCCAGATATCGTCATCCCGGTTTTTCCCAAGAGCGAATGACTGAAGTTCGGCCAAAGGTGGTTCCGTCACCAATTTCTGCCAGCTTCCGCGTTCGTCTCTCCATGAGATTCCGCGCCGATATGCTATCCAGAGCCGATTCTCCGAATCGACTTCCACGTCAACCTGCAGCGAGACTTCCCCGGGAGGAAGGGTTTCCCGAGTAAGACGGAGCGCTCCTTTCGCTCCCTCGAGCCGGAACAACCCCTTCCGACTCGTGAGCCAAATTTGCCCCGATCTTCCGCCCACAATTTCCCGGATCCAGTCGGGTACCACTGCGATTGCGGTTGGACGCGCGAGACGGCTACCGGAGACGTGCTCCAACTCTGCCCCTTCCGTAGTGATACGCCGGAGCCCATCTTCCACGGTGGCTATCAAGAGTTCTCCCGGCGCCGGCAGGAAGACAGCGGCATATCTATCCTTTCCCTCTTTGACGACTATCCAACGGTCCTTCTCCCGGTCGAGCCGTCTCAGGCTGCCGTCCGCCACCGCGAAGACATTGCCTCGCTGGTCTTTGGCGATCTGGGTGACCGCTTGGCCCCCGAACTCATGGCTTGACCAGCGCTCCCACCTCGGCTCTTCAATCCACTCGATGAGGCCTTCGCCCTGTAGCGCAACCCATAAATGACCTCGCCTATCTTGAAATCCGGCCGTAGGTACTCCATGTGACTGCCTCGAGTACGTGATTTCGGCGAGAAGTCCGCGAACCGTTTCGCCCAGAAACCAGATTTGGCCGTCGTGGCCGAGAACTAAAGGGCTGGGGCGCCAGAGGGTCCGGCTGGCTCGTCTCCGTAATTCAAGCGCAGGCTGGTTGCCGACATTCGCAACGGCTTTGTTGGGGCTAGCAGCCCAGAGACGGCCTCGTATATCTACGATTGCCTGATCGTTCGTTTCGGGAAGCGCGAAGAATTGAGGGCTCTCCGGCAGCGACGGGTATGTCTCCGCGCGGCATGCTGCCATTCCCGTCTCACATGTGAACCACAGGGCACCCGCCGAGTCTGCAAAAAGGTCACGGCGTGGATTAAAGACGGCGTGCCTGATTCCCACACCGTTCGGACCGAACTCCCAAAGATGTTGACTGGAGGCGTACACGCGCGATCCGATCGCTGCGAGACCTGTGAACTCGAGCCGGTGGCGCACCTCGAACTTTCCCCCGTTGTAGCGAACGAGCCCGTCTGCGCAGGCGATCCAAAGAGTTCCATCCGTTGTTACAGCCAGCAATCTGGCGGATGAAAATGGAAAGGCCGTTATCTTGCGAAAGTGCAAACCATCAAATTGGTAGAGACCATCGGCTGCCGCGAGCCAGAGCACGCCATCTTTATCCTGGGTAATTCCGGATATCGCAATGGATGGGTTGGAGTGAACGCGATACCGGTGAGTCGCCGCGTGCAACACTATGGCGGCAAGTATGGCAACGATGAGAGCGCGGACCAGCAGAGGCATTGCTAGCCTTTCAGTATCGACGATTTGTCGTCACCTCGCCTCGAACCCAATAGAGTGAGAAAGAATAGTCGAAATCGTTAACCCATGATCGAGGCCCGGCACAGGTAGCGCAAGTGCATCCAGGCCCGAGAAGGCGGACACGCCGACTGAACCTATCCCGCCGCCGACAGGAATTTGGGTCCATATCCACGCAGGAAATGTAAACGAGTTTGGACTGCCGCCAGGGCGGGTGCAATACATGCTTGTCGTCTGTCCACTCGACAGACTGATCACGGCTGCGCTTATCGCGACGTAGCCGCGTGTATCACCGCCCGACCAGGTTACTGTCAGAGGACGGCTCAGGTCGACCGTCGACCCAGTAGTGGGCTCGTTATTCGAACCGTCGAAAGATCGAACTCCTGACTGAACGCTCCTACGTCGCGTCCACCTGGTCCCGAGAGACGATACTTTCCCGGAGTGAAGAAGGGCGTGTCAGGAAAAACGGGAGTGGCGTGATAAACGGTACCCGTTCGCAATATGCGTTTCTCGGCGATGGGGCTGCGCAAGATTAACTCGGGCCCCGCATCGAGATAGCT
>DASQLD010000061.1:0-11361 GCA_035630195.1 Bryobacteraceae bacterium
CGGCTGGAAGGCATGCGCTTCATCGACAGGGAGGTATTTTGGCGCGCCATAGACTTGACGCGTACCGGCATAAACCACACGGACTCCAGGCGCTGCTTCACAACAGGTGAGGAGAAAGCGCAGTTGAGAGATCGTATTGAGCTGCAGGTCCCGCTCAGGAAACTGCATGCTGTGAATATGACTAATCTCGCCCGCCAAATTGAAGATCACATCCGAACCAGCAATCACATCCGGCGTTACCTCTCCGACATCGGCATCCACGATTCGAACGCGGCTCCGGACCGGAGCGATGTTGTACGGATTGCCCCCACAACCCGCTATCAGGTTGTCGATGACAATAACCTGCGCGCCTTCGCGAACCAGCTCGATAACAAGGTTGCTGCCGATAAATCCAAGCCCACCGGTAACGATCGCACGTTTGCCTTCATATCTCATCCAAGCAATTCCATAACTTTCGACTCCAAAGCCGGCACGTAAGCCATCCCGTTGCCTCCGTAAATGCTGTTTCCCCGGTCGAAATTACAGAATCGGGCTCCGGCCTCTTCCAGGATTACTTTCAACGCAGCCAGATCCCAGGCTTTGGCATGAGCTTCAAGCCACAAGTCAGCGTGCCCGGAAGCGAGCAACATCGCGTCCATGCACCCACCGACACTGCGAACTGCCCAGAATTCGTCCATCCAAGACAATAGAGATTGCGACCATGAAAACTCCATAACGTTGTTCAAGCCGTTGATGCAAGCTAGCGCATTGGAGGCCGAATCGATTCCTGAGATGGAGATTTTCTTGTCGTTCACAAATGCGCCATTCCCCTTGACGGCGTGATACATGCGATTCTGTGCGGGCATGTGGGTCACACCTACGACCACCTCACCGTCGACTTCGAGACCGATCAGCACAGCCCAGAATGGCAATCCGCGCACGAAGTCTCGCGTGCCGTCGATCGGATCGAGAATCCATTTGCGGCCGTTCCTGCTATCGCGTCTGGCTCCTTCTTCGCCGAGTACGCCATCATCGGGAAACGCGGCCAGTAACTCTGCGACTAGTAACTTCTCGCACTCGCGATCGGCTACCGTCACCGGTGACAGGTCGGGCTTCGACTCGGGTTTCAATTCCTTGCTCTGGTAGCCGACGGCCAATTCGCCGGCGTGCATCGCCGCAGAGCGCGCAACTTGCAACTCCTTCTCCCATTGCATCCGCCTTATTCTAGCTGCTACGCCACACGATGTTACATTTGTCGCGATGGCGAAACGCACTCTCTATACGGTCCTGGAGGAGACCGTGGCCCGTTACGGCAATGCTACGGCGATGTACCAGCCAACGGGTCAGAAGTCCGAGGCGAAACGGTATCAAAGTTTCTCCTGGCTTGAGTATCGAGATGCGGCGCAACAAATTGCGTGCGGATTACGGTCGCTGGACATCGGCAAGGGTGACTTTGTCGCTCTGCATGCGGAACCCAGCGCGTGGTTCTACATGGCGGATCTTGGCGTAATGGCCAACGGGTCCATTGCTGCGGCGTTGTACACGAGTTTGCCACCGTCCGATCATGTCCGAACTCTTTCAGCCATCGCTCCCAAGGCGCTATTTGCGGAAGACGCGAAGACGATGAGGTCGCTGCGGTCCGCGGGGATAGATGCTCCGGTGTGGATTCTGCTGACGGGCGACGCGGATGGCGCAATGACGCTCGAGAAATTGCGCGAGCGTGGACGTGCGGCAATGGCAGCCGATCCGGGCGGGTTCCAACGCATTCAATCGGAGATTTCACCGGATGACTACGCGATTCTTTATATGACTTCCGGCGCAACAGGTGAGCCGAAGATGGGTTTGGTAACTCACTGGGCGGTGGGCGCCAATCTCGATATGGGACCTCAGGTACTTCCGCTGGGCCCGGAGGATTCGACGCTAGTATTCCTGCCTTCGGCGCACATCGCGCAACGCGTGGTCCTGCAGTTTTTGCCGCTGCGGTGCGGTACACCCGTCTACTTCTCCGAAGGGCTCACGAAGCTGCCGAACGAGCTTCGCGCGGTGAGGCCAACTTTTTTCCTAGCTCCTCCGCGCGTGTGGGAACGCATGTATGCAAGCATTTCCACGGAAATCAAGAAGCGTCCAGGCCTGGTGCGACGACTGTTTTACACGGCCTTGGGACTTGGCCTGCGAGCGAGTCGTCTGCGGCAGGAAGGTCAGCCGGTACCGGGATGGATGCAGCGCTCGCTTGGGTTAGCGAATAAGATCGTCTTCCGCAAAATCCGCGAACGCTTGGGGGGGCGGTTAAAGGTCGCCGCATCGGGCGCCGCCCCACTCAGCAGAGATCTTGCGCAATTTTTTGAAGCGATCGGGCTGCCGCTGATCGAGGGTTATGGATTGACCGAGGGCGGCGTAGTGTCTTTGAACCCGATCGACTCCCCTAAGCCCGGTAGTATCGGAAAAGTTCTCCCGGGAGTGCAGGTCAAATTGGCCGAAGATGGGGAACTGCTGGTGAGGAGTGAGTGTCTCTTCTCCGGTTATTTCCAAGATCCTGAGGCCACCGCGGCAGTGTTAAAAGATGGGTGGCTTCAGACTGGCGATATCGCCGACATCGATCGCGATGGTTTCATCTACATTACGGGGCGTAAGAAGGAACTGATCGTTTCTTCGAACGGGAAGAAAATCTACCCGGCGCGGATCGAGAGCCTGTTCAAGATGGAACCGATTGTGAATCAGGTGCTATTGATCGGCGATAAGCAACCGTACGTTACGGCGCTGATCACAGTCAACGTTACGGCGGCAGAAGGACTGAAAGGGATGGGCGAATTTCGAGGCCGCGCTGCAGCAGACATCGCTCACGCGTCACCGGTTGCGGAAGAAATCGATCGCACTGTCAGGCGTGTGAACAAACAACTCGCTCCGTTCGAGCAGATCCGTCGTTTCCGTATTCTCGATCGTGAGTTTTCGATTGATCGTGGAGAGATGACGCCCACGATGAAGGTTCGGCGCAAGCAGGTGATCGAGAATTACAAGCACGTGGTGAATGAGTTGTACTTGGGGAAGGAAGAATTGGGTTAGAGGGGGTACTCAGGCGGCGAATTGAATTACTTCGAGTTCTGCCGACTTATCCACGCCCGAAAGCAGTTGATCCACTCTCGACATGGTTTGCTGCTCCAATTCCGTGTCTCCACACTGACGGCATTGTAGAACCGGCAGCGATTTCAGAATGACGATTGAAAAATCTCCGATCTTGAACGGCACATCAGTAATACGCGGCTCAAGTGCTTTACCGCAGACTCGGCATCTCATACTGGTTTCCTCCGATTTAGGTCCAGCGAACGTTTCGGCAACGCGACATATCCTTTTAATGATTTTCAATGGATCTTCGGGAACAGTTGTTTGGGACGAGTTCAGTTATATGTTAGCGTCACGGGTTCACAGGAATGATGATCCCTTGGAAAAACTATTCAGCCGCAGATCAACGCAGATGAACGCTGATAATACGTTCTTCTCCCTCGACCGCGATCCGTATGTCAATCGTTTCGGTAGTGGGTAAAACATCTCGGTAGGCTTCTCCCCATTCGATTAGCATCACAGCGCCTCGGTCAAACATTTCGTCCAGGCCTAGGGATGCGACTTGCTCCGGTTTGTCGAGACGATAGAGATCGATGTGATAGACGTCGCTTCCGTATTCGTGGATCACCGTGTATGTCGGACTGGAGACCTCTTCTACCGGTGCGACTCCCAGGCCGCTAACGATGCCTTTGGTGAGAGTCGTTTTTCCGGCGCCTAGATTCCCGATGAGCAAGATTAGACATGGCCGCTTTAGTTCCGACGCCAGTTTTCGTCCCAGTTCAATCGTCTCCTCTTCAGAGGATGTTCGATAGATGCGCGCACTCACGCATGGCCTCCGGTAGATAGCTGAGCACTTCCGTTGCGAGCACGCACTGCTCCGTTAAATCGCGAGCAGCACGTTGGCCAGCGAGCCCATGCAGATACACCGACGCAAGCACGGCGGCGTTTTGCCGCTCCGGGAACTGACTGAGCATTCCCGCCATGATTCCTGTGAGAATGTCGCCAGTTCCGCCTTTGGCTAGCGCGGGCGATCCTGTCGGGTTTATCCAAGATGACCCATCGGGAAAAGCAATCACCGTGCGATGTCCCTTCAATACGACCACCGCGCCGGTTCCGTGCGAATACTCTTGGGCGGATGCGAGTCGATCGCTTTGGATCTGATCGATGGTCCGGTTCAGTAGCCGCGACATCTCTCCAGGATGGGGTGTCAGCGCGCGGAATCGTCCCTGTGCATTCCATTTGAACCCGGCTAGCGCGTTTAGGGCATCGGCATCGATCACCATTGCCTGCTGGGCGTTCTGAACGGTATTACGGACAAGCGATATCGCCCAATCCGTCGTCCCCAAGCCGGGGCCCAGCGCGAGAACACGCTTCCGATGTGTCAACGGTTCGAGTTCCTGCCAACATTGGGGGAGTGATTCTGCCATCAACTCTGGAGCCAAAAACCCGGTGGCGGAGGAGGCAACGGTGACCAATCCTGCGCCGGTTCGCAATGCAGCCAGTCCGGACATCTCGGCTGCTCCAGTTTTACCTGCAGCTCCGCCGATGATCAAGGCATGCCCGTAATCACCTTTGTTCGAATCTCGCTCTCGCGGCTGTAAAAGCTGCGCAAAATCTCGTGCTTCGATGACGTGAAGTTTCACGTCAGACATCAGAACGTCCGGACTCCCGATGCGTCCCAAGACTACTTCTCCCGTCCTGTCGCAATTCGGCGGAAAAGCATGACACCGCTTCAGTGCTGTAAACGTGACGCAAACGTCTGCCCGCGCGACTTCGCCTTCACTGGTACCGGCATCGCTGTTCATCCCCGAAGGAAGATCGACCGCAACTACCTTCGCGTGAGGAAAACCGGTGTTGATCTCTCGAATCCATTCGAGCGCCTTGCTGCGCGCGGGACCCTTCATTCCGAAGCCCAAGATTGCATCGATGACAAGAGTGGCGGCGCGCATTTCTTGCGTGATTGCGTCGAAGACCGGGCATCCGGATGCGCGCAGCATCTGCAATGGGCCGGAAGCCTCTTCAGGATGCATGACCACGCAATGCAGTGAGGCGACTTTGAACCGAGTGAACAACTGGCGCGCGATGACCATTCCATCGCCGCCGTTGTTCCCTTTCCCGCAAAGCACTACGATGCGCTGTTTGGAGAGGATGGGCCAACGTTGCGAAACAAACTCGACCACTCGATGGCCCGCATTCTCCATGAGGATCGGCCCCGAAATCCCGAGTTCTTCTGTTCGCCGGTCGACCTCACGCATTTCGGCTGCAGTCAGTACCTTCATCGGATGTCCATCTTTAGAGTTGGCGAAGAAGTAAAAGTGTCATGTCATCCTGCAACTCATCCGAACCCGTCCATTCGCGCACGGCATCGATCACAGAACTCACGATGTCGGCCTCGTCGCGATCGGCATTCCGGACAAGTAACTCGATTAGCCGTTCTTCGCCGAACATTTCTCCATAGGCGTTCTCAGGCTCGGTGATGCCGTCCGTATAGAAAACGAGCAGATCATTCGTTGTGAGATTGAGACGGCTGTCATCATACTTGGCAAACGGAAAGGCGCCTACCACCATCCCATTTACTTCCAGCGCCGAAGCTAAGCCCGAACGTATGAGAATGGGCGGCAGGTGGCCGGCGTTCGTGTAGGTCAGTGAATGTGTGGTCTCGTCATATAGCCCCAGAAAGAAGGTCGCGTACTTCTCGGGAGCGGTGTCGGCATAAAGCTGCTGGTTAAGATGAGACACGACGCGCGACGTCGAAACCGATACGCGGCAGCCTTCTTCGCCCGCGCCTGCAGCCAGTTCTAACGAACCCCGGAGTTGCGCGCGAAACGAAGACTGCACCGTCGCCATCAACAATGCCGCGGATATTCCTTTACCCGCGACGTCGCCAATCACGACGGCGACATTCGTATCATCGATCTGCTGATAGTCGTAATAGTCGCCCGACACCATTCGAGCAGGGTTGCAGACCGCCGTCAGCCGCAGGCTCTCCACATCCGGAGTTCGTTTCGGATAGAGCTGAGTCTGGACCTCGCGCGCGATCTCGAGTTCTGTTTGTAAGCGTTCGCGCTCCTTTTCTATGACAAGGAGTCGTTCCAAGTTCTCCGACATTTCATTGAAGGATACGGATAGCTCCCCGAGCTGGTCTTTCCCTCCGATGGGAATGCGATGTGCAAGGTCGCCCTTCATCACGCGAACGGTTCCTGCATACAGTTCGTGAACAGCTCCCGTGATTGTCTTGGTCAACGATACGCCGATGATTAACGCGATCCCTTCAGCAATCAGAAACAGAATAGCGACACCGAAGAACAGCATCGGAATCGTTTCGTTTGCGAAGTCGACTTTCTGCGTCAACACCGTACGCAACACAGCCGACGGCCGGGTACGCATGTGTAGCCATTGCGTTTCGGTCTTGGCGGGCTCATTCCATGCCATGGTGGGAATCAGCGCGCCCCACCAGATCGGAAAGTCGAATGTATTTACGGCGGGCATGAGGCGATTGCGCGTCGGGGCATTCGCATTGGGCGGGGAAGGATGCAGGAGAGCGTGATTTGTTTCGAGATTGAGGATCGTCGTTTCTCCGATATCAGGTACCAGCGTGCCAACGTAGTCGCGGGTAACCGGAAAGATGGCAAAGACAGAGCGATTGTCGATGCTCGTGTAAGCCCAGCCGTAAAGTAACCCGTCCTTGACGGTAAGCCCGTTTCCTTTGGGCCAATCTGGACGAGGCGAAAGCGCGTCATCCGGGAAAGCCATGTGTCGATTGTCCTGGATGACTAACTGCAGTCCCGGATAACGACCTTGCAGGAAGCGCGCGACATTCTCCGCCCATGTTTCGCCGTGTGTGTCGCGCGCAAGAAGATCGATGCTGGCACGCAACGATACCGTTCGCCTTTCCAATTCGGAGGTGACCAGGAAAATCGAAATCTGCCCCCCGACCAATGCAACACCCAGACCGGCAAGCAAAGTGATAAGAATGATCGGAACAACAGCGATGAAGAAATAGGCGACGATCAGCCGATTCCTGAGCCGCCAAAGCATTTGCTTAACCACCGCTCGGGATATGCGTACCGCGAGCCAGAAACCAAGCGCACTGAGAACGACTTTCAGAACCGCTCTCGACGGACCTGTCACGCCGAGCGTGGCGAGCACCGCGTAAATCGCCAGTACGACGGCGAAGGCGATCTCGACCCAGCCGATACGTACGGTCATACCGTTCTTATATCCGAGACTTCGCGATGTGAGGTGTATCTTCCTCAGGCTCTGCCAGCGGCGATTCCGGTTGCAAATAGAGGCTTGTCAAACCTTCTTGCAACACGGAGAATGCGGTCTCCGGGTCATTGGCAACGAAGAAAAGATCCACGTCTTCCGGGCTAATCATCCCGTGCTTGATCAGCGCGTCGAAGTTGATGATCTCTCGCCAGTAATCAGCGCCGTAAAGAACGAGAATGATCTTGCTTTCGAGCTTCTGCGTCTGCGCCAGCGTTAGGACCTCGAAAAACTCGTCGAGAGTGCCGAAGCCACCGGGAAACACCACCATCGCTTTGGCCGGATAGGCGAACCAGAACTTCCGCATGAAGAAGTAATGAAATTCGAACGACAGATCCGGTGTGATGTAAGGATTCGGCCACTGCTCGAAAGGCAATCCGATGTTCAGTCCGATCGATTTGCCCCCCACATCGGCGGCTCCTCGATTGGCGGCTTCCATAATCCCCGGACCGCCGCCGGTGCAGACGACGAAGCGCCGCGAATCGCTGGGCAGACTGTCAGACCACCTGGTCACCATCGCCGCGAGTTCGCGCGCCTCGCGATAGTAGCGGCTTAACGGCCCGTCTTCCTGCAGGCGGGCTGATCCGAAGAACACGACCGTATCGTGGATCTTCTCATCGCGAAAGTGTGACAGAGGGTGAAGGTACTCGGATAAGATGCGAATCTCCCGCGCATCGGGACTATCGAGAAACGATTCATCCTTGTAAGCAACCGGGCGCCGCGCGCCGGTGATCGTGGGATCGCTCATGCGGAGGGTTCATTGCGGGCCGCCGATTCGAGTTCAGCGACGCGCTTTTCCAATTGTCTCATCGATCGGAGAATGTCAGGCAGTTTCTGATAAGCCGTTACGGAGCGAAGCCAGTCCTTGCTGTCGAACGCAGGGCTGCCCGAAATGACGGATCCTGCTGCGACATCGCCACCAACTCCACTTTGCGCGTACACAATGGAGTTTTCGTGGATCGTCAGGTGTCCTGAGATCCCTACCTGTCCCGCCAGCAGAACGTTTTTCTCGAGAATACTGCTTCCCGCAAGACCGGTTTGGGCGCAAATGATGTTGTCTTCTCCTACGATGCAAGCGTGGCCGACTTGCACGAGGCTATCGATCTTGGCGCCGCGCCTCACGCGCGTCTCTCCGACAGTGGCCCTGTCGATGGAAGTAAGACTCTGAATTTCAACATCGTCTTCGATCACCGAAACGCCCGACTGCACGATTTTCTCGTGCGACCCATCGGCGCGTTTAGCGAATCCATAACCATCGCCACCGACGACGACACCATTTTGCAGGATGACGCGATCGCCAATCCGGCAGAATTCTCTTACCGAAGCATGCGCATGCGCGAGGAAATCGTCTCCGATCTGGGCGCCCTCATAGATCACGACGTTTGGATGCAGGACCGCATTACGGCCTAAACTGGCGTGGGGTCCTACATAAGCGAATGGAGCGAGCGAAGCGTTCTCGCTAATCGTCGCTGTGGGATGGACGAATGCGAGCGGATGGATTCCTGGCTCTGGCTTCGGAGCGGAATAGAACATTGCAAGCGTTCGCGCAAAATCGAGGTATGGGTTGGCGGAAACCAAGCTGGTTATTGGCAAATTCGTAAGCGGTTGCGCCACAAAGATCGCGCCAGCTTGCGAATTCTTCACTTTATGCGCATATTTCGGGTTTGCCAGAAACGTGAGTTGCGTTCGCGTGGCTTGCTCCATGCCCGCGACTCCAGTGATTTCGAGGGAGGCGTCCCCATGGATTTCACAACCCAGCGCCGCTGCGATTTCGCTCAGTTTCATGCCCTTCAGTGTAAGTCGGAGCCGGTCTCGCTTCCGGCGGAGGATAAGTCGCTTGCACACGTAAAAAATTTGTTAATATTGGATCATGGCTAGAACTGCCTTTCAATCCTAAAGAATGCTGCCACCGAGAAATTTCCCTCCTCGCCGTCCCAGAATCCGAGAAAACGTTAATGAAGCAATCCGGGCCCGTGAAGTCCGCGCGGTCTTTCCCGACGGAACCGTCGAGGTAATGCCCACGCCCGCCGCTGTCCGGAAAGCTCAGGACATGGGTCTCGATCTGATCGTCATCGCGCCAACCGCCGAACCTCCGGTCGCTAAGGCGATGGATTACGGCCAGTGGCAATACGAAAACAAGAAAAAGCAGCACGACGCCAAGCGTAAGCAGCACATTATCCAGGTGAAGGAACTGAAGTTCCGTCCCAATACGGATGATCACGATTACGATTTTAAAAAGAACCACGCAATTCGTTTTTTGACGGAAGGCAATCGGGTAAAAGCAGTCGTTCAGTTCCGCGGACGTGAAATTGCTCACACCGATTTGGGCAAAAAGCTGCTAGTTCGATTTTCCCAGGACTTACAGGCGTATGGCACCGTTGAGGGTCAACCCCGTCTTGAGGGGCGCAACGCGCATGTGATCATCAGCCCGATCAAGAAGGAAAAGACGAAAGAGCACAAAGAACCGAAGAGCGGCGACAAGCCTCCTGCCGCGCCGGCCGCGCCTCCCGTTCAATAGGCACGCTCAATAAAACAGGTACTTCCGCCACTGATCGTCGCTCTTACCGAGCAGACGCATCAGGTGGCGGCTGGTGTGCAGACTGAACGGCCGCGGTGCCCGCGCCAGCTTCATCCCCGCCTCGTCAGGTGTCCTATTTCCTTTCCGGTTATTGCACGAGTGGCAGCACGCGACCAGATTCTCCCAGGTGGTCTCGCCGGAACGCGATCGCGGAATTACATGATCGAGGGTCAAATCGACACCCGGTGGAGTTTTCATGCAGTATTGACACGTGTAGCGATCGCGCATCAGGATATTTTTCCGCGACAACGCGCGAGTCTGATGAGGGATCCTCCGGTATTCGAGCAGCCGGATCACGGAGGGAAGTTTCAGATTGTGCCGGGAGGAGTGAATGGCCAACGGCGAATGTTCCTCCGCGGTGGCTACCCCCTTCAGCACGAGGACCAACGCTCGCCGGGCTGCGCAGACATTGATCGGCTCATAGCTCGCGTTGAGCACAAGAACCGGTCTGCCCAAACGATCAGAAACAACAGGCATCGACTAAGCTCCTCCAAGCACTACTTCTGCGAGGGCTCAAGTCGCACGCCGGTTGAAGGCGGCTTCTAAACCCTCGCCAGACTCTTCCTTCGGTCCGCCCGAGCGAGGGTTAATACGCTGACGCGTTTGGCCCCGGCCCGTTTGAGAACCGCCGCACAGGCGCTGGCCGTCGCGCCTGTCGTCAAAACATCGTCTATGAGCAAGACGTGGCGGCCTTCCACTCTCTCCCGCCGGCTCACCTCGAATGCGCCAACCACGTTCGTCCTGCGTTGGGCGCGAGTGAGCCCCGCCTGAGAGTCAGTTTGTTTGCGCCGTCGCAATGCTCCCACCAGCGGTATCCCGGTTCGTTTGGCGATAAATTTCGCCAACAACTCCGATTGGTTAAAACCCCGTTGCAACCGCTTCCGCCAATGCAAAGGCATTGGAACAATCACGTCGAATTGTTCCTCGCGCGGCAAAGCTCCATTGAGCATTCGTCCGAGTTCCGAAGCGAGGGGTGTTACACCGCCGTATTTAAAGACGTGAATAAGCTTTCGTAGATTTCCTTCGTACTCGCCATATGCATATACGGCGTCATAACCAGACAAACCGGCGCGGCACAGGCCACAGCGGCCGTTTTCATCGAGGGGCGAAGCGTTCAGGAAAGGTGTGCGGCAATCGACGCAGAAGTGCTCTGCCAGAAACGGTTTAGGTTCGTTTAGACAGGCTGCGCAGACTGGGATTCTAGAGATGTTTTTGAGGCGGACGCCACAAACTCGGCAATCTTCAGGGAAGACGAGGTTGAACATCGCGGTGGGGAGCGCCCGTACCGCGTGAGAATCGATGATCGGCTTAACTTTTTTGAGCCATCGACTGGGGAAGATCCACCTCCACCGAGAAAGAACATTCTAGCACGAAATTGCTTCTGGATGTAGAGGTCACGGCTTCTTCGGCTGGTACGGAGGAAAGGGCAGCGTGTCCGGCGTGACGGCAACGGCGGTAGTAAATTTCAACGGCTTCCCGGA
>DASQLD010000062.1:0-5924 GCA_035630195.1 Bryobacteraceae bacterium
ACATTCACCTTCTGGTCCGGCAAGCCGGCCTGCGATGCACGGCCGCCTCGCACACGGAACAGCCCAGACTCGCGCATCCCGACCCAGACGGCGCTATCAGCCGTTTCCGCGATCGAGACTGGGATGCCATTGGTAGCGCCCGAAGAAACGATTGGGGTGAATTTCCCACGGATATAGCGAAGAGGTCCACGGGGCGTAGCGATCAGCGCATCGCCGCGAGTTCCGCGAGCGAGTGCGGCTGCACCCTCCTCGCGGGCAAAGGTGAACACCGGCGGGATTTGCGCAGGATACATCTGCTCAAAGCTCCCACCGCGATAGCGCACCAGGTAAGGACTTTGCATCCGCACCCACAGCACGCCTTCAGGATCCACCACCAGGCCGAGCACGGGGCTGGGAGGGAGCGAGGGTGAGCTGGCGTGATCGATGAGACGGAAACTGACCCCGTCAAAACGCACCAGTCCATTCTCGGTGCCGATCCACAGGTAGCCATCCGGCGTCTGAGCGATGGCATTGATTGCGCCGCCCGGAAACGAGTCGCGGCTCCAGCGAGTAGTTATGTATTGGCTGAGGGTGCGGTTCGCGTCGAGCGCGGCAAGAATGCGCTGACTTAGCGCGGCACAGATGCAAAGCAGTAGGGCGCGGCTGATCTCACGGATAATACGTGAACCGCTCAATCACTACCTCCATGGGATGCTGCAGCTTCGATACGGCTGCGCGGTAAACATAGAGGGCGACACGCATGGATTCAATGCCCGGAGGTGGTACGCCCGCCGTGAAGGCGTGCTCCGAAACGTCGGTCGACCCGCGCCTGGTGCGAAAGGTGATGCGACCCTGCTCCCATCGGAGCGAGAACGTGAGCGTCCCCGCGGGCGCATTGAATCGGTGCACGTTGGTAGGGACCTCATATGGCTGCAACGCATACTGGGCGTTCTTGTTGGCAGGGTCACCCCATCGGCTGATCTGCATGTTCATTTCGCGGTTACGAAGCGCGCCACTCGCGTAATCATAGGTGAACATTTCGAACGCTGCGGCAGGCTCCAGCGTGTCCAGTCCTCGCACAACGAATTCGTAGGTGCCGTAGCCAAAATTCCGCGTCAGGCTGGCTTCCGCGCAACTCCAGTCCTTTTCCCTCTTCGAGATGCGCAAGCGCATTGCGCCTTGATCGTCGACCGAGATATTCGACGACGAATACACGTTTGCGCCGCCGCGCGAACTCGGCGCGTCGCGCAAGCGCCACTGGTAGTCGCTGAAATCCACCACCGGCGAGGGAGGCCGCTCGGCGCCGGACACCACGGTTACCGCCAGAATGTTGTCGTCGTTTTGGGGTAGCGAGTCCAGAACGCGTTGTGGACGGTAGCCGTCCTTTACTAGCAGGGCTGCGTAATGAGTGCCGAGGTGCGTCGCGTTGGTCCACTTGAGATTCGGGCGGATGTCGGTCATAGGTTGATCGACGAGTGGCTGCACCCACCATTTTCCGGTCTTTGCATATAGCACGATCTTCTGACCGGGCGACGCTCCTGCAACGCGACCTTCAATGATATCGTTGCGTGCGGATCCAGCCGGATCTGCTTGCGGTATGCGGGTGAATGTGATCGAAGCACCCTTGCTGCTGTGCTCGCGTCGGCATGCCTGGCACAGCACGGCCGGGACGATGCACAGAGCCCGCCTGCGGCTGAGCGTTACGGACGCGCAGTTGACACAACCTGTGTTTCCCATCCTGAGGTCTGATCCCTCATCGTACTAGATTCGGGTATTGGAACCGAAGTATTCCGATGCTCAACTTTTGGGGCGCATCCCGGGCACTGTTGCTTCTTAAATCCGTCTTCGCCTAAAGAGCGCGGCGGCTCGCTGTAACCGTACGAACCGTGACCCTTCTGTCCACCGAACACTCCACTGCCTGTGGCTGTAACGCTCGAAGCATAATACTCGCTCTATGTTTCAAAAGCGTTCGCTCCAATAGAAAGCCCCAAGGGTCCAACTCAGGACACCAAACCGAATCGGATTCATAGATGTTTTCCATTCATCGATCTTGAATATACTGCCATCTGGGAGCAGTTGCAGTATAAGGTCGCTCATCTGATTGGCGGATGCGTCGTTGTTCATAACTGACCTTCTTTCGAATTAGAATCATGATGTTCTGATGTGCTCAACCTCTCTGAAAGAGATGAGCTTCGTCCGATAGATCCCCAAGGCGCTCCGGGAATCCGTCAGAAGTCGGTTGGGCGGTAGCATCGCCAAAGTTCGCGCTGACTATCTTTGGCGGCGCCCGGCGAAGGTGCCGGCGTGGAACAGAGGCTGATACGGCGCCGTGTTTGAGTCAACAGATCTCATTCCCAAGCATTCGGCAGAACTGTTTCGGACGTGTATCGCCCTCGATATTTGCTGTTGAGGATTGCAGGCGAGTCCCATCCCATCCGGCCAAAGCAACTGCCCGCGCTTCGGAGAGTGCTCTTTGCCGATTCATCGTTATGCAGCCCTCGGTTGGGTTACTGGCCGAAGGGTATGTTCGACCTTCTTACGGGCACGAAACAATCGTGACTTTGCGGCGCCCGTTGTCAGGCCGAGGTGACGACACACCGTTGCAAACGCCGCATCAGCAAGCACACATGGCGCATAGACATCATGAAGATCTTGCGGCAGCCTTGATACTGCATGTCGATGTGCCGCCTGCAGCTCTACCAGATAGCAAAGCGTTTCAGGCGTCACTGCCTGCGAATTAAGAACCGGAAACGAGCGCTGAACATCATCCAGTGGGACCTGCGGTTGAGAGCGGCGCTGCCGCAACTGCGTCAGGCAGCAATTAACCACAATTCGAGTGATCCATGTGTTGAAGCTTGACTCACTCCGAAATGCACGGAAGTTTTGGAAGGCAGCGCAGTAAGCCGTCTGCACTGCATCTTCAGAATCTTCTTTTGAGCGAAGAATTCTATATGCGGTCCGGAGGGACGCTTTGTAATGCTGTGCAAATAACTCGTTGATGGCGTCGCTTTGACAGTGCAACGTTTCATGTTCTTTCTCCTGTTGATGCATTTTCACTCTCCTTGCTTTCAAGAACGCCACTCACCCTTGATAGGAACGGCCGCAGCGTTCGTGCTTGGCAGTAGTGCATGCGACTGGCCAATATGGACAACTCCTCACGACCTCTGACGATCTCTCTATCCCCACCGTAGTTAGCGGTAACAGCGAGGGAACCGTGTGACAAGCAGTGACGCGATATCGTGAGACATTTGTCGGATGGCTCGATCCCTCACGAAACGACGTGATGTGCACTTCGTGAACCCACGCACGATGCCAACATTTACGGACCGTGCAGTACTCCGGCTTCGCTAACAAACAACAGCAAACGAAATCAGCACGACGTATGGATTTGAAGTATCCACTTTGAGTTCGGATGCATGTCACACGAGGCGATGCCACTGGCGGCAGGTGCCATATGCGCTCGATGGATCACCTTTGCAACAGGACAGAGTGAAGGCCCATTACGAAGAACAAAACACTACCGTTCGTTTTCGCAATCGGTCTAGTCGGCACGCCGGCTGCTCAAAGACCTAAGGTCACATCGCTCATTTCGAAGGAGCTTACGGAGACGCCCGGCAGAGAAGGCGTAAAATGATTGTGGTGGAGTATCCCCAGCGGAACAGATCTCACCTATCGGCACAATACACACGGTTCGTCTATGTGCTGGAGGGCCCCGTCGTGATGCAGGTGAAGTTCGTAAACGCGGTTACATTTACACCGGGCCCAGACATTCTATGAAAGTCCCGACGATGAGCACGTCGTTGGTCGAAGCGCAAGCAGTACCACGCCCGCAAAGGCCCTGGTTCCCGGTGAAGGAAAAAGGCGCACCGGTTTTTAGTCCAGCAAGATAGCCCTTGAACAGCGCGCAACCTCGCTGTTGGTGCAGCAGCTTTGAAGGTGTCCTGGCGTCGAGCAGACGAGGGTAAGCCTTCTTGAGAATCGTGTCTCGGCAGCTTTCGCCGAATTCTGTCAACTCCAAATCGTCTTCATCGTTCAGTGGGAATCGACCATGAAATCCGAACTTGGCGATCTCCGCTCCTTCGGCATCGTCCCATTCATCGAGCATGACGATCGCGTCCTCTTTGGTTCGCGCCGCAACGAAGGAAACGCGGCCGTTCATCCAGCGGCACATGAACATCGGTACACCTCACTCTACGCCTCCGCACCATCCTCGGCCTGCCCGATCCAACGCCAAAAACGGCAATCATGCCAGTTATCACTAATCGCCACAAGCCGCCGGCGTCGAACCATTTGGTGCGCCAAATGTGGCAGCCGTTCTGCGTGACAGAGGGCTTGTTGTAGTCGTTTTGCGAGTACGTGGCTAAGGATGATGGTGCATCCGTTCTCCGCAATCTTCAGCCCGGTTGTCCAGGGCACCTGCTGCGCTTAAACCCACGCGCCCGGCTCTCGCCTGTGTTCTGCTTTGTCGGTTCCCCCGGCAGGTTTCTCAACGACACAAAAACCTGAACGCCGGTCCCGCCAACAAAGCACTCCGTCTTCGATTGGGAGCGTGGCCGCTTGCTGTTCGGTTGCCCCCGGAAAAGCGGCGCGGCAGAAAAGGAGAACCTACATGTACACCATGAACCAGCTCACGATCATCGGCTTCACCGGCAACGACGCCGAAGCTCACTACACGCCGAACGGTACCCTCGTTGTCACGATCTCGGTCGCAACCAAAGAGTCCTGGAAGGACGCCGATGGCAACTGGCAGAGCAGAACAGACTGGCACCGGATTGTTTCTTTCGGCAGGCAGGCGGAGTTCACGCGAACGCTGACCAAAGGCTCGTACGTAATGGTGCAGGGCGCAGTGCGCACTCGCGAGTATGAACGCGAAGGCGCAAAGCACCGCATCGTCGAAGTTCGCGCTGACACGATCGGCAAGCTAGACCGCACGGAACGCCGCACTGAATCCGAAGGCGAGCCTGACGCGGTCGATGCCTGAATCACATTCGGGTCCGGTCCTTTCGCGGCCGGACCCGATCATTTAGCAGCTAACATTCGACCTTCCGTGTTCAGCTAGTAGCTGGCATTGGGCCTTGCTGGTTCAGCCAGTTCGAGTGTCTAACCTCGTTTCAACCTCGCTTTTCCTGGTTCGGCCAAACTTTTGCAGATCGCAACTTATTGATTTGATGGAGCGGGAGACGGGGTTCGAACCCGCGAATAGGTATGGTGCGAATTAATTCGGCCACAAACGGGGAATGAAAACGAGGCATATTGAAGAAGCCGCCGACGATGGAGGCCGATGACGTCTGGCAATGCGAAGCCGCCCGCGAATATGGCCCGGGACGCGTTTTTGGGGACAGATGAGTGAGGCTCCTGCTGCAAAGCGGGAAGCCCGTTAAGGAAAGACCGATTACTTTGCAGCGTTCTTCGTCTGGCGGCAATGTCAGGAGACCCAACAATGATCGAAGGTTATCGCCGCTGCTGCGGCATCGACATCACAAAGATACGGTCGTGGTGTGCGTATTGCCCCCGGTGGGATCTGAGGGAGACAGAGTGCGCAAGACTTTTGGCACCTTCCGGAATGATCTGATTCGCATGCGCGTTTGGCTGAAACAGCTCAAGGTTACCGAAGTCGCGATGGAGTCGACAGGCGTCTATTTTGCGCTGAGCAGCGCGTTGTTCGGGAGGGTTCAAGTCCCTCTGGCGCTCGGATGAGGGGCGCTATATCCAAAAGCGGCGATAATACGTCGCTGGCCGGAGCAAGTGGCAGGTATGGAGAGGCCTAAACGGGCACGAAGGCGAAAGCCGGATACAGACCAAGGCGGACCTGAAGCCACCATTTGCGGTACTTCGGAGGGCAAGGTGTCCACCGTGAGGTGGAATCTGCAGGGCATGAGGAGAAGGACCGGGCCGTAATCGAGGGGGCTACCCCACAGATGAACTGGTCGGCCAAAGGTGGGACC
>DASQLD010000063.1:0-3810 GCA_035630195.1 Bryobacteraceae bacterium
GCTTTATCGATCTCGATCCGGTTGCGAAGGACGACTGGGGTCTGCCTCGCGTGCGGCGTCATGTCTACTGGAATAGCAACGATATGGCGATCTTCCGCGATATGCAACGGTGGTCGAAGGACATTCTGACAGCGGCGGGAGCAGAGATTCTGGATATCGCGACCGAGCCGCGCACCAACCACGAACTTGGGGGCTGTCGCATGGGCAACGATCCGAAGACGTCGGTTGTGAATCGCTTCTGCCAGACACACGACATTTCCAATCTCTTTGTGGTCGACGGTAGCGTGTTTACCTCAGCATCGGAGAAGAACCCGACGCACACGATTATGGCCTTGGCTGCGAGGACCGCCGATCATATTGCGAGTCAGTTGAAACGAGGGGAGCTATGAGTACAAACCGCCGCGAGACGCTGAAGATCATTGGCGCGATTGGCGCTACGTGCGCATTCCCGTACGCTTCCGATGAGCTATACGGTCAGCATGTGCATGTGGCAGGTCAAGCTGTAGAATTCGGCCCTCCCGTGTTCTTCAAGGCGAACGAGTTTGCGATGGTCTCGCGGGTGGCCGACTTGATCATTCCGGCAACTGATTCTCCAGGAGCATTGCTGGCACGGGTTCCTTCCTACATCGACCTGGTTGTCAGTCGGAACGTCGAACATCAATCTGTTTACCGGCAAGGATTGGCTTGGCTCGAGTCCCAACGCTTTATGGAACTCACTGAAGCACAGCAAATCGCGATTCTGGAGCCGCTTTGCGCTGCTGCCGATGAAGGTCGCGCTGCCAACGCTGGCGAGATCTTTTTCCGTGCCATTAAGAACATGACTGCGGACGGTTACTATACATCGAAAGCCGGTCTGGCGACTGAGTTAGGCTTCACCGGCGGCGCCGTGCTGGCGCAGTTTCCAAGTTGCGAGGTTCCCGAACATTGAAGACATTCCTTACCGCGTCATTGTTGGCCACATTGTGCTTTGCGGGCGGCCGGCCGGCGGACATCCCTTTCGAGAAAGCGACGCTCGACCTCGGCGCGAATGAAACATGCGCGTTCGCGGATGTCAATAACGATGGCAAGCTGGATGTCATCTCAGGTGAAAACTGGTATCAGGCTCCCAAATGGACCCGCCACAAGTTTCGTGAGATCGCCTTTGCAGCGAACTACATCGACAACTTCAGCGACCTGCCGCTCGATGTGAACGCCGATGGGAAGATTGACGTCATCAGCGTCTCCTGGTTTGCGAAGAAGATCGTTTGGTTTGAGAATCCCGGACGCTCCGGCGCCACATGGACCGAACATCCAATCGACAGCGGCACTTCTGTCGAGTTCGCATTTCTTGTCGATCTCGACAACGATGGTAAGGCTCAGGAGTTGCTTCCCCAGTTTGGGGATAAAAAGACACCTTTGGCCTGGTACCAATTGAAGGACGGCAAATTTGTCAAGCACGTTGTTCATGAAAATAGTCATGGTCATGGCATCGGCGCGGGTGACGTGAATAAGGACGGAAAGAACGACGTCCTGACACCGGACGGCTGGTTCGAAGCGCCCGACTGGAAATTTCATCCCGCTTTTGGCGGCGGATCGCTTTCCTTTATCCACGTTGCCGATGTGAACGGCGATGGAATCAACGATGTCATCACGTCGAATGCCCATGACTATGGCTTGTTGTACTTTCAGCAAGGCCCGAATGAGCAGTGGACGAAGAACATCATTGATGATAGCTGGTCACAGGGCCACGCGGTTACGCTCGTCGATCTCAACAAAGACGGCAAGCTTGACGTTGTGACCGGAAAACGATTCATGGCGCATAACGGCAAAGATCCGGGTGAGCGCGAGTCATTGGGCATCTACTGGTACGAGGGCATCAATACCAAGGGCAAGATCGACTGGGTTCGTCACGTGATTGATTACGGAGGCCGGACTGGCGCAGGCATGCAGATTCCCGTCGCAGATCTCGATGGCGACGGCGATCTGGATTTCGCCGTCGGGGGCAAGAGTGGCGTATTCCTTTTCGTGAACAAACAGACGCCGTAAGTAGGCGTAAAATCGTGGTTTGCCACCGCCCTACATTCGCATTGACGATCGAGACAACGTAGCCATTGTTCTCGATCCCGCCGGTCTGACGGCGCGCGAGCACATTCCGCAATCTAATAAGATCGCTCTGAAAGATTTCGAAGCACACGAGCCCATCATTCGGTATGGGCAAACAATCGGATACGCCAAGGCAGAAATCCTACAGGGTTCGTGGATTCGGCCAGAGATGGTCGACATGCCTGAACCACCTTCACTTGATGAATTGCCGCTTGCTACGGCGATCCCGAAGGAACTTCCGCGGCTTGAGGGCTATACGTTTGAAGGCTACAGAAATAAGGACGGGTCCGTGGGGACTCGGAATATTCTCGGCATTACGACGACCGTGCAATGCGTTGCCCCTACCGTTGACTACGCCGTGCGACGAATCAAGGCGGAAATACTGCCTCAGTATCCGAATGTCGACGATGTCGTCGCGATTACTCACAACTACGGATGTGGCGTCGCAATCGACGCGCCGGGCGCTGCAATTCCTATTCGCACGATTCGCAACCTGACATTGCATCCGAACATCGGTGGCCAGCCGATGATCGTGGGCTTGGGATGCGAGAAGCTACAGCCGGAGCGACTATTCCCGTCCGATCTGCCTGTGCTGGAACCAGACGGCATGGTGCGATTTCAGGATCATCATGGCTTTGCGGAAATTGTAGCGACGATTATGCAGGCGGCTGAGAAGCGACTGAAGCTTCTCAATCAACGCCGCCGCACTACCTGTCCCGCTTCGGAACTCTCGGTGGGTTTGCAATGCGGTGGCAGCGACGCGTTCTCCGGCGTAACTTGCAACCCCGCTGTCGGCGCGGCAGCCGATCTGATCGTTCGCGCCGGCGGTACGGTTCTGTTCTCCGAAGTCACGGAAGTGCGCGACGCAATTCATCTGTTGACGCCGCGCGCCAAAAATGAAGATGTCGCGCGGGACCTGATTCGGGAAATGCGCTGGTATGACGATTACCTGGCTGGAGGCATGGCCGATCGCAGCGCCAACACGACTCCCGGCAACAAACGCGGCGGTTTATCGAATATTGTCGAGAAGGCATTGGGCTCCATCGCGAAGGCCGGGAGCACCGCGATCGTGTCCGTAGCGTCACACGGCGAAAAAGTCCGAACGAAAGGTCTCGTCTTTGCAGCGACTCCTGCGAGCGACTTCATTTGCGGCGCACAACAGCTTCCCTCGATGAATATGCATGTGTTCACAACCGGGGAGGGAACTCCTTACGGTCTGGCCATGGTTCCCGTTGTGAAGGTGTCCTCGCGTACCGCGCTCGCCGAGAAGTGGCACGATCTGATCGACGTCGATGCTGGACGCATCGCCACTGGGACAGCGACGAAGGAGGAGGTCGGGATGGAATTATTTCAGTTTCTTCTCGAGTGCGCGTCCGGCCGGCGAAAGACATGGGCCGAGCATTGGGGACTCAGCAACGCCTTGGCATTGTTCAATCCCGGTCCGGTGACTTAGTCGTCGTGATACAGTTCGCTTCATGAAGCTGATCCTTCTCGTACTACTAGCTGTGGCGACGATGGTGGCGGCGGATCCTACGGGCATTTGGAAAGCCGGCTATACAACTCCAGATGGCAGCACGAGGTCAACTACGTTTCATTTGAAGGCGGAAGGCGAGAAGCTTACCGGGAAACTCGTCAGCGCAATGGGTGAGGCCCCGATGAAAGACGGTGTTATCAAGCGCGACGACATCAGTTTTAGCGCGGTTCGCAACTTTAACGGCAATGAGTTTA
>DASQLD010000064.1:0-5052 GCA_035630195.1 Bryobacteraceae bacterium
TGACCGGGCCGATGGGACCGTCGGGCAGGTCGCGAGGCACGTCGAGATACCGGAGCGCCGCTCCGGCAACTTCCCGGAACACAGGAGCTGCTACTGCGCCGCCATATTTCGAGGCTCCGTTCAACGTCACGACAACGACGATGGCCGGATTGTTGACCGGCGCGAATCCCATGAACGACGCGTTGTACTTATGCGTATAGACCTTGGCCGCCGTGTCGAAGATCTGCGCCGAACCCGTTTTCCCGCCCGAGGTGTAGCCGTCGAGACGGGCTTTCTTCCCGGTACCGGTGAGAACGACGCGCTCCATCATTCTGCGCATGGTGATCGCCGTTTCGGGCTTGATGGCCTGCTTCGGCGGCTCGATCTTTTCGATCGGGTCATCGTTCAGGATGATCCGAGGTTGTATGAGCATGCCGCCGTTAGCGATCACGGACGCCGCCCTCGCCAGTTGGACGGTCGTGGTGATGATTTCGTGTCCCATCGCGATGGAGCCAATCGCGGCAGGGTGCCATTTCTCCCAATGCCGGAGCATGCCTTTCGACTCGCCCGGCATCGGAAGCCCGGTCCGGGAGGCGAAGCCGAAGCGCTTCACGTATTCCCACAAACGCTTGTTTCCGACACGAAGACCGAGCTGAATCGCGCCGATATTGCTCGATTTGGCGAGCACATCTTCGACGCTCAGCATGTTGTACGGATCGTGGTCGTGAATGACACGCTTAAAGAGCACCATACGGCCGTTGCCGCAGGCAATCATCGTGCTCGGCTTGACGTTGGTCGTTTCGAGCGCCGCAGCGACTGTAATCACCTTGAACACCGAACCAGGCTCGAACGGCGCGGAGACGGCGAGATTCAGCCGCGGGGCGATATCTTCGCCCTTCTCCAGACGATCGTTCGGGTTGAACGTCGGGAAGCTGGTCATCGCCAGTATTTCCCCGGTTTTGGGGTCCATGACGACGATGCTGCCGGTTTTGCAGTGGTTTTCCTCGACTGCCTTCTTCAGTTCCTTCTCAGCCGTGAACTGAATCCGCTCATCAATGGTGAGCTTGATATTTCGGCCGGGCTGAGGATCGGTAAAGTATTTCCGATCGAATACCGCGTGACGGACATCGGCCTGCGTACGCATGACGCCAGGCTTACCCTTCAGCACTTTGTCGAGTGATAATTCGATGCCGTTGTTGCCGCGCTCCTCATGATCGACGCTGCCAATGACGTGGGCCGCACGCTGCTCCTTCGGATAGAGGCGTGTGCTTTCGCTGCGGAACTCGATCCAATCGAGGGCGTAGCTGCGCAGCTTCTGCGACTCCTCGTCGGTGATCTTGCGCTTGACGTAGAGAAAGCCACGGTTGGTATCGATTGCCTGCTTAATCTTCTCGAGCAACGGCGCTGCGTCCATTTTGAGAACCGCCGAGAGCAGGTTTGCAGCGACGACCGGGTCCGGAATCCGGCGCGGGTTGACGACGACCGTATCGACTTCGACGCTCATGGCGAGCGGCTCGCCATTACGGTCGTAGACGGAGCCGCGGGTGGCCTGGACCTCTACGTTACGGATGTGTTGGGAATCAGCGATGCGACGGTACTTGTCGTGATCCGCGATCTGAAGATCGATGAGGCGAATGAAAAGAACGACACCCCAGAAAACACAACCGCGCGCGAAGATCCTCAGCCGTTTTGTAGCTAATGACTCCGCGCGCGGGTCCAAGTCCCCTCCCTTGGTAAAACCTAATGCCTATTCAGCGCAAGAGACTTATCATCTTTGGGCTCGAGGTAGACGGTGCGTTCGGGAGCCGGATCGATGAAGTCTTGCATTCTCGCGAGCTCCTGCAGGCGCTCGGCGCTTAGCAAGCGAGCTTCCTGTACTTCGAGCCGGGACCGCTCGGTTATGAGCTTCTGATTTTCGATCTGCAGTTGACTGAGTTGATAGCCGGCCATGAGACCGTACGCGCTGGGTAACAACATGCCGATGAGAGCCATGGCAGCAAACGTGGCGCCACCGACGAACTTCCAATCGCGGGCACGGGCCTTTGGGTCGGCCTGGCGGATGACCCGCGAGTTATCGATCCGCTTGGAAAAGAGGTAAACGTCTTCGTTAGGAAGGGCGCGGAGTTTATACTCCTCGCTGGTTTCCCACGTCACGGACCGGGGCGCGGCGTCTGCTACGCTTCCGGCGCCGATGAACTGGTTGAATATGTTCGCAAGCGTCGCCATGTTTTGCTTTCCTTCTTCTCTATGAGCGGGCTAAAAGCCCGCAGCAGGCTGAAAGCCTGCCCCACACTGAACTGAACTCCTACAGAAACTCGATACAGATACAGCTACCAGTTACTAGCTACAGCTACTTGCTACAGATGCTAACTACGGATACTCGCTACTGCTCTTGTATTTCTATGGCGCGGAGTTTGGCGCTGCGGGAGGGTGGATTCTGCCGCACTTCGCTGTCACTCGGACGCACTACATGTTTAGTTAAGATTCGGGCCCGGCCTTCTCGGGCTAACTCCTGAAAACTTTGCTTCACCTTGCGGTCCTCAAGGGACATGAAGGTGATGACGACGAACCGGCCACCCGGGCGCAGCAACTTCGGCGCGCTCTCAAGCAGACTGTCCAGTTCGTCCAACTCTTCGTTGACTACCAATCGAAGAGCCATGAAGGTTCGCGTCGCCGGATGAATTGGACCGCTGCGCGCTACGGCCCCTTCGATCACTGCAGCAAGATGCGCAGTGTCCCGAATGGGCCGCGCGCGAACGATTGCTCTGGCTATTTGTCGCGACCTCCTCTCTTCGGCGTACTCGAAAATCAAATTGGCCAACGTACGTTCGTCGACCGTATTCACAATTTCTCCGGCTGTCGTACCTTTGCTGCGATCCATGCGCATGTCGACCGGTCCCGCATTCATGAACGAGAACCCGCGATCCGCCGTCGTCAACTGAAATTTGCTGACACCGAGATCGGCTATCAAACCGTCGGCTTCGGAAATCCCTAGAGCCGCCAACTCCGAGAACCGGGCCTGCCGGAACTCGACTCGATCGGCCGAGGGTCCCAGGTTCTGACGAGCCAGCTCCATCGATTCCGCATCGCGGTCGAGAGAGAGAAGCCGACCGGAAGTGAGCCGGTCGGCAATCGCCCTCGAATGTCCGGCCAATCCTAGCGTCACGTCCACGTAGAAACCGTCGGGACGGACCGCCAGATACTCCAGCGCTTCGGGCAACATGACCGGCACGTGCATACATGAGCGCTACAGGAGCCCTTTCCGTTCAAACGCTTTCAGCTTGCCGGCCCTGTTCTCGGCGGCGCGCTGCTTGCGTTCCTCATAAACCTCGGCGCCGAACACCTTGATGTGACCTTTCTGGTGCTCAAGCCACACGGGCTGATTTTCGATCTTCATCGTCCTGCGCATCGGCGGGGGAACCAGCACCCGGCCTTGCGCATCGAGTTCGGCATCACCACCAAGGTCGTTAGCCGTAAACAGCAAATCTTCGCCGTCATCGGTTTCGTCCCCCGGTGTGATCAAAGTTGCTACTACCTGCTTCCAAACGGGGATAGGATAAATACGTCCTATGCGTTCGTCGAAGCTGGTGACGAAAACTTTTATAGCTCCGATCTCCGTCAGATATCTGTGGAAGTCGGCGGGAAGTTTGAGGCGGCCTTTGTCGTCCACCCGAGCAGGGTAGATGCCACGTGGACACTCCACTGACCCAAGGTTGACGGTATCGACCACTTTTTATCCATTCTGGCCCACTAAAGACCACAGACGAGATTGTCACACGTCCCTCGTGTGAACGCAAGACCTTTTTCCATGTTGCAACTGTAAGGACTTACGAACGAACTCTGAGGCGAATGTACGGCGAAGACATCTGGTGAAGTGGAACGCTCGATTACACTTACGCGGCGCGACGAAGCCGGATTGTTCTACGATCCTCAAGGGTTTATGGCGCGTTTATAGGCGCGGTCCAGCCGGCTTTCGTAGCGCATAACCAAGGCGAGGGCTTTGCTGGAGTCGGCCATGGAACGGAAAGCAGTACCCTGGCGGACGCCTTCATCGGCCTGCTGATATTTGGTGGCGAAGGCTGCGGCGCCTTCGTCCATTTCCGTGTCATAGAGGGCGTTTTCGGTGATCCAGGCACGGCGGAGTCGCCACTTGGCGAAGGCTATCTCTTCGACGAGGCGCTCTTCGAACGGTGTTGCGGGCTGGAACTCTTCGACACAACCCGCGAGCATGTCTTTCCATTGCTCAGGATTTTCGTTCTGCAGGACGAACATTTTCGTCGATGTAATTCCGTGCTTGACGGCATTTTGCGATTGGCCGATTTTGTTTTGCATTTTTACAAGTTTCCTTTTTGCGTAATAGAGATAGAGCTCACCTCAAGCGGCTGTCTTCGGAACGAATTGCATGAGGGCAAGGCTCATGGCGCGATGCGCTTCCGGGAATGCTCTGATAGCCGAGAGGATGATGGGCTGGAGGATTTTGATGGTGCGCTCGCAGAGAGTGATCTCGTCCTCGGATTCCGAGACGACCGGATTCAATACGGTGCGAGGCGACCACGGGATTAGCGTAATGCAGCAGTCCATAGCTGCTAATACGGTAGCAGCAGGACTCGGAATTTCAGGGTATTTGGTGGGCGGTTTCGCGGATAACGGATTGTGGAGTATAGAGTTTAAGAATATTTTCGACTTGCGTGAATACGGCCTTTCAGGGGATGCTAATTCGACGACCGATTATAGCTCACGGGCCAAGTGCCAAGTGCCAAGCGCAATTCCGCAATAGGCGTTTCTTGTTATACGGGAGTGGGGTGCGCTAGCCGAAGTTCGTCAGTATTGAGCTGAAAACATCGAAATTGAGGTCAGAACAAAAACGAAGTACTTTGTTTTGATCGGGCAGAATTGGAAATGTGATGTAGTGTAGACCTACCGTCTTGAACCCATAATCCAAATCATGTCAGGATCGGGCAGCAATGTTCCTGCGCCCGAATCATCGCGCCAAAGACGGTAAGGATCACACCTACTGGTCGCTGGTGGAAACGGTACGCACGCCGGATGGTCCGCGCCAGCGAACATTGTGCT
>DASQLD010000065.1:0-3991 GCA_035630195.1 Bryobacteraceae bacterium
ATTGGCCGATCTGCCGCGTCAGCACATCTTCATCTTTGAGAAGGCCCGAAAGCTGTGACCGGGTATCCGGCGATCAACAAAAGTTGTGGCAGATGGTATGGTGAGGGTGCATGAATCCTTCGGAATCGAGGTCGGAGGATAGGGTCGAGAAGCAACCGCCGCGCGGCCTTCGCATCCTCGGGGTGCCAATCCGCCTCCACTTCACATTTGTTCTCCTTCTGATCTTCATCGTGACCTTCGGGGCTCGCGGCGGTGAATCCGCGCTTTTCAATGTAATTTACATTCTCGCGCTATTCACTTCGGTACTCTTGCACGAGCTCGGTCATGTGGCCGTATCCAAACGCTATGGAATACGGACCCTCGAAATCGTCATGTATCCCATTGGGGGCGTGGCTCGGCTTGAGCGGAGTCCGAAACCTGCTGAAGAGCTTTGGATTGCGCTTGCTGGTCCGGCAGTGAACGTTTTGATCGCCGCTGCATTATGGTCGTACTTGGGGTTTATGCGAGCTGAGATCAATTGGAACGCGCTGACTGCCCCATCAGACGCCAATCTCCTGGCCCGTATCGCAATCGGCAATCTGATTCTTGGCGCCTTCAATATGGTACCCGCATTCCCTATGGACGGCGGGCGCGTGCTGCGAGCGTTGCTAGCCCGCTGGCAACCTGAAGATAAGGCCACGCGCATGGCCGCGGCTGCCGGGAGGGTTTTTGCGATTCTTATCGGCCTTTACGGATTACTTTCGATGCAGTTCATGCTGGTATTCATCGCCTTCTTCGTGTATTTGGGCGCCACCCAGGAAACCGCGGCCGTCGTGGGCCGATCGCTAACGGAAGGCATTCCGGTGCGTTCGGCGATGATTACCGATTACAGGACACTCGAACATGGCACTACAGTACGCGAAGCGGCCAGCATGCTTCTCGCCACATCGCAGCAGGATTTTCCTGTCGTCCTGGGAGCACAGGTAATGGGGTTGTTGGGCCGCAATGCCTTGCTGCGAGGTATGGCGGTCGACGGACCTGACGCGTATGTTGCAGGGATTATGGACCGCGCCTTTCCACGTGTAGGTCCGGAGGTGGCGTTGGTGGAAGCGATCCCGCTGCTCGCACAGACATCTTGTGTTCTGGTGATGGACGAGGATAATCTCCTGGGCCTGCTCACGCGCGAGAACGTTTCAGAGTTTATGATGCTCCGAAAATTCGGTATGTCAGCCGATGCCCGCGCCTAGGCGAGATGACGCCGTCGCTGCTCGCGGTCTCCGGCCCTCTTAAAGGGGCTACTTATGAAATTCCGGAAGGCGAGTCCGGAATCGGCCGCACAATCGCGAGCGCCATCGTGATTGAAGATGGCGCAGTCTCACGCAATCACTGCGTACTTCGCCGATCCGGCGAGGAATGCCTCCTTCGCGATCTGGGTAGTCATAATCGGACCTACGTCAATGGCATTCCGATTGACGAAAAGCGCCTCGAGCATGGAGACGAAATTCGTATCGGCAGATCGGTTTTTCTGTACGCCAGTGGCCGTCCCTTTGCGGCTCGCGACCTTCTTGACGGTGATACACATCCGGATCTGAGCGGCACAATCGTGCTGCGACCGGAAGATTCCATTTATCGTCAGTCAGCTCCACAGAACGTTCGCCAGGCCACGAATGATCGAGTACTGACGAATTTCCGGTCTCTACTCAAGGCTGGGGAACTGATGTCCACGGCGCGCCACTTGAGCGCCTTCGCCGAAGGCCTGCTATCTGTGATTTCGGACGCGATTCCTGCGCAGATCGTTGTGATTCTGCTCGCCGAGGATCTAGACCGAGAAGAAGACTGGCGCCAGTTTGCTTGGACCCGTCGCCCCAATCAACAGATACGGTTTCCCAGAGGCATCATTCGCAAGGTTCTGCTCGATCGTGTTTCCGTTTTGAGCAACGACGTTCTCGCAGAGAGGTCGTTTAACGTGACCGACAGCATCGTGGAGTCGCGAATGAAAGCCGTTGCGGCGGCGCCCCTTGTCGCTTGTGGCCGGACCCTCGGCGCAATCGCAGCCTCGACTGAGACTGCTTCGTCAGCATTGACTAAGGAAGATCTGGAGTTGCTTACGGGCATCGGCGGAGTGGTAGCCGGTGGACTTGAAACCTTGTTACAACTCGAAGCGCTCGAAGCCGAGAACCGAAGGCTGCAGGACTATATCAGCGCCGCAAGCGACCTGGTTGGGGCGAGCCCCGCAATGCAGTCGGTTCAGAAATTCGTCTGGAAGGTAGCGTCCTCGTCATCGACGGTCTTGATTACGGGCGAGAGCGGCACCGGGAAAGAACTCGTGGCGAGGGCGCTGCACCGGAACAGTCCGCGTGCCGACAGGCCCTTCATCGCGATAAACTGCGCTGCCCTGTCCGAGTCACTGATTGAGAGCGAATTGTTCGGCCATGAGAAAGGCGCTTTCACCGGAGCAATCACGCAAAAGAAGGGCAAGCTGGAGGAGGCGGACCATGGAACGTTGTTTCTTGATGAGATCGGCGAGCTTGCTCCGGCGCTACAAGCTAAGCTCCTGCGTGTTCTGCAGGAGCGTGAGTTTGAACGGGTTGGATCTACGAAGGTCATCCGAATTGATATCCGTTTGCTCGCAGCTACGAATCGCAATCTCGCAGAGATGGTTCAGCAGGGATCTTTTCGACAGGATTTGTTTTACCGGCTAAATGTGGTCTCGATTGGAATGCCTGCGTTGCGGAATCGACGCGAAGATATTCCCGTATTAGCGCAGTATTTTCTCGAGAAGTTAGGAGAACATGCGGGACGGAAAATTACGGGTTTCACTAAGGATGCGATTGAGACTCTCAAGAATCATGATTGGCCGGGAAACGTGCGGGAATTGCAGAATGTGGTGGAGCGTGCGATCGTTTTAGGGTCAGGTCCTACGATCGTGCGGGAGGATTTCCCGGAATCGCTCTTGGAAACGATTCCTTCTACAGGCGCTTCGGGCGAGTTTCATGAACTCGTAAATGATGCGAAGCGCCGAATTATTATTACTGCTCTCGATTCTGCTAACGGCAACTACACTGAGGCGGCGAAGCAGCTTGGCATTCACGCGAATAATCTCCATCGGCTCGTTCGAACGCTGGGTGTCAAACGTTCAGCGGCGCGATGATTCAAATAGGATCGCCGGTTCGCCATTTGCTGCAATCTGTTGATCGAAGAAGCTAACGATTTGGTCCCGTCGAGCAAGTATTCCCTCGATCTCCGTTCTTGTGAGGTATCTGTTAAGCCGGGCGGTAAGGTCTTCTTTGTTCAGGTTGCGCAGACTCTGCAGCAGGTTACGATCTACCTGACGCATCAGCTTGGTATTTGGGCAGCTCTTCGCCATCCGAAACGCCCGAGTGTGGTCGATCATCCAGATCTTCCAGTCTTTCGTGATTACCAGATTGCCAAGATTGCGATCTGTGTTGTAAATTAACTGGTCGAATACGCGAACATTGTTCATCTGCTTGTTCCAGTCTGCGGAGTCGGGCGCAGACACCTTTTCCTTATAGCGCGTCAGCTCTGTCATTGCCGCATCGTCTACCCACCATGTGACGGCAGCCATGGTTCCGATCGCTTTGCGCTCAACTGATGGGGGAACCATATTCAGATCAAGCATCTTTGCCAGCTCATAGGCTGCGACGTTGTACTTGTAGCTGTCGCGGAAGTTGATCTCTGTCCCACGCGTAGACTCAAACTTGTGCTTGAACTCGTCAATCGTCTGGACATGGGCGTCGTGCTGGATGACACCGTCATCCATGGAAGCCTTGCTGGAGTTGGTCACGCCCATCGACAGCTTTTTCGTGCCGACGATGCGTGCTTCGCGCAGGAACGATTCAATTTGATCGTTGGTGAGATTGGTTGCGTTAACGCTGATCGCTACCGCTAAACAGATGCTCGCTCTGATGATCGTCTTCATGATGGCTATCACTAAGGCACGATCCTAGCCAGAGTCTAAGTGCTTGTAAATATTATGTTTGTCAGCCGAAAT
>DASQLD010000066.1:0-15881 GCA_035630195.1 Bryobacteraceae bacterium
CGCAAAGCCTCACCCAAGGCGTTCTGAGCCATGGCATCCATGGGTCGCAAGCGAACTCCCTCTCGGAGGTGCGCAATCGCCTCTGCCGATTCTCCCGCTTCTGCGAGCAAGCTTCCGAGCAGCAAACGAGCGTCTGCATCAACGGGACGCGCGCGGACGGCGCTGCGCAGCAACGCAACCGCTGCAGGTCGCTTGTCCTGCGCGAGCAATTCCCACGCTTGTTCGACAGCAGGCTTTTGCGCGCACAGAAGGACTGGCAACAAGACTGCTGCGATGATTCCGTTCATCCGGATTTTCGCCAGCTCTGCTGCTCTACGATGCCCTCGCCTTCGCGGACATGAATAAGACGATCGACACCGACATTTGTGAATTTCTCAATCGTCCCCGCGGGCCAGCGGACTTCAACACCGGCCGACGCCGCCGGACCCAGACCGAAGTGCAAGCGCCGGTCATTCACCGACAGATATGACGACTGAGCCATTACTTCCTGAGCTTGGATGCGATCTCCATAGCGCACAGTCACGCGGGCGCCAATCGCGCTCCTGTTTGACTTCACACCCGTGAGTTTGATCTTGATCCAGTGATGATCGCCAGTGACGTCATTGCGCAGTAGGGATGGCGGCTCGTTCAGATTCACGATGACGATGTCTACGTCTCCATCGTTATCGAAATCTCCAAAGGCGCAACCGCGGCTCGAATGCCGCGCTTCCAGATCTGGTCCGGCTATACCGATCAACTGCTCGAACTTCCCTCCGCCCAGGTTGCGAAAGAGAACACGAGGTGTCTTATAGGGAGACGTGTGGAGCTTCTTTTCCGCTTCGGGATAAATGTTGCCGGTCACCCAGAAGATATCGGGGGCGCCATCGTTATCGAAATCGGCGCCACCAACCCCCCAACTCACGTATCGCGTTTCGGCGCCCAATCCCGACCGGGCTGTCATATCGCGAAAATTCCCCTTGCCGTTATCCAGATACAACGCGACAGTATCGTCCTGAAAATGAGTCTTGATAATTCCAAGCCTTCCATCGAGCTTGAAATCACCCACTCCCAGTCCCATGCCGGCTTGCTCCATGCCGTCTTCGCTCAGTGCAACGCCGCGTTCCAACGCCTGCTCAGTGAACGTTCCGTCATGGTTGTTGTGGAACAGCAGGCTTGGGGTAGAATCGCAAGCCACATAGATATCCGGCCAGCCATCATCATCGAAATCCGCAGCGACGGCGGTGAGTCCGAAGCCACCCTCTACTTTGCCGATGCCTGAAGCTTCGGTAACATCTGTGAAAGTTCCATCGCCGTTGTTGCGATACAGCGAGTGTCGTCCGTAAGGCAACCCTCGTGGACCGCAGTTTACAAGAACGCCTTTGTAATTGCAGCTACCGCTACTGCCGGCGCGCGGAACGGAAGCGTAATCGAATACCAGATAGTTAGCGACAAAAAGATCCAGATTGCCGTCCCGATCATAGTCGACAAACGTGCAACCGGATCCAAAGCGAGTCGTCTCGGACCATAAGTTTGCTGCCTTAGTGACGTCGGTAAACGTGCCGTCGCCGTTGTTGCGATAGAGCACATTCCGGCCCCAGTAACTGACAAACAAATCCTCAAACCCGTCGTTGTTGTAGTCACCCACCGTAACGCCATAAGCGTAGCCGGTGCGAAAAAGCCCAGCCTTCTCTGTCACGTCGGTAAACGTGCCATCGCGATTGTTCTTGTACAAACGGTTCGACGCGTCAGCCGGCGGGTCGCCAAATCGCGAACCCGACAAGACGAAAATGTCGAGCCAGCCATCATTATCAAAATCGAGGAATGCGACGCCGCAGCTAACTGCTTCGATGATGTAGTCACAACGATCCGGATGGCCACCGATTACCGGGTACTTCAATCCAGACTGAGCGCCAACATCTGTAAATCGTGAGTGAAAGGGAAGACCGGACGGGGCGGGCCTCCGACTGGCCTTGACGCTCCGCGAAGCCATCCCGCTCGATTGGGAGGCGACTTCTTGCGCCAACAGAGGAGTTCCTAGAAGACCAAGCGCCGAGCGCCGGGTCAAACTTCTGCCTTTAGGCAGAGATGCCATATATTTCGAGGATAAAACGCCAAGCGGCGGGACACGAGAGGCCCCGCCGCCAAGTAACGACCCAAGCAAACACGTAGAACTCAAAAACGTATCTTGAGTCCGAGCTCCACCTGCCTGCCTGTTATGTTGCCGAGTTCCTGCGTCTGCGCGCCAAAGCTCGATGCAGGAGTCCCCTGGAACAGCGCTTGACCGAATTGGGAGCTGTTGATGTCCGTGTTCGGTCCCGCGCGGTTCAGGCTGTTGGTAGCGTTGTAGGCAGCCATCTTCAGTTCGAGGCGTACCCGTTCTGTGACTGCGAAGTCCTTTGTCAAGGTTGCATCGAGTTGCGAGAACCGCGGACCCGTCAGGCAATCGTACTGCATGGGATTCGAGCGGATCACGTAGGTATTCGCGGGCAATCGCGAGAAGGCGCTAGTGTCGAACCAACGTTCCGGGGTCGGACTGTCGAGACACGGATTCCCGTTAGCGACTAAATTGCCGAAGCGGACGAACGCGCCGGTTGAGTACGTCCAGATGCCCGCCAACTTCCAACCGCCGATTGCCGCGTCCAACGCTCGAGATGCGTCTGGCGCCAGCTTCTTGCCTCTGCCGAACGGAAGGTCCCAGGTTCCCGCTGCCGTGACCCGATGCCGAGGCTGATTACTGTCCTGCCACCGCAGCGTACCCGCGTAGTAATCGAGATCGTTGAAGTTATTGATCTGCAGCTTCTCCCGAATGTACACGTAGGCGAAGAGGAAGTTGTAGCCTTGGCTGTACATCTTCTGCGCCTTGAGCTCGAGTGAGTGATAACGCTCGCCCGCGCCAATCGTCCCGATCTCGTACAATGGTCCATAGTGCGGGAAAGGCCGCAGCAGGGAGCCGAGAGAAACCTGCCTCTGATTTCTCAACTGTCCGGGGAACAACTGCGGAGTCAGGTAGTTGTAGAACGGGTTGTCGACGGGCTGATTCAGCGCGTTCTGCTGCTGCGCGCGGATCTCCGGGCTAATCTCGTTGACTGCCCGCGTGTAGTGTTGGTCACCGAAGTTCAGGAAGTAGGTAACCGAGCCGACGATCTGACCTGGCATTTGGTGCTGGAAGTTGAAGTTGATCCGATCGTTTCGCTGCCGCCTGAGATTCCTGGGATACCAGAACATACCGGATGTTTGTCCGCGACCGACGTTGGTTCCCGCGGCTTTGCCGTTGATAGGAAGCAGTGGATTACTATTCGCCGGGAACGGGTCGGCAAATCTTTGCTGCGGCACTCCCTCGATCAGAGGCGCCGGGTTCTGGAAACCAGTCACACCAAAGTACGGCGGCGATAAGAATCCGACGGTCTCAAATCCGCTGATCGGCGGAGTGATGACGCCCAATTCCATAGGAGTAATGTATCGCGCGTAGCCTGCGCGGAACGCCGTCCGATCGGAGATCCGGATCGCAATGCCCGCTCGAGGCTGGAGTGAAAACTTCTGCGGGTCCCACATACCGTTGGGATTGCCGTCACCAGTCCACTGGTAGAGCCCGTTCCACTGGTAGTAGTTGGCGCCTACCAGGGCAGTTGCTTGCGCGGGCATCTGCGGCGGATTCGCATTCATCTCCGGAACCGGCGCCGAAAGATCGAGCCCTCGCGCAAAGAAACGCTGCGGATCGTAAAACGATGTCTCGTACTCATTCCTAAGTCCAAGGTTGAGCGTGATGTTGCGGGTGATTTTCCAGTCATCCTGGATGAACATGCCGTAGTACTGGATGTGCGGATCGGGAGCGGGTCCGCCGATCATCTGGGTGTCAGTCGGGTTCATGGCGCCTAGCAGGAACGAAGCCACGGCGCTTCCCGTATCGAGCGTGTTCGGATTCACCGGAGTGTTCGCTGTCAGACTCGACGGGAAGTTGAACCGGGAAGTATTCGACACGAAGCTAAGCCCGTAGCTCCGGCGATACTCGAGTCCTGCTTTCAGATAATGCGAGCCGCGCTGGTTCGAAATCTTGGCGTTGATCGCCTCTCCTTTCGGAGCCTGGTTCCAGTAGAAACCGCCGCCGCCAAATGCGCTGCCTCCGAGATCGAGGTTGGGGAAGTACAGAGGTACTCCAGGCGACGCGTCCTGGAAGGCTTGGTACCAATTGTTGTTCGGCCAAATGTTGCTCCATCCGCCTTCCGGCAAAGGCTCCGAAACATAGGCGTCAACCACCTTATGCCAATCTCCATGGAAGTTAACGACCGTGGTCGGATTCACAGTCCACACTGCGTCGCCGGAGATTTGCGTCGACTCTCTCAGCGTGCCGGTCGGGACGAAGAGTTGGGAGTTATTGGGAGTCGGATCGTCCTGCAGGTCTTCAGTGTGATACCTTCCGATGCGGCCGAAAACTTTCCAGTTGTCGCTGATGTTGTAGTCGACACGCTCGGAGAAGTTGTAGTAGTTGTAGGTCTGGAAGAAACCGACACGGAAGTTGTTCACGCCCGAAATGTTGTCTCCAGGACCGTTCGGATCCCAAAACGAGGGCAGCAATGAGGCGGCCACCGGATCGAAGCGGCTTTGGGGAATAACATTTCCCGGGAACGCAGTCCGCGTGTACGTGTTCGTTGCAGGATTGAAGACCGTGGACCACGGATCGTAGATGATGCGCGGGGCTCCGTTTATGCTCAGCGAACGGGAAAAGTCACCCTGCCTTTCGAGTGGCGTGGGAACTGTTCTCGCATACGTTTGGGGATTTCCCACCTTCCAACTCTCAATCGAGAAGAAGCTGAACAGCTTGTTCTTGATGATCGGATTCCCTAACGTCCCACCATACATGTGCTGGCGTGTCGCGATTCGCGCATTTGTTGTGCGATCCGCTATCGCGTTCATCCACGGGTAGCGGCCGAGATAGAAGGTGGTGCCGTGCCACTCATTCGTTCCCGACTTCAGCGTCATGCTGATCAGGCCGCCGGCGCTATGTCCGGACTCTGCGTCCACGCTGTTCGTCGAGACAACGACTTCCTGGACTGCATCGGTATTCGGAGCATAGCTGTTCTTGTGACCGATGCCGATCGGACTGCCGTCCACCTGGAGATCGTTCTTCAGGTTCGTTCCGCCGCCCAAGTCCACGCTATTCGCAGCCCAGGAATGAAATGGCATCATCTCGCCTCGGGTATTGACAGCCGATGGCGTAAGCAACGTCAGCTTGAAGGGATTCCTGTCGAAGCGCGGCATCTCTTCCGCAAGCTTCGTGTCGATGATGACATCGCGGTTGGCCGTGTTGAACTGGACCGATACCGGCGTGTCCGTTACTGTCACGGTTTCCTGAACGCCGCCGGGTCGCACCGTTGCGTTGACGGTCAAGTCGTCGCGTGTCTGAACCTGAATGTTCTCTTGCACGAACTTGACGAAGCCATTTGCTTCAATCGTTAGGGAATATGTGCCGGGGTCGACCAGATCGAACAGATAGTGGCCGCTTTCGCTGGTATTCCTGACGACTTTTACTCCGGTGTTGATGTTCAGCAGAGTAACCGTCGCGGCAGGGACGACCGCCGCTGTCTGATCGGTGACGAGGCCTGAAATCTTGGCGCGGTAGCTCTGCGCAGCGAGCGTTGAGAGAAGAAACAAGCCCAACAACGTCGCGGTCGCCCAGGACTTGACGATCCGACTTGGATTCATTGACTACTCCTTTTTCTTACAGAGAAGGTACATAGAAAAACACTTGCTGGAAAACGGGTGAGTGCCGTGTAAACAAACCTGCTTACACGCACGACGTTTATTGCACGCAACAGCCTAACAAGCGGTTTCTGTGGAGTTGTTTACTGAAAAATTCCGCAAGACCCCGCAGCCCGCCATTGCGCATTACTTTATCCCATCATGGGAACAAAAAACAAGGATCGGGGCGCAATAAACTAGTCTGCTGGATATGCGCGTCGATTAACCGTGTTGCCGGGGCGCCGTAACCGCGCCTGCTACAATCAAAGTCACAATTTAAAGACCTGTTTCCGTAGCTCGGCTCTGCCGATATACGTTTATGCCGTCGATGGATCTTACACTAGCCTGTCTTCTTATTCTTCTCGGAGCAATGATCTCCTATCTTCTTGACGAGCAGTTCGCTTTCACTGCCCGGATTACTGCCTGGATCGAACGCGACCCTGGCGAGAACTAACGTGCGGCGGTTCCCCGGCCGAAATTTTCTTAGAAATCTTCTCTCGGGGCGCACTCTTCTCATCCAACTTGTCAGGCGCGACTTCGCCAAACGTTTCGTAGGGTCGGCTGCCGGCTGGATTTGGGGACTGATTCATCCGCTTGTCCAGCTGATGGTCTGGACGTTTGTCTTCCAGGTCTGCCTGAAGCAGGAGCCACCGCCCGGCGAGGTGACCAACAACTACACGGTCTTCCTGTTTGCCGGCTATCTGCCGTGGATGCTGTTCCAGGAAACGGTCACCCGTTCCGCCACCACGTTGGTTGAAAATTCAAACCTGATCACTAAGACGGTCTTCCCCTCCGAGATTCTCCCCGTAACGGTCTTTTTGTCCTCGATGATCAATCACCTTCTCTCGCTGGCGCTCGCGATCGTCGTGATTGCGGTATGGGTCGGCGGAGTCAGTCCTATGGCGTTACTCCTGCCCATTTATATGCTGCTCCTTGGCATGTTCGCGATCGGCGTCGGTTGGGTTGTCGCCAGCCTCCAGGTGTATCTTCGCGATACTGCGCAGGTGCTGATGGTGTTGATGACGCTGTGGTTTTGGATCACCCCGATCTTCATCAGCGAGGAGCTTGTGCCGCCACAGTTCCGATTCCTCATCCGGCTCAATCCGCTCGCTTACGTCGTGCGAGCGTACCGTGAGCGTCTCTTGTCGTATCGTCCCCCGGAATACACTGAGCTGGTTATTCTCACCGGCTACGCCGTCGCAGCCTTCGTGATCGGCGGCCTGTTCTTCCGGCATTTGAAACGCGGATTCGCCGACGTACTCTAGTAGTGTGAACCGAAGACAATTCCTGTTTTCCACTGCTCTGGCGACGCATGTCCCGAAAACGCCGGCGCATGCCCAGAAGACGCCGGCGCCCGTACAACGCCCGAATATTCTCGTGATCCTCGCAGACGACCTGGCCGCATGGATGCTCGGCTGTTACGGCAATCAGGAAATAAAGACCCCCCATATCGATAATCTTTCCCGCGGCGGATTGCGCTTCAGCAATGCATTCTGCGCGTCGCCGATCTGTTCGCCGAGCCGGGCTACGTTCTTCACCGGTCGCCTTCCGAGCCAGCACGGCATCCACGACTTCCTTACGCCCAAACCGATCGAATCGCCCGCGCAAGGGCAAGCCGAGCCGCCTGCGGCCTTCAAGAATGAGGTGATGATTTCCGATGTTCTGGCGCAGTCCGGCTATTCGTGTGGATATGTGGGGAAGTGGCACATGGGTGACGACGCCAAACCCGGCCATGGTTATCAGTACACCTACACAATGATCGGCGGGTCGCGATCTTACACTGATCCGGAGATGAGTCTCAATGGCCAGATGGTCCAGGAGAAAGGCTATCTGACGGACCTGATGACTCAGCGCGCTTGTGAGTTCCTCGACAAGCAAACCGGAGCGCAGCCGTTCTTCCTGACGATCGGCTACCTCAATCCGCACACTCCATATGCAGGTCATCCGCAGAAGTACTACGACATGTACGCTAACACCACATTCGACACGGTCGGTTGGGAAGAGCCCGCTCCGAATGCGTTGCGCGAGAAAGACCTACTAAAAGACATTGTCGGCAATCTTCGCAAGTGCGCGGCGGCAACGACGGCGTTGGACGATCAGATTCCGATCCTTCTTCAAAAGCTACGGGAGCGGAAACTCTGGGACAATACGCTGATTCTGTTCACCGGTGATAACGGGTTCCTCCTGGGCCGTCACGGATTGTGGAGCAAAGGTCATGCGTCCAATCCGATCAACATGTTTGACGAGGTAGTCCGCGTCCCGCTGATCGTTAGCTGGCCCGGTAAGATACCAACCGGGGAAATGGCGCCCGAGCTGGTCAGCTTCTACGACGTCCTTCCAACACTGTGCGAAGCCGCCGGAGTCTCTCCTCCCGCCAATCGTAATCTCACAGGGCGTAGCTTTCTCTACATCGCTAAACGCGATCCGCTTCCGAAGAAGAGTCCTCAGTGGCGCAATATCGTGTTCGGTCAATTCCGCTACACGGAGATGGCTCGCGATGCTCGGTACAAACTTGTTCTCCGCTACGCAGGCAAGGGCCCGAACGAACTTTTCGATATAACAGCGGACCCGAAGGAGAAGGTAAACCGCTACGATGATGCGCAGTATGTCAGCGTGCGTCAACGTCTCACGAACGAGTTGGTTACTTGGCGTAAGAGAGCGATCTGAGCATAGTGAACATCACGGGATGAAGTCACATCCCGCGGAGATGAATCGCATCGTCAGCGCCGAAGAGGCGTCGGTGAAGGAGACACCGACAGAAATACCGATACCCAGCGAAACATGCGGGAGGGCCGGGACATCGAAGCGCGCAAAGCCGACACTTCCCGTCAGATAACGCCTTTGTGCTCGGCTATTCGAAGAGAGGGCTTTCCCTCTTCGACCAACGTTGACGCCTTATACCGGAACTGTTGGCGAGAATGCCAACGAACGGAGCACGCAGGCCGGAGAAGAGAGGAACCCTGCTTGACAATTTAAGGCGACGCCCCGAGGAGCTTCGTCCTCATGCGACAGCAAGACACCCGGGCGTGACCAGGTTCGACGGGGCTCCTCATGCCCTCCGTGATACCGCGGACCCTACCCAGTAGCAGAACAACGAATATCGCAACGACACAAGCCGTCGCGGAGGACCAGGCTCTCACTTCGGCCCAGCTTCTTCAGGCGTCTGCAGGCTTGTTCCCTGGCTCATGTCCCGGGAAACTAGATGAACGTGTAGCTGAGGGTGGCTATTTGTCCAAGAGGTTTACTGACAAGTTCGCGATGATAGACTCGCGGACTACCACCTCGTGCGTTTCACGCTGGTCGTCCTGAATAACTTCAATCGTGTGCCGGCCCGTCGGCAGCGTTAACATTACCGGAGTCTTTTCGCTGCGAGGCTGGCCGTCAACAACAATGGACGCTCCGCGAGGCTCGGACCGCACGATCACATTCCCACTCAAGCGGTCAAGATTCACAAAGATATCATTGCCCGTCGGCGCTTCAAAAATCTTGAGGGTACGACGATAGCCGTCCATTGTTGCGGCAAGGGTATGCCTGCCTGGCTTCAGTTCAAGCGAGCAGGGCGCTGTACAAACGGACCCCTCGTCTCCATCGATCACGATTCGTGCTCCGGGTGGACTTGTCACCAGCCGTACCACCGGCGCCGGGGACTCGGGTTTGGGAGTTGCTGGACTAATCGTCGTCGATGGCGCCCCAGTCGCTTCTGTGGCGGTCGCTGGAGATTCGACCATCTGAGGCACAGCGCTTGGCCGTCGCGATTGGTCCGCAGTTTCATCAATCACTTGCGCCACCGGCTGCGGAGCTTCGTCATCCATCCACCGGAACGCTCCGATCATTCCAATTGCAATGAGCGCTAGTACCAGAACCGCAAGTGCGAGCGTTCTAGCCCATCGCAAGGCTCGTGGCGCGGGACTCGGAAGAGCTTCTTCTTCAACTTCGCTTTGTTGGACGGGCGGCGCGGCCGGACGCTTCTTGGGCGGGGAACGCAGAGGAGCAGCCTCGATCGAAGACGCGCCGGCAAGGGTAGGCAGATTCGGAACCGATCCCGGTGATATCGGCCTCCAGTCCTTACTTGCACGGCACGCGTTCTCAACCGCGAAGGCAAAATCGCTACAAGTGGGATAGCGGTCTTCCGGCTTCTTCGAAAGTGCACGCTTCAGAACGGTATCTACCGGCCACTCTAACGACGGATTCAGACGATGAACCGCCATCGGTTCATCCTGCACGATCTTGAAAGCCAGGGCCGGAATCGAATCGCCCGCAAATGGCTTCTCGCCTGTCAGCAACTCATACGCGATGACTGCCAGCGAAAACTGATCTGAGCGGCCGTTCACAGACTGACCCTGAATCTGCTCCGGCGACATGTAGTTCGGAGTTCCAACCATTGAGCCGGCCTGGGTCATCTGGTGAGACTGAATCCGAGCGACGCCGAAGTCCGCGATCTTGGCAGTCGAGCGTTCGTGAATCATGATGTTGGCGGGCTTCATATCGCGGTGAACGATGCCGCGCTTATGAGCGTAGTCCAGAGCAGCCGCTGTCTGCGCAAGAATATCGAGGATCAGCCGGCCATCAGGGGGGTCGTTTACGACCATGAAGTCAAGCGTCGGGCCGTCGACGTACTCCATAGCAATGTAGGCGACCCCCTCCTCTTCGGCAACGTCATAGATCGTGACAATGCCGGGATGGGAAAGAATGCCAGCCGATTGTGCTTCCCTCAGGAGCCTATCGCGCAGCTTCGACTGCTCGGATAGATCAGCCAGTTCGTTGATTCGAATCGTCTTGATCGCTACGATGCGACCGATGGCGGGATCCTGCGCGCGGTACACGATGCCCATGGCTCCGCGTCCGATTTCGTCCAGAATTTTGTATCGGCCGATCTGCTCCATGCGCTTTATCATTCTATCGACCGAAAATACGCCCCCTAAAAAACAATTAGCCGCCGGAGGTTCACTCCGGCGGCTAACTTTCCCAGCAAGTCGATGTTACTCTGCGACGTTACCCTTCTTGGCGACTCGGTCGGCTTTGATCTTTTTCGTCTCCAAAGACTTCTGCACCCAGTTATCGGCCGTCTGCGAATGCTGCTTGTAGGCCTCAGCATTTTCCGACAAGTCGGCGCGTTCCCGATACAGGAGGTTAATGTATGCCATCGCGTCGTCGTATTCCGGATCGATCTGTAAAGCCTTCTCCAGGTTCTTGATGCCTTCGTCGACCACAGGTCCCCACTTGGCTTTGAGTTCTTCCCGGAGCTTGGCATCCTTCACAGGACCCGGATCTTCGGGCTTCATGCCGAGTTTGGCTCTGGCGGCCATACGCTCGGGATAAGCTTTTGCCCACGCTATGACGCCCAGACTATAGAACGCTTCTTTGTTCGTCGGCTCGACTTCGCCAAGTTTGGTGTACCATTCCTTGGCTTCGTCGAGTTTCTTCATTTTCTGCTCCATGGGCTGATTGCCCTGAGCTTGGTTATAGTGCAGCGAAGCAAGCGAACTGATGGCGACGGTATTCTTCGAGTCTTTTTCAAGAACCTTCAGAAACTCCTGCTCAGCCGCCTGCGCATTCTGCTGATTTTCAGGCGATTCGGCGCCCGGAATGTACTGGCTCATGTAAGCAGTCGCCAGATACAAGCGGGCCGTCGGAAATTCGGGATCGAGTTGAACTGCTTCTTTGAAATGGTCGACCGCTTGCGTGTACTTTGCTGTTTTGAATGCTTGAACACCTTTGTTCAAGTGGTCGCGCGCTCTCAGCTTCTCGCAACCCGTGGCAAACAGTGCCAGTACCGCTACTCCAGCGACGAGTTTTACATTCGCCTTCTTCATGAGCGTTTACTGACCAGCCTCCATCTTCGCCGTCATTAGACCGATTTTGTCAACGCCGGCGCCTTTCGCAATATCGATCGCCTTTGCGACGTCGCGGAACTCGAGTGAAGGATCGCCTTTTACGAACACGACCTTCTCAGCTCGTGTTTTGAAGACATCCATCAGACGCTCACCGAGACGAGTCTCATCCGTAGGCTCAGTATTGATCATCATCTTACGGTCCTTATCGATAATGATTACGACAGTACGATCATCGGCCTGCGATTGTTGCGGATTCGGATTCGGCTGCGGTACAAGCGCTTCAAGTCCCTTCGGCGTGAGCGGCGTAATTACCATAAAGATGATAAGAAGTACGAGCAGCACATCGATCAACGGTGTGACGTTGATGTTGGACTGTGGCCCCTTGTTACCACCTATTGCCATTCCCATAGTGGTTCGCTCCTTAAATTGAACTTTGCGCCGCTACTGTCCCGCGCCTGGCGCCGGCGGAGGTGTTGGCGCGCCTTTTTGGATCTCTTCCGTGAGCAGTCCGAGTTGGTCTACTCCGGCTGCGCGAAGGTTATCCACCACTTCCACCACGCGCTCATAACGAGCCCGGGCGTCGGATCGGAGGTACACCGTCTTGTCCAGTTTGTTCGTTAGAAGATCTTTTACTTTGGCGGGCAGAGTGTCCGGGGCCATCTGGTCCGTACCAAGATACGTGCGCCCGTCGCGCGCAATAGCTACGAGTACCGCGTCTTCCTTGTCGGCGGCCTGCATCACAGCGGGGTTGTTCGTCTTGGCCATTTCCACCGAGATGCCTTTTGACAACATCGGGGTGATGACGATGAAGATGATCAACAACACCAGCATCACGTCGACCATTGGGGTCACGTTGATATCTGCTACCGGATCGGATGCTTTCTTTTTCTCCATCTGAAGTCTCCTCTTGGACAGCTGCCGTCTGGAGAGCCGGCGCCGTCCTCAAAGGCGGCGCCGGATTCAACTCGCGACAGTTTCTCCTGTTTCGCTAGGCCTTACGAGCCGTGCGTTGCGTACGCTTGATGAAGTAATCGATCAGTTCCGAACTGGAGTTACCCATTTCAACGTCATACGCTTCCAGCTTTGAGTTGAAGTAGTTGTACATCCAGACGGCCGGAACGGCCACGAACAAACCGACGGCGGTGGTAACAAGCGCTTCCGAAATACCGGCCGACACCGCGCCAAGACCTGCGGACTTTTCAGTCGCAATGCCTTTGAACGCGTTGATGATGCCAACGACGGTGCCGAACAGACCGACGAAGGGAGCGGTGGAACCGATTGTCGCCAAGCTGCTGATGCCGCGCTTCAATTCAGCGTGAACGATGGCTTCAGAACGATCGAGAGCGCGCTTGGAAGCTTCGATCTCTTCGCCCGGAAGATCACCTTCTTGGTGCGCACGGAATTCCTGCAGACCCGCAACGACAACTTTCGCCAGATGGCTCTTCTTATAACGGTCGGCAATCTTGATTGCTTCATCGAGCTTGCCTTCGCGCAACGCGCCGGCAACTGCCGGAGCAAAAGCGCGGGACTGGGTGGTTGCTGCCTTGAATGCGATCAAACGATCGATCATGACACCGATGGACCACGCCGACATGATGAACATAACGATAACGACGGCTTTACCAAGCCAAGTCATCTGGTTCCACATCGACATCGGGTCAAAGCCGACCCCGCCTGCTTCCTGAAGGAGCATCAGGGCCCATACCTGCATGTTTATCAACAAAAGTGACATTCTCTCTCCTGCGAGTTGAATTAACTAACTAACTTTCCACTCCGGCCGGGCCCTTACTGGCTCAGCGTAAAGTTCACGTCAATCTGCGTTACGACTTCTACCGGCTCACCGTTTAGCAGCGTCGGCTGATACACCCATTGGCGTACCGCTTCCGTCGCGGCTGGAACGAGCAGCGGATGTCCGCCCGCCAACGTCAGGTTCTGAATCGTCCCGTCGCGGCCGATTACCGCGTTAAACCGAACAACCCCTTGAATACGGGCTTGCTTGGCGAGCGGCGGATACACCGGCTTCGGCTGGCGGACCAACTTTGCAGCTTGTACATTACCACCGACCCGGATCGTCTTGGGAGTCACCGGCTTCGGCGCTTCCTTCACCGGCGGGGGAGGAGGAGGCGCTGCAGATGGAACGGACCCGATAATACCACCAATGACGCCACCAGGCGCGCCACCTGGTACACCGCCTGGAACACCGCCAACCACACCCGCGGCTGCTACGGGTGGGATGTCCTCTTCCTTGATCATCGCGATGTCTTTCGGAATCTGCTTCGGCGCCGTCAACTTGCCGGCGTCAAACTGACGCGGTTGCACCTTCACAACCTTAACCGGAGCTGCAGCCGGAGGTGGCGGAGGTGGAGGCGGCGGAGGGGGCGCTACAAGGAAGCCAGTCAACTGCGTGTGAGGAAGTGTTTCGGTGTAGATCAAGGGAATCAGAATTCCGACAATGATCAACCCACACTGAATCAGGAAGGAAACGAACACGGACGAGGCTTTGCGGGTCGTATTCGCGCCTTCAACGAACGTTTGTTCGAACATAAGAACCACCCTTTCCGTCGCGCCGCACTCGAAGACAGCGACGCGAAACCCAAGATAATACTAACTCACTTAGCCGGCGCCCGGCCTCTTGTCGGGGCTGCTGATACGGCAGCAGAGGCTTTCTTCCGGTCGGCTATCATTCGATTCGCCAGAATCACGATCGGCGTCGCAATGAAAATCGACGAGTACGTTCCGACGATAATACCAACAACGAACGCAAACGAGAACCCTCGAAGCACCGGTCCACCAAAAATCAGCAGCGACACAGCGCAAAGAAATGTCAGACCACCCGTCAACAGCGTGCGGCTCAAGGTCTGATTGACGGAGATATTGATCAGGTTCGGCAGCGACTCTCTTTTCAGGATGCGCAGATTCTCACGAACACGATCGAACACGACAATCTTGTCATTCATCGAGTAACCGACAAGCGTCAGCAACGCCGCGACAACAGTCAACGATAATTCGAAATTGAAAATAGAAAGCAGACCGACCGTCACCAGCGTGTCATGCAACACGGCAATAACAGCGGCAACACCAGAGACCCACTCAAACCGCATCGCAATGTAGACCAGCATTCCGGCAAGCGCATAGAGCGTTGCAAGAACCGCTTGCCGTCTCAAATCATTTCCTATCTTCGGGCCGACGACTTCGGTATTGCGAATCGCGTAAGGGGAAACAAATGCGCCCTCTTTCAGAGCGGCAATGATCTGTGGAGTTACACCCGGCTGACCGGCAAGTTGATCCACGCTGCGAAGCAAACCGGATTGCGGGGCCGAATTACGGAAGCGCAGAACCGACTTGGCGCCTTCCACAATCTGGTCTTCCGGAAGCGTCTGACCGCCGCGCTGCGTGGCGAGCCGGATCAGATTGGCGATATCGGATTCGGAAGTGTTGTTAAGGTCCAACTTACCACTGCCGGCTTGGCCGAATGTCTGCGCCAGTGTATCCACGATAATCTTCCTGGCTTCATCGGCCGAGCGGTCCCCGTGTAACTCGGTTCCGACGATGACCTCGTTTGTACCGGTGATTTCCTGGATGTCTGGAGTACCGCCTGGCAGCCGGCTACCGAGGGCAGACCTGAGCTTCTCCATGGGCGGGGCTTGGGCAAACTTCACGTAGATAAGAGCGCCACCTTTGAAATCAATGCCATAGCGTGGGCCCCCTTTTACAATGAGGCTACCGAGTCCACCCAGAAGCAGCAGCGCTGACAGGATGATGAACGGCCACTTCTTGCCAAGGAAATCGATATTTGTATCTTTAAAAAGTTCCATGCTTCCGATCGCAATGGCATCTAAGAGTTTTAGACACCACGTCCAGACATTAGTTCCCGACTAAGGCGTCCTTTGGACCTTAGATGCTAAGTTTTGATACTTCGCGTTTGCCCGCGAAACCCGCGTCAAAGATAAACTTCGACACAAAAACAGCCGTGAACACATTGGCTATCAGGCCAATCACCAGCGTTACGGCGAAACCACGTACAGGGCCAGTTCCGAACAGGAAGAGGAAGGCGCACGACACCACCGTTGTCACGTGAGTGTCGATGATGGTTAAAAAGGCTTTGTTGAATCCTGCGCTCACCGAAGCGATCACGGACTTGCCGGCACGTAGTTCCTCCCGGATGCGCTCAAAGATCAACACGTTACTGTCCACCGCCATACCAATACTGAGAATCACACCCGCGATACCCGGCAATGTTAGAACAGCTCCGAGATAAGCAAGCGCCGCGAGCAGAATCAGCGAGTTTAACAGTAGAGCGAGTGTCGCATTGATTCCTGCTTTTTTGTAATA
>DASQLD010000067.1:0-3572 GCA_035630195.1 Bryobacteraceae bacterium
CGATCGACGCCTGCTTCGCGATTCGTCAGCACATTTCGATGCAATCCCGTGGCGACACGCTGGTCGACAGAAGAATTCGGCAGCAGGTCGCCGGCAATTTGTTCCAGCGTGAACCGGTCGAACGGCATGTCCTGGTTTAACGAATTGATCACCCAGTGACGATACCGCCATGCGTATGGCCGAACGAGATCCTTCTCAAAACCATCGCTGTCGGCATAACGAGCCAGGTCGAGCCAATGGCGCGCCCATCGCTCCCCATAGTGAGGAGATGCGAAGAGCCGGTCGAGCACCCTATCGTAGGCATTCGGTGAGGTGTCGTTGACGAACTCGTCAATTTCGGCGGGATTTGGTGGTAGTCCAGTGAGATCGAAACTTACGCGCCGCAGCAGCGTTGTTCGGGAAGCCTCCGGTGATGGCTCCAGTTTCTCCGCTTCGAGCCGGGCGAGAACGAACGCGTCAATGGGATTGCGAACCCAGGAAGTCTGCTTGACCGTAGGGGGAGTCGCCTTGTGGATCGGTTGAAACGACCAATGCGAGGACTTACTTACAACGACTGGGGCGTTCGCGTCGGCCGGCGCCTTGGCGCCAGATTCTATCCATGCGCGCACCGTCGCGATCTCGGCAGCAGACAGTGGAGCGCCCGCGGGAGGCATCTTGAATCCGGGTTTGGCGCTAGTAATTCGCTCTAGGAGTCTACTTTTCGCAGGATCTCCGGGTGTGACAATCGCGCCCGAATGAGCCCCTTTCAGTACACCGGCCCCGCTGTCCAACCGTAGTCCGGCCATCTGTTGTCCAGAGCCATGACAGGCTGCGCACTTCGCTGCAAAAACAGGCTGTACGTCGCGAGTAAAGTCGGGTTCGGCAGCACCGGCAGGCAGTATCGCGAGCGCGAACACACAAGCTGCAGCTGCGATTTCGATGCGACGCATATGTATCCAATTTTACCTTGTTTTTTAATGTGTTCAGAAGGTCCCAGGAAAGGCGCCGCCATCGAGCAAAAGATTTTGCCCCGTTATGTAGCTGGCTTGGGAACTGCAAAGAAAGGCGCATGCTTCGCCGAATTCATAAGGATCTCCGAAGCGCCCCGCCGGATTGGTGTTTTTGCGCTCCTCGAGAACTGCTTCAAGAGATTTGCCGGACGCTTGCGCGGCGGATTGTGCATTGGAACGAAGCCGATCTGTATCAAACGGTCCAGGCAACAGATTGTTGATGGTTACATTTCGCCGAACAGTCTTGCGTGAAATTCCGGCTACAAATCCCGTTAGTCCAGTACGAGCACCGTTCGACAATCCGAGCACGTCTATGGGCGCCTTCACGGCGCTGGAAGTAATGTTGACAATACGGCCGAAGCCGCGGTCCATCATCCCGTCGACTGTCGCCTTGATGAGTTCAATCGGCGTCAGCATGTTGGCATCGAGAGCGCGAATCCAGTCTTCGCGCGACCAGTCTCGAAAGTCACCGGGAGGCGGGCCTCCGGCGTTATTCACCAGAATGTCCGGCGCGGGGCAGGCCGCAAGGGCTGCTTCCCTGCCCTCTGTCGTCGTAATATCTGCAGGGACCACTGTTACAATAACGCCGGTTTCACGACGAATGTCCTCCGCAGTGGCATTCAAGGTATTGGCGGTTCTGGCAACAATAACAATGTCGACTCCGTTGCGTGCAAGCGAGAACGCGCATGCCCGGCCAAGACCCTTGCTGGCGGCACACACGATCGCTCTACGTCCGGTTATCCCAAGATCCATGCCGTCATTCTATAGGTACACTGAGCTAAGGACCTATACATGAATCTCCGATCCACCGTAGCTATTCTGATTCCGGCAGCTCTTATGGCAGCCTCAAGCGTTCACGAATTTTCTCTCACGACGATCGACGGCAAGCCTGCGCCGTTGTCGGCGTACAAAGGTAAAACTGTCCTACTGGTCAACGTAGCCAGCAAGTGCGGCTACACCAAGCAGTACACCGGCCTGCAAGCGCTATACGAGAAGTACAAGGATAAGGGTCTTGTCATCGTCGGCGTCCCCGCGAATAACTTCGGAGGTCAGGAACCTGGAACTAACGAAGAGATCGCGACCTTCTGCTCTCGGAACTATAACGTCACTTTCCCCATGATGAGCAAGGTGTCCGTGAAAGGTGACGACATGGTTCCTCTTTACGGCTACTTGACCCAGAACACCGGTGGAGATGTGAAATGGAACTTCACGAAATTCCTTGTCGATAAGGATGGGAAGATTGTGAATCGTTTTGAGTCGAAGGTAACGCCGGAATCGCCGGAAATGGCGGCGGCGGTTGAAAAGGCGTTAGGTATATAGCTTCGTTGTTCTTTGATGCCGCGAGCCGTTCGGCTCGCCGCTGCAGTTTTGCGCCCCGACTCCAATCAAATGGTTAAGGTTTGAGCCAAAGATGATCGGCAGGCTTCTCGGCCACTACCGTATCGTTGGAAAGCTCGGTTCGGGGGGCATGGGCGACATATATCGGGCAGAAGACACACGCCTAAAGCGCGACGTTGCCGTCAAAGTATTGCCGGAAACCGTGGTAGACGATCCGCAGCAGATGGTGCGGCTGGAGAGGGAAGCGCGAACTTTGGCCGCGATGAATCATCCAAACATCGCGACAATCTACGGCATAGAGGACGCGGACGGAGTACGGGCGCTCGTGCTCGAACTCGTACCCGGACAGAATCTGAGCGAGCGCCTTCGCCGCGGCCCGCTGCCGCTTGATGAGGCGTTATCGATCTGCCGTCAAATAGCGGCCGGTCTCGAAGCAGCGCATGAACGAGGAGTCATCCATCGAGATATCAAGCCTGCCAATGTGATGATCACACCTGACGGGCAGGCGAAGGTTCTAGACTTCGGACTCGCAAAATCGGTGTTAGCCCGAACAACTGATTCGCAAACGTTACCTATGGGCGATGAACTCAGCAAGCCGGGGACGATGAGCGGCACTGTCAGCTACATGAGCCCGGAGCAGGCGCGCGGAATCAGATGCGATGAACAAACGGATATTTGGGCGTTCGGGTGCGTCCTGTATGAGGCGCTTACTGGCCACCGCTTATTCGCGGCGGACACTCTAGCCGACACACTGCTCAAGATCACCGGGGATGATGCGGATCTGAATGGCCTTCCGTCATCGACTCCCCGACGTATTCGCCTGCTCATCGAACGGTGCCTTAGACGCGATCCAAAGAGAAGGCTGCGGCACATCGGTGACGCGCGGTTGGAGCTGGAAGAAAAAGACGCGACTGAGCTGCCCGCGCCGGCTTCGGTGCCGGTCCTGCCCAAGCGAAAGAAAGCCTTTTGGACAGGAGTTCTGGCAACCGCGTCTTTAGCCGGTATAGCCGGCTGGTTTCTACACGACCGGCTCGCCCTGCCCATAGCACGGTCCCAAACTCAAGTTCACAGGTTGACGGACTTCGTTGGGCTGGAGGAAAGTCCAGCCATTTCGCCTGACGGCAAGAGCGTAGTATTCGTCGCCGAAGTGGGGAGCAAACGCCAAATCTGGCTCCGGCTTCTGGCAGGGGGCACGCCACTGGCGATTACCAAGGACGATGTGGATCACTACGGCCCTCGATGGGC